>JAHBWH010000366.1 GCA_019637115.1 Myxococcales bacterium | reverse complement strand
CGCGAGCCCCGGCTCGCGTGTCACGAGCTGGGGCATCTCGGTGTACGGGTTCTGGCCGAAGACGTTGACCGCGACGCGCGACACCCACTCGAGCTCGGCGTTGTCGTTGCCTCCGCGGTTGATGCCGTTTCCGTTGACGGCGGCGGCGTAGTACTCGAGCCGGCCGTCGAACGCGCGGCCGAGGACCATCGCGCCGGTGTCGCGGTTGTCGCGAAAGAGGACGTTCGACGGCGAGAAGTCCGGGAAGAGCAAGGCGCCCGGCGGCACGAGGAACTCGCGCGAGAACGGCGTCAAGAACTGTCCGACCTTCAGGCCGACCTCGGGGACGGGCTGCACGACGACCTCTGCGTCGAGCAGCGAAGGTGAAGCGCCGGCGAGCTCCCACTGGACGAAGTAGGACAGCCACTTGCGGAAGGCGACGCCGCGGAGCGCCGGGCGGGCGAGCGCGACGCGGAAGCCGTCTTCCCGCGGGCGATCGCCTTCGACGTGCTCGTACCGCGCCTGGACCAGGAGGTGGACGCCGAGCACGTCGTTGCCGTCCGCCGACGCGACGCCCACGCCCTTGTCGAGCGAGGCGAACGGGACGACGCCGGGAGCGCTCGCGCCTCGAGGCTTCGAGGCGCTCGGCGGAGGCGCGGGCTCGGTCGTCGCCCGCGCGGAGGAAGGGGGCGGGACGGGCTCGGTCGTCGCCGGCGGGGAGGAAGGAGGCGGGGAGGCTGCGTAGACCTCGGCGATCGCGAGGCGAAGCAGAAGGGCGACTGCACCAGAGAAGGGCGCCGGCATGGGTCGAGGTGGGGGCAGCACCGCGCATGCCACGCCGCCCTCGGCCCGCGGCTCGGCGGCGAGGCGCGCGCGAGTGACCTTCGAGCCGCCGCCTCGGGGAGCGGCCGCCTCGCGGGACGCGCGCGCGCGAGTCCAGACGACTCGCTCGGGGTCGTAGGGTGTGTCGTGCGGACACGCTCCTCGACGACTCGCGCGCTTTCATGGAGGCCTCGTGGGGGGCACAGGGCTTGCGATGGCGCGTTGCGATGATCGAACCCGCGTCCTCGGCGGCGCCAGCGCCAGGCGAGCCTCCCGCTGACGGTGTCGCCGGCCTGCTCCGGAGCTGGAAGGCGGACGGCCTGGCCGGCTTCCTCGTCTTCCTGATCGCCCTCCCGCTCTGTCTCGGGATCTCGATCGCGAGCGGCTTCCCGCCGTTCGCCGGCGTCATGACCGCCGTGATCGGCGGTCTCGTGGTCACGCTGATGATGGGATCGCCGGCGACCATCAAGGGGCCCGCCGCGGGCCTCATCGTGATCGCCGTCGGCGCCGTCGAGGAGCTCGGGCGCGGCGACGCCGCGCGCGGCTATCAGCTCGCGATCGCCGTCGTCGTCGCGTCGGGGCTCCTGCAGATCGTCTTCGGCCTGATGCGCGCGGGGAGGCTCGGAGACTTCTTCCCCGCCGCGGCGGTGCACGGGATGCTCGCGGCGATCGGCGTCATCATCGCGGCCAAGCAGGTCCACGTCGCGCTCGGCGTGAAGCCGCAGGCGAAGGACCCGCTCGGGCTGCTCGTCGAGATTCCGCGGAGCTTGATCCACGCGAACGCCCCCGTCGCGACGATCGGGCTCGTGAGCCTCGCCATCATGTTCGTCTGGCCGCACTTCAAGGCGGCGTGGACGAAGAGGATCCCCGCGCAGCTCCTCGTCCTCGCGGTGGCCGTCCCGCTCGGCCTGCGCTTCGGGCTCGACTCGAGCCACGACGAGCGGGTGCTCGGCTTCCACGAGCAGCACGTCGGGCCGGAGTTCCTGGTGAAGGTGCCCGAACAGCTCTCGTCGATCGTCACGTTCCCCGACTTCTCCGAGCTCATGAGCGCGACGTCGCTGAAGTACGTGATGATGTTCGCGCTCGTCGGCAGCCTCGAGTCGATCCTGAGCTCGAAGGCGATCGACTCGCTCGACCCGTGGCGCCGAAAATCGAAGCTCGACAAGGACCTCATCGCCGTCGGCGTCGGCAACACGCTCGCGGGCCTCGTGGGCGGCCTCCCGATGATCTCGGAGATCGTCAGGAGCTCGGCGAACCTCCAGAACGGCGGACGCACGCGGTGGGCGAACTTCTTCCACGGCGCGTTCCTCCTCGGCTGCGTCGCGCTCATGCCGGGCGTCGTGCACCGCATCCCGCTCGCCGCCCTCGCCGCGATGCTCGTGTTCACGGGCTATCGCCTGGCGGCGCCGAAGGAGTTCGTGAGCATGTACCGCGTCGGGCGCGACCAGCTCACGATCTTCGTCGCCACGATCCTGGCCACGCTCGCGACCGATCTCCTCGTCGGGGTGGCCGTCGGGGTCGGCGTGAAGCTCGTCTTCCATCTCGCGCGCGGCGTGAAGCTCGCTCACGTGGCCCGCTCGTCGCACGAGCTCTCCAGGGACGGCGATCGCTGGACCCTGAGGGTCAAGAACGCCGCGCTCTTCACCAAC
>JAHBWH010000365.1 GCA_019637115.1 Myxococcales bacterium | reverse complement strand
CCTCATTACGGCCGAGCGCCCCGGCCTATGTCGCAGGGGCCCTTCACGATAGCAAACCCGGCCCTATCGCGGACGAGGTCACCATTTTCGCTATCATTCCGTGGACGCGGTCGCCGGATCGGCCGAGCCCCTTGACACCCCCGCCCCCGAGGCCGTACCAAACGCTCGCTGAATCGTGGTTCAGGCGGCGGCCCATCGCCCCCGCCCACCCGACACACTCTCAGGAGCACCAGATGCCGGACGCCAAGACCTCCTTCACGCAGGACATCCCCAAGCGGATCAGCGACAACCCCGACAAGGCCAAGGCCGTCGACGCGATCTTCCTCTTCCACATCACGGGCGACGACGGCGGCACCTGGACGGTGAACCTCAAGGACGCCCCCGGCGTGACCGACGGCGACGCCGGCAACGCGCAGTGCACGATCGAGACCACGTCGGAGAACTGGGTCCAGATCAGCGAGAACCCGGCCGCGGCGATGCAGCTCTACTTCAGCGGCGAGCTGAAGGTCTCCGGCGACGCCATGCTCGCCACCAAGCTCCAGGAGATCCTGAGCTGAACGCCGCCTCGCCCCGCGCGAGGTGATCCCGACGCCCCGCGTGGTCCGCCGCGCGGGGCGTTCGTGTGTCTGGCTCTTCGCATTCGACGGCGTGGGGCGTCGGGCCGCGAGGCCGCCCGCTCTTCCGCACCTCGGCCCCCATCCCTCGCGACATCACCCGTCTGCGTCGCCCATGTCCGGCGTCGTGCAGTCTCTAACCTGCGACGCCAACGGCGCCCTCCTCCCCTGCTCCCGACAAGAGGCTCCCATGACCCGCCCCCTCGACGGTCTCCGCGTCCTCGACCTCTCGCGGCTGCTCCCCGGCCCCTTCGCCACCATGCTGCTCGCCGACCTCGGCGCCGCGGTCGACAAGGTCGAAGATCCGAAGGCTGGTGACTACCTACGGACCATGCCGCCGCTCGCGAGCGACGGCATGAACGCGATCTTCCATGGCTTGAACCGGAGCAAGCGCAGCTTGGTCCTCGACCTCAAGCGCCCCGAGGGCCGCGACGCGCTCCTGCGCCTCTTGCCGCGCTACGACGTGCTCGTCGAGAGCTTCCGGCCGGGCGTGCTCGCCCGCCTCGGGCTCGGGCACGATGTGCTGCTCGCGACCCACCCCGGGCTGATCGTCTGCGCCATCACGGGCTACGGGCAGGACGGCCCGCTCGCCAGCCGCGCGGGGCACGACCTCAACTACCTCGCCCGGGCTGGCGTCCTCGGCTTCACCGGCCCTGCGGACGGTCCCCCGCAGCCCCCGGGGATGCAGGTCGCCGACGTCGGGGGCGGGCTCTACGGCGTCATCGGCGTCTTGGCGGCGCTGCACGAGCGCGCGCGCACCGGCGCCGGCAAGGTGGTCGACGTCGCGATGAGCGAGGCCGCGGCGAGCTTCGCCATCTTCGGCTTCGGGCTGCGGGCGGGTGGGCTCGACCCCGGCCGCGGTCGCGACGTGCTCATGGGCGGCATCGCCCCCTACCGCACCTACGCGACCCGAGACGGCGGCGCCGTCGCGCTCGCGGCGCTCGAGCCGAAGTTCTGGATGGCCTTTTGCGCCGGCGTCGGCATCCCCGCCGAGATGCAGGCGCTCGTCCCTGGCCCGCACCAGGCGGCGCTGCAGGAGAAGCTCGAGGCGCTCTTCGCGAGCCGCACCCGCGACGAATGGACCGCCTTCGGGGAGGCGCACGACTGTTGCCTCGACCCCGTCGCGACCCCCGAAGAAGCGCTCGCGGACCCTCAGGTCCTCGCGCGCGGGCTCGTCGCCCGCGAAGGCGACGCGCTGCACCTCGGCACGCCGGCCGGCAAGCCCGCCGCAGGCCCCGCGCCACGGCAGGGCGCGGACACGGACGCGATCCTCCGCGAGGCAGGGCTCTCGGAGGACGACATCGCCGCCTTGCGGGCCGCTCGCGTCACCCGCTGAACGTCGAGACGGACACGGTCGCGGACACGGATGGGCCGCCTCGTCGATGTGGTACACCCGAGGCGCGATGTGGCGGAGCGACGACCAGGCGCTGCTCGAGCGGCTCGAGAACGAGGCCCTCCTGCGCCTGATCTGGACGCGCTCGACGCGGCCGAGCGCGCCGCCGCCCTCCCCGCGCGCCGCAGGGCTGCTCCACCTCGTCCGCGAGAGCGCGGAGGGGGAGCGCGCCGCGCGCCGCGCGCTCGAGGGCGACGTCGACCCCCTCCTCGCGGCGCTGCGACCCCCGACGTACCGCGGCCTGCGGCCCGTGCTCGTCCACCACCTCGCGCTCCTGCATCACGCGACCGCGCGCGCGCTCGACCCCGAGGCGCACGACGAGGCGCTCGCCGCCTTCGAGCACGCCTTCTCCGCGTGGGCGACCCTCGTCGACGAGGACGCGTACCTCTCCGCGCTCGCGGCGAGCGCCAGCGCCGGTGCGCTCTCCTCGCAAGAAGAAGCCGCGTGCGCGGAGGCTCCACCCCGCCGACTACTCGCCGAGCTCGCCGAGGGCGCGCGCGAGGATCTCGACGCCCACGGCCCCCGCACGCGCCTCGCGCTCC
>JAHBWH010000364.1 GCA_019637115.1 Myxococcales bacterium | reverse complement strand
GCGAAGGCCCCCGGGTGTGAAGCCGCCCCCGAGCACCAGGCCCACCAGCCCCCAACCCTCGCGGACGCCGGCCCGATCCATCAGCACGAGGGCCAGCTCCTCGGGAACAGTGAGCACGGACAGGATGAGCTCGGCCGCCGCGCGAAAGGTCGGCTCGGGGCTGTTCGCTTGAAAGTCCTGCGCGAGGTCGCGGCGTCCGTCGCGATGGTACGCGGTGACGATGTCGCGGAGCTGAGCACGATGCTCCCGGAGCAGCTCGAGCGCGCGCGCCGGCCTGGGTGCCTCTGAGAGATGCGTCAGCGCCGTGTCGACGACGTCATCACCGCCGTGAGGAAGCAACCATCGGACAATCTGGCGATGACGTCCCACCATGCCTGCGACGCCCGAGCCGTGAAGAGCGAGGTGGATCTCTTGCACGACCCGCTCGACGTCGGGGGACGGCGCACTGGTGGCGGGCGGGGCGCTCAGTGTCTCGGCGGGGGCCGGCGTGGGTTGTCGCTGTACCCGGCCTCGTCCGCCCGCCTGCTGCACGGTGTGGGCGACCTCGTGGGTGAGCGTCTTCCGACCTTCGTGGCTCGCGGGGTCGTAGGCACCCTCGCGGAAGAAGATGTCGCTGCCGTACGTGAACGCCTTGGCGCCGAGGCCGGTGGCGAGCCGATGGGCCTCGCCCCCTGCGTGTACGCGGACGTCGCTCAGGTCGGCGCCATAGCGGGGCTCGAGCGTCTCGCGGACAGTGTCGGGCAGCGCGTCGCCGCGGCCCGCGTGGCCGTCGAGGATGGAGCGCAGGCCGGGGCTTGGCGCGCCGCCAGTCGCGGCTTCGCGTATCGCGATGGGGCCCGAGGTCTCGGCGGCGCGGTCGGCCTCGCGCTCGGCTGGTGCGTCGGGCGCGTCGACGGTGCATTGGCCCCAGCCGAAGTTGCTGACGTCGGGCAGCCTTTGAATCTTCGGCGGCGCGGGCACTGGGGCGTCGTCGCGTTCTTCCTCGCACGTGGTGCACTGGCCCCAGCCGAAGTTGCTCACATCAGGCAGTCGCTGAATGGTCGGCGCGGGGGCTGCGGGCGCTGTCTTGTTGTCGACCCTGCATTGGCCCCAGCCGAAGTTGCTGACGTCTGGCAACGGCTGAATGGCCGGCGGCGTCGGTGCTGGGGCGTCGTCGTCGCGCTTCTCCTCGCACGTGGTGCACTGGCCCCAGCCGAAGTTGCTCACATCAGGCAGCCGCTGAATGGGCGGCGCGGGGGCTGCGGGCGCTGTCTTGCCGTCGACCCTGCATTGGCCCCAGCCGAAGTTGCTGACGTCTGGCAACGGCTGATTGGTCGGCGGCGGGGGCGCCGCGGAGGCCTCGGTGTCCCCCTCTTCCTCGCATACGGTGCATTGGCCCCAGCCGAACGTGGTCGTGATCGGTCGCGCGCGCGGGTGATGCGGCTCGTCGGCTGCCGGCTCGGCGGCAGGGGGTGCGGCTTTGGGCCTCGGTCTCTTCAGTTGCGCCACTTCGCACCCGCTTTGCCGGCCTCCTCGCGGAAGCGTGCGGCGCTCATGCTGCCGCCGAGCTTGTCGTGCTCGAATGCGATCGCCTCGAGGACGTCTTCCTCGGCCAGCGGGCGCGCGTCCGCGTGGGCGGCGGCGTGCGCGAGCCTCGCGGCGGCAGCGATGTGGCCGCCGGTGAGCTCGACGCGGTGGGCGATGTCCGCGAGGAAGCCTTCCGCGAGGCCGTCCGCCGCTTGGCCTAGCTCGCGGCGCCAGAGCGCCTCGCGCGCGGCGGCATCTGGTCGCGGTAGCTCGAGGACCACGTCGAAGCGACGCATGAAGGCGCCGTCCATCTTGCCGCGTGCGTTCGTGGTGACGACGACCACGCCGTCGTGCGCCTCGAGCGCCTGCAGGAGGTACGCGACTTCGAGGTTGGCGTAGCGGTCCGAACCGCGGGCGACGTCCCCACGCTGGCCCATCAGGGCCTCGCCTTCGTCGAAGAGCAGGACTGCGCCGACTGCGCGCGCGGCAAGGAACGCGTGGCGGAGGTTCTTCTCGGTCTCGCCGAGCCACTTCGAGACCACCGTCGCGAGGTCGATCCGGTAGAGCGACCTTCCGAGCTCGGCGGCGAGCGCGCGCGCGGAAAACGTCTTGCCAGTCCCTGGTGCGCCGCTGAGCAAGATCTTTACCCCGCGTCGCTCTCCGAACGCTTGGGGCATGCGCGCCAATGTGAGCGCGTGCGTGAGGCCGCGGCGCGGCGCCTCGGGGAGCACGACGCTCGCGAGGTCTTGCGTCGGGTGCTCGACCTCGATGCCTCGACGCGAGGCGGGTGAGAGCAGTTGCTCGACCACCTGCCGCAAGCTACCCGCGTCGCCCGCGACGCCGCGCGCTCGCGCGATGCTCGCCGACTCGTGCGCCATGCCCATGCCGACCCGGAGCTCGCGGACCGAGATCTCGACCTCGCTTCCGAGCGCGCGACGCCACACCCACGTCTGCTCCGCAGTGTCGAGCGGATCGCAGATGACGACGTGCGACGCGCGGGAGGGTGCGCGCGGCACTTCGTCGTCGCGGTCGAGCAGCGCGACCGCGAGAGCG
>JAHBWH010000363.1 GCA_019637115.1 Myxococcales bacterium | reverse complement strand
CAGGCGGCGGGGGGGCCGGGGGCTCGGCGAGCTTCGCGGCGTTGCGGAGCGCCACTTGACGCTCGAGCGCCTCGCGCATTCGGCCGACGAGCTCGGACTGCTGGTCGATGAGCGTCTCGTCGCCCCACCCTTCCTCGTCGAGGAGATCCTTGAGCTTCCCCCGCGCCGTGCGTGTCGCATCGTCCCACTCGTCGGCGTCCGCGCTCGGCGCTGGGATCACCGCGGCCGATCGGCCCTGCACCACCGTCAGGTCGTCCTCTTCGTCGTCCTCGGTGGTCTCGGGCACGGGCGCGGTGCGTCGGTGGGGTACCTGACGACTCGTCGACTCGTCCTCGAAGCTCGTCAGATCGAAGATGACGCTCTTGTTCGGATCGGGCCGATACTCCTGCGGCTTGCGCATCGCCGCGAGGCCGCCCGTCGAGAGCCCCGGGCTCGAGAGGCCTGCGGTCACCGGCGCCGTCAGAGGGCGGCTCGCGGAGTCGCTCGGCAGGCGGTGCTCGACGCTCGAGAGCGGCTCGGGCCGCACGTCGTCGAAGAGGTCGGCCATCACCGCCGCGACGCGGGACGAAGTGAACGTCGGGACCACGCGCTGGACGAAGGCCATCAGGTCGTGAGCAAAGTCCGCGGCCGACTCGTAGCGGTCGACGACGTGCTTCGCGAGCGACCGCTGGACGATGCGGTCGAGCTCGGAGGGCACGTCGGGCCGCTGGATGGACGGGGGCGGGACGTCGGCCTTCCGCACCCGATCGAGCAGCCGCGGGAGGTTGTCCTCCTGATAGACCATCTGTCCCGTGAGCAGCTCGTGCAGCACGAGCCCCGTCGAGAAGATGTCGCTGCGGGCGTCGACGGGGTCGGCCCACGCCTGCTCGGGGGACATGTAGTAGTACTTCCCCTTGATGACGCCGACCTCGGTCTGGCCGCTGCGCATGGCGGCCTTCGCGATCCCGAAGTCGACGACCTTCACCTCCCCCGCGTGCGAGATCAGCACGTTCTGGGGTGAGATGTCGCGGTGCACGATGTGCAGCGGCGCGCCCGTGACGTCGCGCTTGCGGTGCGCGTAGTCGAGGCCCTGGCAGACCTCGGCGGCGATGTAGGCGCAGACGTCGATGGGAAGCTGGACCCGCCGCTCCGCCGCCCGCTTGAGGAGCTTGTAGGCGTCGGGACCGTCGACCAGCTCCATCACGATGAAGTAGGTCCCATCGATGCAGCCGAGGTCGAAGGTCTGGGCGATGTTCACGTGCGTGAGCAGCACCGAGAGCTTCGCCTCCTCGACCATCATCTGGACGAAGTGCTCGTCCTCCGAGTAGCGGGGGTGGATGACCTTGATCGCGACGAGCTTCTCGAAGCCGCCGATGCCCTTGGTCTTGGCGACGTAGACCTCCGCCATCCCGCCGACGGCGAGCCGCCGCAGCAGGGTGTAGGGCCCGAAGGGCCTCGGGAGATCCATCGAGTCGCCGCGCCGCCGCACGAAAACGTGTGTCCTTTCCGTCCCTCGCGGGCACCAGGAGGGCGTCGTCCGCGCCCGGAGGATACCGACGTCGGCGCGCGAGCATCAACGCCGGAGTTCACCGCTGGCGGAAAGAGCGACGCCTCAGCCGGGCTTCTTCGGCGGCGCGTAGGTGTCGGATACGCTGGACACGAACTGGCCGAGGATGCCATCCGCGACGCGCAGGCGTCGGCTGAGCTCGCGCGCGATGTTCATCAAGAGCAGCGAGTACGCCTTCAGGTCGCGCCGGTAGAGGAGCTTCTCGACGTGCTCGTTCGTCAGGCGCACGAGCATCGTCGGCGCGACGGCGCGAACCGTAGCCGAGCGCGGCATCACGTCGAGGATGGACATCTCGCCGAACCAGTCGCCGGGGCCGAAGAGCGCGACGCGGAACTCGCCACCGCGGGGGCCGCGCTTGACCACCTCGAGCTCGCCGCCGACGACCACGAACATCTCGCGGGAGAGGTCGCCCTCCTCGACCACGGTCTCGCCGACCTCGACGTGCAACGTGGGCAGCTCGCGGGCCAGGATGCCGAGCGTCTCGTCGTCGAGCCCTCCGAAGAGGCCGATGTCGCGGAGGATCTCGGCGTTGATGCGGGGGCGGGGGCGCTCTTGCTCCAAGCTCATCTCGTCCTCGGGGGGCTCGGGAAAACGCCTGAAGCGTACTACGTCGGCGCCGGAGTTGCTCCGTTTTCGCCGAGTCCCGCCCCTTCGTTCGGACGCCGCCGAATCTTGGAGCGACGCGGATCTCAGCTTCCTATGAGGGGCTGTCGCCAGGTCGCCAGCCCCTCCCCCACGGGGCATGGTTCGAAGCGGAATCGTGCGAGGCGAAGCGGACGTAGTCCGCGAAGCTGCACGATTCCGCGAGACTGTCGCAACCGCGCGACAGCGCGGTGCGACGAAGCCCCGCGGGGCCCCCTCCCACGAGCCTACGCTCGCTCCGCTCGCTGCGCGCCGTCCAGTAGGGCGGCTTGCGAAATCGGCTGAGCTTCCAGTCAGCTTCCTATGAGGGGCTGTCGCCAGCCCCTCCCCCACGGGGCATGGTTCGAAGCGGAATCGTGCGAGGCGAAGCGGA
>JAHBWH010000362.1 GCA_019637115.1 Myxococcales bacterium | reverse complement strand
GATCGTCCGCGGGATCTGGGGGAGCAGCGCGACGGACGTCTGGATGGTCGTCGACAACAGCGCGACGAACCCGTGGGAGCAAGGCATGACGCTCCACGGCACCGGCCCGAGCGCCGCGGAGCTGAGCTTCACCCCGGTCGACAGCCGCTCGGCGGTCGGCCTCAACGCGGTCTGGGGGAGCAGCGCGAACGACGTCTGGGCCGTCGGCGAGCTCGGTACGATCCGCCGGATCGTCGCGGGCGACGCGCGGTGGCGGCTCGTCACCTCGCCGACGACCGCGCGGCTCCGATCCGTCTGGGGCTCCGGGCCGAAGGACGTCTGGGCGGTCGGCCAGGCGGGCACCATCCTCCACTACGACGGGACGTCGTGGACGAGCTCGGTCGCGGCGCTGCCCGTCGGCCCGAAGCCGGAGCTCTACGGCGTGTGGGGCTCCGGCGCGGACGACGTGTGGATCGTGGGCGACGGGATCATCCTTCACTCGACCGGCAAGAAGGCAGGAGGCGGTTCGTGATCCGGATCTCGACGCGACGGACGCTCTCGCGCGCGATCGGCGCGATCGCCGTCATCGGAGTGACGAGCCTCGCCGGCGCGCTCGCGGCGTGCGCCGAGTCCGACGAGGCGCAGAACCTCGACGGCGACGGCGGACCGAGCGTCCTGCCGACGGGAGACGACGACGCCGGCGACCGCGCGGACGCCGACTCCGGCGCCGACACGAGCGCGCCGCCCTCGGCCTGCTCGCCCGGCGGATGGTGCCACACCGCGCTGCCGCCGAAGACGACGCTCACGGGCGTGTGGGGCGACGGGGCCGGCGTCGTCTGGGCGATCGCCGACGACGGCCGGCTGCTGCGTTGGGAATCGAACGCGTGGAAAGTACACGCGACCGGGCTCGGCGCGCTCCGCGCGATCTGGGGGAGCGGCCCGACCGACATCTGGCTGAGCAACGGCGCGACGCTGCTCCACGGCGTGGGCGCGTCCCCGTCCACGCTCGCGTTCACCGAGGTCGAGACGCCGGGCGACGCCGACGCGACGATCACCTGCATCTGGGGCACCGGCCCGGACGACGTCTGGGCGGTCGGCGGGCGCGCCGACGTCGCGCCTTACGCCGGGCGCGTGCTCCACTACGCCGCGGGCGACGCGGGCGCGCACGAGTGGACGAGCCTCGACGCCTTCGCGCGCGAGCCGATGGCCTTCTCCCACGTGTGGGGGAGCGCGGCGAGCGGCGTCTGGATCGCCGGCGTGTCCTACGACGAGGACGAGTGGTCGGACGTGGGCGTGATCCTCCGTCGTCCCGCCGGCAGCGCCGACTTCGCGGCGGAGAAGCTCCCCGAGGACACGATCTACACCGGCTCGTGGCTCGCGCGCGTCGGCGGCGTCGGCACCACCGGGACGGTGACGACCGTCGTCGGCACGACGAGCCTGAGCCTCCCCGCTTCGTGGCGGGCGGTCTCGACGGACAACGGCGCGACCTTCACCTGGACCTACAAGAACGGCGCGGGCGGAGAGTTCCCGATGAACGCCGCGTTCACGATCGCAGCCGACGACGCCTGGTCGGCGGGCGAGTACGGCCGCCTGCGTCACTGGGACGGCGCGGAGTGGACCCAGGCAGCGGTCACGACCACCGGCTCGCCGCTCACGATGACCTTCAACGCGATGTGGGGCGCGCCCTCGAAGGATCTGTGGGTCGTCGGCGAGAGCATCGCCGTCCGGCGCGACCTCTCCAAGTAGGAACCCGAGCCTCTCATGACCTTCACTCGAACCTTCTTCGTCTGCACGCTGCTCGCGGCGAGCGCGAGCCTCGCGGTCGCCGCGTGCGGAGACGACGGCCGGGCGCGCGACCTCGGGCTCGCCGACGCCTCGGACACGGACGCCGGTGACGCGAGCGTCGAAGCGTCCGACGGAGGCGGCCTCCCCGACGCGCGCGCGCCGTTCGATCCCGCCGACGAGCCGGTGACGTGCACGGCGACGCCCTGCGCCGTCGAGCTCGTGGCAGGCGACGATCACTTCTGCGCGCGGATGAGCGACAAGACCGTGCGGTGCTGGGGGAGCGACAACCTCGGCGCGCTCGGTCACGGCGCGCGCGACGACGGCGCCGACGACGGCGCCGACGCAGGCTGGACCGTCGGCGCCGTGCACGGGCTCGGCGACGTCGTCCAGCTGAGCGCCGCCGGCGCCACCACCTGCGCCCGCGTGGAGGAGGCCGGCCTCGCGGCGCGCGTCGTCTGCTGGGGCGGCAACGAGCACGGGCAGCTCGGCCTGTCGGCGGATCCGGCGGAAGCCGACGGCGATCCCCACCCGGATCCCACGCCCGTCGCGCTGGCCCGCGATCTGACGCCCGCGCACGTCGCGGTCGGTCCTCGCAACGCGTGCGTCGTCCTCGCGTCGGGCGGCCTCGTCTGCTGGGGCGGCAACGAACAGGGTGAGCTCGCACGCGCCGAAGCCGACCCGATCCTCGCGCCCGGCGCCGCCGACACGGGCGCGCTCGTCGTCGCGCGCCCCGTCCTCGCGACGCACACGACGCTCGCGCTGACCAAGGGCGGCGAGGTCTGGAGCTGGGGCGCGGTCGGAGGCCCT
>JAHBWH010000361.1 GCA_019637115.1 Myxococcales bacterium | reverse complement strand
GCGACCGCCCGCCCCGTCCGAATCGTTGAACGCGTTCATTGAACGTGTTTTATCGCGCGACGCGGGGACCGACAAGTCCCTGGTGTTTGTGCCCCTAACCCGGAATTCGTTCCGGGTATCCGCGGCCCTCGACAGCTCGACTCCCTCGAGCGCTTCGTGGCGCGGCTGACCGGCGATGAGCGCGCGAAGCTCGAGGCGCACCTCGCCGCGATGGCGAGGCTCGCGCCCGCCGGCGGTGCAGGCACGCCCGGCACGACGCTGCCCCTCGCCCACTGCGCGGTCAGCGGCGCCGACGGACCGACCCGCGACCAGAACGTCCGCAACGTCGCGGGCGTGGCCGAGGTCACGCGCGCCCACGCGTGGACGATCGCGCAGGCGTTCGCCTGCGGTCGAGCGCGCGTCGCGACGCTGCAGATCCTCAACGACTACCCGAACTACTTCTCGGATCTTCCCGACGTGCGCACCCCCGCCGTGCTCAACCGCTACGGCAACACGTTTCGTTTCCACGAGAACCTGGTGCACGACTATTGGAACGCCTCCGGACAGGCGCGGCTCGACCTCCGCCGCGCCTATTGCGCCGGGCTCCGGTGGAGCACCACGCACTTCGCCGCCGTCCTCGAGGAGCTCGACGCGATCCCCGACCCGCTCGATCCCTCGGGCGGCAGTGTCCTCGATAACACCATCGTCTTCTGGCACAACGAGTTCGGCCACGACGGTCACGACAACCAGGAGACGCGCCACCCCGCGGTGATCGCGGGCGGCGGCGGACGCACGCTCCGGCTCGGTCGCTACCTGCGCCTGCGGAACATCGCGAGCAGCGAGCGCGTCCCACACAACCGACTGCTCACGAGCATTTGCCTGGCGATGGGGCTCGACGACGTCGACTACTTCGGGGACCGAGACCTCCGCGATCGCGCGGCCTACCGCGGTCCGCTCGTGCCGCTGATGGCCTGAGCCTCCGAAAGGGAGCGCTGCCCACCTCACATGCCCGGCTGGGCGACGAGCGCGGGGTCGAACGCCGTGCGCCGTCGCTCCGACATTGCCCTCGCGAGTCGGCGAAGCCGTGGCGCGCTCACGTGGCGAGGAAAGCGCCGATCCGCTGCGCGAGCCACGCGCGGAAGTCGTCCGTCGTGGGGGGACAGTGATTGCAGTTGGGGATGAGCTCGCTCTCCGCAAGGTTCGGGAACACCTCCCGCGCGCGCTGTAGAAGGGCCGCGCCGGGGAAGCTCGCATCGCGATCGGCCGCCAATACCAGCGTCGGCGCGGTGAACGCGCTCAGGTCCTCGGGGCGCGCGAGCGCGGGCACCTTCATGCTCAGGTTGTACGCGCGGAAGGCGTCTCCGAGGAACCCGACCCACTCGCGGTCATCTGGCGTGGTCAGCAGGTTCTTCATGAAGGCGCGCAGGCGGGCCTCGGACGGGAAGAGCACGTACTTCGTCATCGGCCAGCCCACCCGGACCCAGCCGTCCCACGCGGGGCTCCCGACGAGGCCGGCCGGCACCAGCAGCGCGAGCTTCTCGATGCGCGCGGGGTGCGCCGCGGCGAGCCGGATGGACGCGAAGCCGCCCCAGCTGATGCCGACGACGCGCGCGCACGAGAGCTCTAGCCCGTCGAGGACGTCGGCGAGCCAGTGGCCGTAGTCGTCGTTGTCCACGCGCGGCCGCGCATCGGCGCTTTTCACCGACTGCCCGATGACGTCGACCGCGTGCAGGCGGAAGCGCTCGAGCAGTGGCGCGAGCTCCACGAGCGCGTGCGCCGACGACGCGAGCGCCCCGTGGAGCACGACGACAGGCGGGGCGTCGTCGGGACCGCCGACGAGGACGTGAGTGTCGCCGAATCGCGTCTGAACGACGCGGCTCGCCGTCGGTGACGGGATGCGCGCGTGGAATCGGTCGTACCAGGAGGCCATGCGCACGCGCGCCTCCGCATTCTTGAACATCGATCTCATCGGGTCCTCCTGCCGCGGGGCGCTGATTTCGTGGTCGTGGCTGGCCGCGCCTTCGATTCGTCGGGGACGAGCCCGCGCAGGTGCGACGCCGTCAGTCGATCGATGAGGTCGACGGGACGCTCCAGCTCGCCCTGCGTCCACCCGATCAGGGCGAAGTAGAAGAACGAGAACCAGGTGACGCCGAGGAGCGCGGGGTCGACGTCGGCCCGCAACGCGCCACGCCCGATCGCAACGCGGGCGAGCTCAGCGATGGCGCCATGCACCCGCGCGACCTGCGCGGCGAACCGCGCGGCCCATGGCGCGTTCGCGAAGAGGGACTCCTTCAGCAGCGTGCGCGCCAGGGTCGGACGGCGCTCGTAGTAGGCGAAGACCGCCCGCGCGAGAGCCCGAAGCTGTCCCTCGAGGTCCGCGGCCGGGTCGAGCTGCGCGAGCGCGCGCTCGATCGCCTCCTCGAGATCCTCGAACAGCGCGGCGTGTAGGAGGTCTCGCTTCTCGCCGTAGTGGTGGATGACGGTGCCGGCCGCGACCCCGGCGCGCGCGGCGATGCCCCGGACGCTGGCCGCCTCGAAGCCCTTGTCCTCGAACTCTGCACGGGCCGCCGCGAGGACCTGCCGCGCCGTCGCCACCTTCCGTGCGGC
>JAHBWH010000360.1 GCA_019637115.1 Myxococcales bacterium | reverse complement strand
TCGCGGCTCACCCGTCGCGATGTCGAGCGCGTGGAGCTTGTGGAAGAACTTCCCGTTCTCCTTGTTCCGGGAGGTAAACCAGATCGTCTTCGCCTGGAGGTCGATCACCGGCGTGGACGTGATGCCGACCTCGGGACCGAGGAGGCCGCACTGCGTGTCGGAGGAGGGGACCGACGGGCCGAAGTTCCTGCTCCAGAGCGGCGGCGCGCTGGCGCGCGTGTCGTCCGCGTCGAACGCGTAGACGGAGTTGTGCTCCGTCGCGACGAAGACGACGTTCCTCCCGTTCACGCCTCCGACGTAGAGCGGCTGGGCGTAGACCTGGCCGTCGACCGGCCGAGAGAAGAGCCTGCCGAACGCCGGCGACGCGACGCTCGCCGTGGTGAGGAGCTTCTCGCGCGTGTTTGCTCCAGTCCGGTTGAGGTCGTTGCGCGACGTCAGGACGTGGACGTTCGTCGCGACGCTCTGCTCGGCGCTCTCGACGTCGTCGCCGTCGCCGTCCGAGGTGCAGGCGCCGAGGCTGAGGGCGCCGAGAGCGAGGAGGCCGGCCGGGAGGAAGAGCGAGGAGCGCCGCATCAGGGTGGGACAAGTAGCATCCAGTGGTTGCCGAGCAAGGGCGGGGCCTCGAATGAGTCTGATGGATGGAGCTTCAAGATGTTGTAATCAAACTATAATTGTCCTTCTAGAAAGCGCGAGCGCTGTACGTTTACAGCGCGATCGCGCGAGCGGCCGCGAGCCGCGCGCACACACGCGTCGACGCGCGCGATCTTCTGCGAGGCGATGCGGCTACGCTCCCGACGGCACGACGCTGCGTCCGGTCCGGAAGCGTGAGCGCGGAGGCAAACGCTCGGTCAACGCGGCAACCGGCCAGGAGTCGAGGCCGCGTTGCGCCCGCGAGGCTCCGTCAGCGCGGCGCGCCACGCGTCGTGTCTTGATGGAAGATGCCGGTCTGCACCTGACGACGGATCGCCAGGAGCGGCATCTCGATGCCTCCGATTCTCGGCCGCGACTGTCCGTGGGCCGAGGGTAGACTCGCGCGATGCCCATGTGGGTGTGGTCGCTCCTCTTCTTCGTCGTCGCGGTCGTGGCCGCGCCCGGCCTGCTGCGGCTGCTCCACGCACGAGCGCCGCGCGCGGGGCTCGACTTCAACATCATCGACGACGCGATCCATCATCTCGACACCGAGGACGAGCCGTGGACGGTCTTCATGGAGGTGCGCGTCGCCGGCGCGATCGACGAGGCCAAGCTCCGCGGCGCCGTCCGCGCCGCGATGGGGCGCCATGCGATGGCCCGCGCCTACCAGAGGCGATGGCGGCCGTGGCAGACGGTGTACGAGTGGGGAGTCGTCGAGGAGGTAGCCATCGATCCGGTTCGCGTCGCCGACGTCGTGCACGACGCGCGAGCGAGCTTCTTGAGCACGCGCGTCCCGCTCGACGAGGCGCCGCCCTTCCGGATCGTGCTCGTTCGTGCGCCTGACGGCGACCGCGTGCTCTTGTGCTTCAACCACGCCGCGAGCGACGGCGTGGGCACGCTGCGCTTTCTCACGTCGATCGCGAGGGCGTACTCGGGTCAATCGGACGAGGTGGACCCCGTCGAGGACCGCGCCATGCGAGATCTCGCGCGGAACACGGAGCCACGAACCTGGCTAGAGCGGTGGCGAAGGCTCGCGATGTTGCGCCGCGCGTTCCTCGACGCGGTGGTCGCTCCCCCCGCTCGGATCGCGGCCGTGCACGGTGAAGATGCGCCGGGCTTCGGCTGCGCACGACGCGTGGTTCCCTCGGACGTCGTCGCGAGCAAGCCGTCCGGCGCGACCGTGAACGATCTCTTGCTCGGCGCGCTCCATGTCGCCATCCAGCGCTGGAACGCGGGGCACGCGCTCGAGACCGCGCGCATCGGAACGATGATGCCCGTCAACGTTCGTCCCAAGGAGCGCTGGAACGAAGCCGTTGGTAACATCGTGTACTTCGTCTCGATCTCGACCTCGGTCGAGGAACGCGCCGATCTCGCCTCCACCGTGGGCGTGATCGCGAAGCAGACCCGAGAGGTGAAGGAGCAGGGGACCGCTGCAGCGTTGCGCGAGGTGTTGTTCGCGAGCCCGACGCTGCTCGTCGAGGTGAAACGAAAGCTGCCGGTGCTACTCCCACTCGGCGGCGAGCGCTTCATCGACACCGCGGTCCTCTCGAACGTGGGCCGCGTCGATGCCCCGCTCGTGTTCGGCGAGCTCGGGCCGGCGACGGAGCTCTGGTTCAGCCCCCCGTGTCGTATGCCGCTCGGACTCGCCGTGGGCGCCTCCACTTACGAGGGTCGACTGTTCTTGACGTTCCGGTACCGCCACGCGCTGTGGAACGAAGAGGCCGCCGAGCAGTTCGCCGACCTCTATCTGAGCGTCCTTGAGTCGTCGTGACGAGCGCGCGCGACTCGTCGTCTCCGACGGGCGAGCGCCTGCTCAGTCTCTCGAGCACGAAGGCCGCGAGGCGGGACACTCTCGGCGAGTCGTCCGCTCGGCCAGCGCCTTCGATGCGCCGGAAGCGGCGGGTCCGCTCACGCGCGGCGAGGCGCGCGGCGCTCAGCGTCCCTGCTCCGCGGAGCGATCGTCGGGAGAGCGAGGATCCCGC
>JAHBWH010000036.1 GCA_019637115.1 Myxococcales bacterium | reverse complement strand
GGCGACTCGGACGGCGATCCGCTGGGCGACCACCGCGAGCGTGAAGCCGACGAGGACGTCGATGAGCCAATGCCAGCGGAGGAACATCGTCGCGACGATGATGTTGGCGGCGATGAACGCGAGCGCGGGCCAGGCGATCCGGAAGGGACGCGTCCGACGCCAGCGGATGGCGTGCAGCGCGAAGAAGCTCGGGTACGCCGTGTGGAGGGAGGGGAAGATGTCGAGCTGCGCGCCAGCGTTCTCCACCGCGTAGAGCACCTGTCGCCAGAACATCCCTCCGCGCAGCGGGCCCTCGAAGTCCATGGCGCCGTAGGGGCCGACGCCCGGCACGAAGGTGTAGAGGATGTGGCCAGTCGCGCCGATGATCACGGCGCCGATCATCACCTCACCGAGCCGAAGGCCCCGATCGAGGAAGAGCGAGGGCACGAGCACCGCGGCCATCACGAAGAAGTACGAGTAGTAGAAGAAGGCGAACCACTCGACGATTGGGGGCTCGTTGAAGCGCTCGAACCAGGCGGCGGGGGTGACGCCGACGAGCGCCTCGTCGACGCGCCGGAGCAAGTCGTCGACGAGCACCGGCTCCAGCGCCGGGAGCAAATAGTGGAGCTGGAAGTAGCTGAGGACGACAGGGGTCACGGTGCCGAGGCGGTAGATGACACCGCGCGCACGCCCCGCGGGGAGGAGCTCGCCGCGCGTGAGCAGGATGGAGGTCGCGGTGAGGCTCAGCAGCGCGAGGCCGATCTGCTGGGCCATCCGGCCGTCGGGCGACGTGGGCGCGAGGCTGACGCGGACCAGCATGAAGGCATGAAACGCCATGGCCGCGACATCCTGGAACGCGAGGTTCGCGAGGGTCGTCTGAAGGACCATCCCGGGTCCGCGAGAGTGGGTGAGGCTCTGACGAGACATGTGGCGTTCTACGACGCTCGGCGCCGAGCCTTCCGAGCGAGCGAGTCTCGTAGCAGCGAAATCGGCCCGCTTCGAGCGGAAGCCGGGCGTACCAGGAGTCTTGATCGGCTCAGCGTGATCGACCTCGAGGTTGGTTCCGCGGCGAAGGACAGGCCGAGGCCAATTCGAGGAGTCGCGGGGTCGAGAACGAGGTCGAGGACCGCGAACGACCGGTCGAGCCTCGTCGAGCCTCCCGTGGCGAGGTGCGCGGGCCGCGGCCTCGATCAGTCGGTGATCGCGCGGCGGTGGAGCGCGCGACGTTGCGCGCCGAGCGCGATGACCCCGAGCAACACCGCCCACCACAGGGTCGCGAGGCGGACGAGCAGCGTCGTCGCCGTCGCGTCGGCGGTGCTCATGTGCGCGACCTCCTCCAGGATCCCCGTCATGCCGGCCTCGGTGACGCCGAGGCCCCCCGGCATCATCGCGAGCGCGCCGACGATGGTCGGCGCGGCGTAGGCGAAGGTCGACTCGAGCCAGCCGATGTCTGCGCCGAAGCCACGCGCGATCAGGAGGAGCGCGACACACTCGGTGAACCACGAGGCGAGCGCGAGGACCGTCGCGACGCCGAGCGCGCGCGGGCGGACGAGCACCTGCAGCGCGTCGTACGCCTCGCGAAGCTTCGGCGCGATCTTCCGAATGAGCGGGAGACGGGCCGCGACCCGGAGCCCGAGCTCGCCGAGCGGGCGCCACGCGCACGCGAGCCAGAGCACGCCGACCACGGCGGCGCCGCCCGCCGCGACGAGCGCGCCGCTCGGCAACGCGAGCGCGCCGAGGGCGGTGAGCAGCACGAGGGCGAAGAGGTCCGTCAGGCGCTCGGCGACCACGATCGGCGCGGTCCGTGCGATCGGGACCCCGCGAGACTCGTGCAGGAGCACCGACTTGAAGACCTCACCCACCTTGCCCGGCGTGATGCTCATCACGAAGCCCGCGAGGAAGATGCGCGCGCTCTCGAGGCGCCCGATTCGGACCTCGAGCAGCGAGAGATACGCCTCCCACCGGAGGAAGCGGATCGCGTAGTTCGCCGTCGCGAGCGCGAGGCCGCCGACGAAGGAGAGCCAGTGGTATCGCCCGAGGCTCGCCGCGAGCGCCCGCACGTCGCCATAGAGCGAGAGCGCCGCGAAGACCAGCACGCCGATGAGCGTCGCGATCGTCAGCTGACGCCCGAGGCCTCGCGAGACGGTCGCCGTGGTCGGCGGCGTGGGCTCAGCCGTCATGGGTCAGCGCTTTCGCGCGCGGCGAATCAACACGATGGCCGCCGCCAGCGCGATGACCCCGCCCCCGACCAGGATGAGCCAAGCCGGGACGACGACGCCGGAGGTCGGAGCGGGCTGCAAGAGGAGGCTCGAGGCGCAAGGGACCACAGCGCGGCGAGCCTGGCACGGTCTCACGAGGCCGGCCAGCGGTGACGGTTGACCCGCGTCCCCGCGCTCCCCTACGCTGCGGCTGCCCTCGGGCAAGGCAGCTATGGAGTCTCCGAACGGTGATGGGTCGGAACGGGTCGCGGTTTCGCCTGGCGGCGGGGAGACCGAGCGCAGCGACGACTTTCTATATCACCTCTATCGGGGGAGCACGATGCTCCTCCAGGATCAGATCGTCGAGGCGAAGGAGGAGCTCGAGCGCGCGCTCTCCCTTCAACCTCAGGACGCGAAGTCCCAAGATCTGCTCGCTGGCGTGTACTTCCGCCTCGGCGTCTACCCGCGGGCGATTGAGATCTGGCGACGCCTCGTCGAGGCGTTCCCGCGCGAGAGCACCTTGCGCGTGAACCTCGGGCTCGCGCTCTTCAAGACCGGCCAAGCCGACGAAGCGCTCGGTCATCTGCACGAGGCGCTGCGGGTCCAGCCCGACCACGAGCGCGCGTGGGGATACCTCGGCCTCGTGCAGTGGCGCCTCGGGCGCGTGGCGGAGGCGCGCGAGGCCTTCCTCCGTGGGGGCCAGGCGTCGATGGCGCGCCGTATGGAGGAGGAGCTCGGTCGCTCCAGCGACGCGGATGACGCCGTGACGTTGGCGTCTCGCGAGGCCGAGGAGAGCCTCGCGGCGCGCGATCGCGCGGCGATGCGCTCCGCCGCCGAGGAGGCGATCGAGCGCCTCGACTCTGAACGACCCCAGCTCGCCGTCGAGGCCGGCGTCGATCGGCGCAAGCCCAGCGGCGCGTGGCAGCTCGCCGAGCCCGGGAGCCTCTTCGTCCCCCCCAAACCTCCGCCTCCCATCGCGCGGCCCACCTTCGAGCCGCGCGTGCTCTCGAGCCTGCTGGACGATTGGACGGTGAGCCCCCCGCCCGAGGTGCCGCTCAGCCTGACCGAGGACGGGACGCTGCTGCTGAGCACCGAGACCGAGGTCTGCGCGCGCTTCAGCGGCCTCGTCGCCGTCCGCGGCGAGCTCCGCGCCACGCTCGTCCTGCGTCGAACGAGGGGGCGCGAGCACGAGACGCCGCTCGGCGATCGCGACCCCCTGATGCGGTGGCGCGGCCCCGTGGCGGCCGCGATCCACGCGCCTCCGGGGCAACGCTTCGTCGCCGCGCGCCTCGGGGAGGGCGCGCTCTTCGTGCGTGAGTCGTTCCTCTTCGCGTTCGACGATCGGGTCTCGTTCGAGACCGCGAGTCTCCCGCTCGCGGGTCAGCCGGTGACCATCACCCAGCTTCATGGAGACGGCGTCGTGATCCTCGCGCTGCCAGGGGCTCCCTTCGCGATGCGCGTGCGGGAGGGCGAGGAGCTGCGGGTCGACCCCGAGCGCCTGGTCGGGTGGTCGGGGCGGCTCTTCCCGAACGCTCGACGCGGGACCGCGCCCTATTCGGCGCAGGCCCCAGCGCTCGGTTTTCGGGGGGACGGCCTCGTCCTGCTCGGCGCGGCGCCCGAAGTGCGGTAAGGACGCGGCATGGCCACGAAGCGGCGGACCATCCGCGAGGACGCCATCAACCTCCCGAACCTCCTCACGATGGCCCGCATCGTGATGATCCCGGCCGTCCTCTGGCTGATGGCGGATGGCACGCCGAAGGCCAATTTCTGGGCCGCGATGCTCTACATCGGCACCGCCGTCACCGACTTCCTCGACGGTTGGCTCGCCCGCCGAATGGGGCTCATCAGCGTGCTCGGGAAGTTCCTCGACCCGCTCGCCGACAAGCTGCTCGTGATGGCGACCTTGGTCTTCCTCGCCTACCTCGGGCGGCTGCCGCTCCTCGGCGTCGTCGCCGTGATCGTCATGGTCGGGCGCGAGCTCAGCATCACCGCGCTGCGCACCATCGCGATGAGCGAGGGGGTGGTCATGGCGGCCGGGCAGGGCGGCAAGGACAAGACCGCGCTCCAGATGGTCGCGATCCTGATGTTGATCGTCTACCACCCCTACGAGGTCGACTTCTTCGTCTACCAGACGACGGTGGACCTGGCCGAGGTGGGGCTCGTCATCCTCTACATGAGCGTCTTCTTCGCGATCACCAGCGCGGGCGAGTACATCAAGCTCTTCGTCGAGGCGGTCGAGGCGAAGGAGAAACGCCTCGCGGAAGAAGACGAGGCCGCGACGGCTAGTACCTCGCCACAGGCGTCTTGACTGGTTGATCGCG
Source organism: Myxococcales bacterium (assembly GCA_019637115.1). Lineage (GTDB taxonomy): Bacteria > Myxococcota_A > Polyangia > Polyangiales > Houyiibacteriaceae > JACKEH01. The sequence continues at coordinate 49,752 of JAHBWH010000036.1, read as the reverse complement.
GTCCTCGACCTCGATCTCGGCCCTACCTCCCCGAATGGGCCGCCTCCTCGAATTGGCTTCGGCCGGTCCTGCGGCGAGGGACTGGACGACGTGCTCGTTGCGGGTCGCCGTCCCGCGGGTCACGTTCGGCGCCATGTTCGTTCTCGAAGGTGAGTCCGAGCGCCTCGCGCTCCAGCTCGGCGCAGGGGATCGACTCCCCGACGTGCTCACGGTGCTCGCCGGCCGGGGCGCCGGGGGCTTCGTCGAGGGCGCGGCGACCCTCGCCGAGGTGACGTTGATCGACGCCGCAGGTGGGCAAAAGCGCCTCCCCTTCGCGGAGGCGCTGCGGCTCACGGCGACCGTGCGCGGAGACGAGGTCGTGGTGCACGCGACGCTGGTCGCCGATGGCGTGACGCGCGGCGGTCGCTTGGCCTCGGCGATCGTCGTGAGCGGCGCGATGTCCGCCGTCCTCTTCGACGAGGTGAGCGACGGCGACGAGGTCGGCGACGAGGTCGGCGATACGGATGAGCCGCTCGCGTGGGCGAGCGTCGTGGCGGCCTCGACGGCCTCGACTGCCTCGACGGGCTCGAGCGACGAAGGCGCGCTCGGGTGGGCGCAGGTCGCCGCGGTCTCCGACGCGGCCAGCCGCGTCCCCGCGCGCCCCGCGCCGCGAGGTCGCGCCAAGCCGACGCCGACGGTGCCCTTGCTGCCGAAGGAGCCGCTGCCCGGGGTTCGCGCGCGGCCCTCGAAGGCCGTCGTCGACCTCGACGAGCCCACGCCCGAGCGCAACGATTGGGTGAGCCACCGTCAGTTCGGGCTCTGCAAGGTGGAGCGCGTCCACGAAGACGGCGGCCTGCTCGTGAAGCTCCCGACCGCTCGGCGAAAGCTCATCAAGCTCGACCCCTTCGTGGTCCGCGGTCCGCGGCTCGATGGTCAGGGGCGCCGCGTGTTCGATCTCGAGCCGCGCCGCAAGGCCTGATGCGCGCGAGCGGCGCTCGCGCGTCGCTTTTTTGACCCTTCGATCCGAGTGCCCGATTTTCCGGGCCATGGCATCGGACGAACGCGCAGAGCTTCGCGGCACGATCCTGGAGGGTCGGTATCGCGTCGGCGCTTGCATCGGAGTCGGAGGGACCGGCGTCGTCTTCGAGGCCACGCCCCTCGGCCCCAACCGAGAAGACCGGCCGCTCGTCGTCAAGACGCTGCGCCCGGTCTTTGCGTACAACGCCGACCTCGTGCGGCGCCTGCGGCGAGAGGGAGAGGTCGCGCGTCGCGTGGCGCACCCCGCGATCGTGCCGGTGCTCGACGAGGGGCTGCTGCCGGACGGCTCGCCCTACCTGGTGCTCGAGCGCATCGGCGGCGAGTCGATGAACCGACTGCTGCGCCGCGTCGGGATCCTCGACGTGCCGTCGACCCTGGCCATCGTCCGCCGCGTCTGCGACGTGCTCCACCGCGCCCACGCGTTCGGCTACGTGCACCGCGACGTCAAGCCCGAGCACATCGTGCTCGACCGCTCCCCCGACGGCGAGCTCGTGGTCCGTCTGCTGGACTTCGGCGTCTGCGCCGCCGAGACGGCGCCGACCGACGAGCGTGAGCGCGAGCGCGGGCGGGTCTTCGGCACGCCGAGCTACGTCTCCCCCGAGCAAGCGAGCGGCGACCCCGACGTCGACGCGCGCGCCGACATCTTCGGTCTCGGCGTCGTGGTCTACGAGGCGCTCGCGGGGCGGCTGCCCTTCACGGGCAGCACCGTCACGAACCTCCTGCGCCGCATCATCCGAGAGGACGCCCCGCGCGTCGGCCTCAACGCGCCCGCGGTGCCCGAGGGGGTCGACGCCCTGGTCGCGCGCATGCTCGCGCGCCGCCGCGAGGATCGGATCCCGTCCGCGCGGGCGCTCTCCCGGGCCATCGCGCCGATGCTCGCGAGCCCGCGGGAGATCGAGCGCCGGCTCGCGGCGAGCCTCCGCCACGGGCGGGGCCTCGATATGGCGACGACGACCGTCCACCACGACGCGGCTTGACGCTCACGAGCACACGGACGCTCACGAGCAGGGCGCTCACGAGCAGGGCGCTCACGAGCACGGCGCCCACGAGCACGGCGCTCACGAGCACACCGGCGGGTGGGCTGCTACATCTCGGGCCTCATGGCCGAACGCCGCGTTCAAGTGCTCGTGGTCGAAGACGACGACGCGCTCCGGAAGATGCTCGGGCACATGCTGGCAGGGATCGCCGACGTGCACCTCGCCATCGACGGCATGGAGGCCTTGGTCTGGCTGCGCGACTCGGGGACCGTCCCCGACCTCGTGCTCAGCGACGTCATGATGCCGCGCCTCGACGGGCTCGCGCTCGCGCAGCGGCTCAAGCAGGATCCGAAGCTCAGCCGGGTGCCCGTGATCTTCCTGACCGCCAAGGGGACCCCGAAGGACGTGATCGCCGGGATCCAGGCGGGCGCGCGGCACTACCTCACCAAGCCCTTCCAGCGCGAGGAGCTGCTCGAGAAGGTGAGCAAGGTCCTCGGGCTCAAGCGCTGAACGTCGATGGGTAGCAAGCGCAAGCAGCAGCGCGCTCGACCGCGGGCGAAGGAGAGCGAGGGCGGGGGGGCGGCCCCGGTCGCGGCCACCCCGAGCCCGCCGGACGCCGACACGCTCTCGAAGGGGCGTCGCCGGGCCCACCTGGCGCTCGCCGCGCTCGGCGGGGCGATGCAATGCCTGGGTTTTGCGGGGTTCAGCTGGTGGCCTTTCGCGTTCGTGTGTTTCCTGCCGATGTTCTACGTGATCGACGCAGAGCCCCGCGCGAGCCATCGGCGCGTGCTGGCGCTCGGCTTCGTGCACGGGTTCGTCGGTTATACGGGCGGCTACTATTGGCTCGTCGAGATGCTCGAGGTCTTCTCGGGTTTCCCGCGCTGGGCGTGCTGGGCGATGGCCAGCGTCTTCTTCGCCTACCACGGCGCACAGCAGATGCTGATCTACTGGCTCTACCGGCGCGCGCGGCAGGGCGGCTTCCGCGTCACGACGGCGGCGGTGCCCGCGCTGCTCACGATGGAGCTGCTCCACCCGGTGCTCTTCCCGTCGTACCTGGCGACGGGTTTCCACGACCTCCCGGTCTTCATCCAGACGGCGGACCTCGGCGGGCCGATGCTCATCAGCGCCGTCGTGATGGCCGTGAACGGCGCGCTCTACGAGGTGGCGCGCGCCGCGTGGCGCCGCGAGCGGCTCCCGCGCCTCGTGCCGGCGTTGGCGATCGGCGGCGTGGCGGCGACGCTCCTCTATGGCGTTTGGCGGATCCACGAGGTCGACGCGCGCGTGGCCGAGGCGAGGACGATCTCCGTGGGCGTCGTCCAGGTGAACATGGGGATCTTCTCGAAGCGTGACGACCCCTTCGAAGGGCACCAGCGGCACGTCGAGCAGAGCCTGCGGCTCGAGGCCGAGCACGAGATGGATCTGCTGGTCTGGCCGGAGTCGGCCTACACGTTCTTCCTCCCGGACGGGATGCGCGACCTCCGCCGCGTGCTCGGCCCCGTCCACACGCCGCTGCTCTTCGGGGGGCTTCGCCGCCGCGAGGGACCCGACCGCACCTACGCGTACAACACCGCGTACCTCACGAGCGGTGAGGGCGAGGTGCTCGGCCTCTACGACAAGACCTACCTCCTGATGTTCGGGGAGTACCTGCCCTTCGGAGAGACGTTCCCCATCCTCTACGATTGGTCGCCGCACAGTGGGCGCTTCACGCCGGGGACGCACGTGCGGCCGCTCGTCCTGCCCACCGACCACGGGGACGTCCGGATGAGCGCCCTGGTCTGCTACGAAGATGTGCTGCCCGGTTTCACCCGTCAGGCCGTCCGCGAGGGGGACCCGCACCTGCTCGTGAACATCACGAACGACGCCTGGTTCGGGGACACGCACGAGCCGTGGATCCACCTCGCGCTCGCGAAGTTCCGCGCGGTCGAGCATCACCGCGCGCTCGTCCGCTCCACCAACAGCGGGGTGAGCGCGTTCGTGGATCCGGTGGGCCGCGTGACGGGCCAAATCGGGGTCTTCGAGCGGGGCGAGATGGTTCGCAGCGTCCCGCTCCTCGAGGGCACCACGCTCTACGCGCACGTGGGGGATTGGCCTGGGTTTGCCGCGCTCGTGGCGATGGCGTGGATGGCGTTCGGGCGTCGCCGTCGCGACCACCGCGATCTGGCGTGAGCGCCCGAGCGTCTTCGCGTTGGCGGAGCCGGCCCGATGCGGGCACGATGGACGGGTGCTCAGGCGATTCGTTCTCGGGCTCCTGAAGGGCGCGCTCCTCGGCGGCGCGATCGGCGCGGCGTTCCACTGGGGGCTCGGCTGGACCCAGGGGGAAGGGCTGTTGCTCTACCTCGTCGCGATGGGGGCCGGGGCCACGTCGGGCGTGCTCGTCGGCAAGCCGCCGTGGCAGCAGGACGCGTGGATCGAGAGCGTGCTCAAGGCCGTGGCTGGCCTCGGCTTCGGCGCGCTGCTGTACTGGATCACGTCGACCTGGGCTGGCTTTGGCGTTCCCTTCGCCCTCCCAGGCGTGAACGCGGGCACGCCGTGGACGCAGATCCCGCTCGTGGTGTCGACGATCGTGTCCTTGCTCTTCGGGATCCTCGTGGAGCTCGACCACACGGGCGGCGGCGCGGACACGCCGCGCGCGCCCAGAAAGCAGGCCGCACCCCCGAAGGCGCGCGCCGCCGCGCTGGTGGTCGACGTCGAGGACGCGGAGCTGGTCAGGCCCCCCCGCGAGCGGGGCCGATGAAGGAGGGACCGGACGAGGCGCGTCTGGACGAGCCGACTTCGGAGGCCGACGCGTGTTTGGACGAGGTCTGCCGCGCGCACGGGCTCGAGGGGGACGACCGCTTCCTCGTGCTGGCGCTGCTGGACCGCCCCGAGAACACCTGGCCCGCGTGCTGTGAGACGGGCTGCGAGCCTTGCATGCGGACGCTCCACGCAGCGGCCCGCGCGCTCCGTTGAGCGAGCGCCGGCTCGATCAGATCATCGGCGGCGGGAAGCTCGGTCGCGCGAGGAAGTATCCCTGTCCGTAGTGCGCGCCCGCCGCGCGCACGGCGGCGAGCTCCTCGGCGGTCTCGATGCCCTCGGCGACGACACGCGCGCCGAGCTCCTCGCAGAGCCGCACGAGGTGCCGCAGCAGCAGCTGCATGCGCGCGTCGTGCTGGAGCCGCGCCACCAGGCTCCGATCCAGCTTCACCACCTCCGGGGAGAGGTCGGCGATGTACTTCAAGTTCGAGTAGCCCGCGCCGAGGTCGTCGACCGCGAGCAAGACGCCCTTGCTGCGGATCTCGCGCAGCGCCGAGTGGCAGAGCGCGAAGTGGCTGAGCGGCACCGACTCGGTGATCTCGAGGTAGACCGGGTGGTAGTGGAGGAAGATCGGATCGTCGGGCTGGACGAGCCAGCCCTCGTCGAACTCGTTCGGGTGGATGTTGAGGAACAGCGGGTAGTCGGGGCAGCTCAGGGTCGCGAGCTCGCGCACGACGCGGCCGAGGGCGCCGCAGACCTCCGCGCGAATCGCCGTCTCGAAGAGCGCCGGCGGCCCTTGGTAGTCGGGGGCGTCGCTTCGCACGAGCGCCTCGTAAGCGTAGATGCGATCACGGCGCAGATCGACGATCGGCTGGTAGACGACGCGGAGGTCGCCGGAGCTGAGGACGCGGGGGATCTGCGAGGGGCTTCGCGTGGCGCGGAAGCCGGGTCTCGGAGGCTGTGCGCGCGCCAGCCAGTCGACGAAGTTCTGTCCCGCCATGGTCCCCGAGTAAGAATACACCCTGCACCACCGACCTCACGCCATGAATCCGGCGGTGTCAGGTGACCTCATCCAAACGGGGTAGGGCGTCTTCCGCTGAGAGCGGATCACGCGTCACGGGCGAGGAGGTCGGCGAGTCGATCGTGGATCTCGTGCGGGTCGGCTTCGCCTCGGACGATGGCGTCGCCGTCGAAGCGAACGACGCCGAGATCCTTGAACGACGCGAGCGCGCCTTCGAGCTTGTCCTTCGAGATCGACTCGCGGTGCTCGATCTCGCCCGCGAGGTAGAGGCGCTGTCCGAGCGCGAGCGTGCGCTTGAGCCAGGCGCGGCGCTCGACCTCGCCCTCGACCGCGCCGATCGAGCGCGCGGCCAAGCGGTAGGCCTCGAAGTAGGCGCGCAGCATCGTCGCGTAGAGGGCGGTGTCGCGGCCGGCGGCGGTCGCTGCTACGCGCACCACCGGGTGCTCCTCCTGCGTGTCGTCACGGACGAGCTCGCCGCCGTCGATCATGAGCGCGAGCGCCTCGTCGAAGATGCGCTCGAAGGCCGCGTCGGCGCGGTACATGAACTCGTACTTGAAGAGCCGCGAGAGCCACCGGACACGCTCGCGGAGCGCGTCGAGGGGGAGCGCGCCGGCTTCTCGCGCGAGCGAGGCGGCGATGAGCGCGCTCGGGACGAAGAAGTGCAGGATGTTGTTCTTGTAGTACTCGAGCGCGAGCCGCCGGGGATCGGGGACGTGGAGGGTTCGGCGGCCCTCGCGCGTGTCGGCGCGCACGAGCTTGGCGTCGAGGAAGAGCTGCACGGCTTGCTCCACCGTGTCGGCGCGGACGGTCTCGCCGTCCTCGGCGACGAGCGCGTCCGCGACACGCGCCTTCGAGCGGCGGAGCGCGCCGACGAGCGTCGACGCGGTCTCGACGAGGAGCTCGCTCGTGATCGCGCGGCGCGGGAGGACGAGGAGCGTCGAGGCGACGAGCGCCGCGGGCGTGACCACGGTGACGCGGTCGATCTGATAGCTCGCGCGGTGGGCCACCCGCTGGACGACGGCGCGACGCTCGGCCGGGCTCAAGCCGTCTTTGAGGATGGGGTCGGCGGGGAGCGCGGGCGCCTCGCCCTGCCGACGGGCGCGCTCGTCGCGCACCGTCCACTCGAGGACCTCGTCGAAGCTCAGCACCTTGCCGAACTGCACGTAGAGGCGGCCGTACTTCGAGCGGAGGACCTGCGAGGTCTTGAGGAGCCCGCCGACGTTCTCCTTCTGCTTTTCGCCCCCGCCGAGCTCGTGCACGTACGAGCGCTCCTCGATGATGCGCTCGTAGCCGATGCTCACGGGGACGAAATAGACCTTCCGCATCGGCAGCTTCAGCGCCGCGTCGACGACCATCGTGAGCAGGCCGAATTTCGGCGCGAGGAGCTTGCCCGTACGGGAGCGACCACCTTCGAGGAAGAACTCGAGCGCGAAGCCCTCGACGATGAGTCGCCGCATGTAGGCGTCGACGAGCACGGAGTAGAGCTTCTTGCCCTTGAAGGAGCGCTTGATGAAGAACGCGCCGCCGCGCCGGAGGATCGGGCCGAGCGGCCAGAACGAGAGGTTCTCGCCGGCGGCGATGAGGGGCGCGCTCAGGGCGTTGCGGTAGAGCACCGCGCTGAGCACGAGGTAGTCCACGTGGCTCTTGTGGCTCGGGAGGTAGACGAGCGTCCCGTCCCGCGCCGCGTCGCGCACCCGGTCGAGGCCCTCTTTGTCGACGACCACGCCGTCGTAGATCCGGTTGAAGACCCAGCCGAGCGCGCCGCTGAGGATCCGCAGCATGTAGGGGAGCTGGTTGGCGCAGAGGCGCCGGAGCTCTTTGCGCGCCCCCGCCTCCACCTTCGCGACGCTCACCTTGCGCGTGCGCGCCTCCTTCTCGATGTGGGCGCGGACGCGAGGGGAGCGCAGCAGCTCGTCTTGGATGCGGGTCGGGCTCTTCTTCGTCGGCCCGAGCACCAGGGTGCGCTCGCGCTCCATCCGCCGCAGCAGCGCGTAGCGGACCTTGTCGGCGAGCGCGGCGTCGTCGAGCTGTGGGTTGTCGGCCATGAAGGCCTGGAGATCGAAGGGCTCCCCCGAGCGGAGCAGCGCGTTCCGGAAGTTCAGGAGGAACTGGAAGAACACGCGGACGCGGCCCGGCCACTCGACGGGCCCGAAGAAGAGGTCGACGAGGCTGGGCTCGCGGCGTGGTGGCAGCTTCGACCAGACGAAGGTCTGGGGCACGAGGAGGATGGGCTCGTCCATCGCGCGCTGGGTCTCGACCAAGGTCCGGATGAGGTCGATCTCGAGCGCGGCGCCCTTGCGCGCGCGTCGCCCGATCTTCGGGGGGCGGCGCAAGAAGAGCAGGGCGCTGTAGCGCTCGCGGACGACGTCCGAGAGCGCCCGGTCCTCGGGGATCTGCCGGCGGAAGCGGAGCCGGCGGCCGCCGCGGCCGAAGGGCTCGAGGATCCACAGGCCGAGGTCGTTGACGAAGCGGACGAGGGGCAAGCCGAAGCGCTTGAGGAGGAAGTCGAGGCAGAGGAAGTCCAGCAAGGACAGCGAGCGCATGACGTACACGACGACCCCGCGACGGGCGCTCTCGCGCACGACCCCGCTCCAGGCGTCGTCGACGACGATGTGGGCGAAGAAGCGCCGGTAGAGCCAGCGGAGGAGCCCGTTCGGCTCGTAGGGCTTGGCGGCTTCGCCCTCGGCGGCGCCCGCGCCGGCCTCGGCGCTCTCGGGGGGGGTCGAGCCCCTCGGTGGCCGGGTTTCGATCTCGCGCTGGGGGTCCATGAGCGGCGCACCCTACCAGCCCTGTGACATCCGCGCAGGCGTGCGAATGCGGGGTTTCTGGGGTTCGCCCGGCCTCCGAGCGGCCGTCGTTCGCACCTCAGGTCACCGGGAAGGTTGCGCTTTCGATCCCCTGCGCTTGACACCCCAGGGCGGCCCAGCTAGACAACGCGCCCCTTCGTGGACGGCGCCCGTCTGGCGTTCACGTCCCGAGCTCGAGGAACCCGAGGTTTTCGAATGCGCACGCTCAGCGCCAAAGCTGCCGAAGTCGACCGTCATTGGTACGTGCTCGACGCCACCGATCTCCCGCTCGGCCGACTCGCGTCGCGCGTGGCTTCCGTCCTTCGTGGTAAGCACCGCGCGGACTTCACCCCGCACGCGGACGCGGGCGACTTCGTGGTCGTCATCAACGCCGACAAGGTGAAGCTGACCGGAAAGAAGCTCACCGACAAGAAGTGGTACCACCACAGCGGCTATCCGGGCGGCCTCAAGGCCGAGTCCTACGAGGACCTCCTGGAGCGGCGCCCGACCTTCGTGGTCGAGAAGGCGGTCAAGGGGATGCTCCCCAAGACCTCGCTCGGTCGCAAGCAGATCAAGAAGCTCAAGGTCTACGCGGGGGCCACCCACCCGCACTCGGCGCAGCAACCCGCGCCGTTCTCTTTCTGAGGAATCGGCACCGATGGCGAAGTCCAACCCAATCCACGGCCGCTACTACGGCACCGGCAAGCGCAAGACGGCGGTCGCGCGGGTCTTCCTCCGTGAGGGCCAGGGCACGATGATCGTGAACGGTCGTCCGCTCGCGGAGTACTTCCCCCGTGAGGTCCTCTGCATGATCATCGAGCAGCCCTTCGAGGCGATCGACAAGCGAGGCGCCTTCGACGTCGAGGTGAACGTCGCCGGCGGCGGTGTCGCCGCGCAGGCCGAGGCGGTCCGCCACGGCATCAGCCGCGCGCTCGTCGCGCTCGACCAGGATCTCAAGCCGACGCTCAAGAAGCACGGCTTCATGACCCGCGACTCCCGCAAGAAGGAGCGCAAGAAGCCCGGTCAGCCGGGCGCCCGCAAGAAGTTCCAGTACTCGAAGCGCTGATCCAGCGCTCGAGGCCGACTCGAGAGAGTCGCTCGACGAGTCACGCAGAGAGCCGCTCCCGCGAGGGGGCGGCTCTTCGCGTTCGTGTGTGTCGATTTCTGGAGCTGATCTCCTACATGTAGGAGCATCGTCGGCGGAAGGTCGTTCGCATGCTCCAGCCCGTCGAGATCTTGGTCCAGCGCCGCCGCTCGTCCCGCCACGCCGTCGATCTCGCGTGCGAGGTCGTCGCGGAGCCGTGGGACGTCCCCATCCGGCATCGACTGCGCGAGCTCGGGCCGGGCAGCCTCTTCGTCGAGAGCGACCTGCTGCCCGAGGAGGGCGCCGAGGTTCTGGTGGAGCTGATCCCGCCACGGGCCGCCCGCCCGCTCACGTTGCTCGGGACGGTCCGGCGCTCGATCCTGCGACGTCGCCGCCAGGAGCGTCGGCGATCGGGGTTCGCGGTCGAGCTCGACGCGGCGCAATGGCGTGAGCTCGAGGCGCTGCGCGAGAGCGTCCGTGGCTTGCCTCCTGCGATCCCCCGCGGTCCGCGGACGGTCGAGCGGGACTTCGTATGGGTCGACGAGCTCGTCGAGCTTGGCGGCGAGGGCGTTGCGATTTTCTCGGAAGCGGCCCTCGACGAGGCCTTCGCGTGCGCGCGCAGCGGCGACTTCTTGACGGTCGGTACGCGGCCCTTCTTTCCGTAGTCTCTGGGTCGGCGGGGTCAGCCGCCGACGGTGTGTGCTTGCGACTCGTCCCCCCCCGCGCCAAGCCTCCGAGATGACTGCCTCCGAAGTGCGCTGCGCCGTCGTCGGCGCGACGGGCTACACCGGCGCCGAGCTCGCGCGCCTCCTCCTCGCGCATCCGAGGCTGGCGCTCGCGCAGCTCGTCGGGCACACGAAGGCAGGGCGCCCGGTCGACGAGGTGCTGCCCTCGCTCGCCGGGCTCGTCGCTGGCGAGATCCTCGACTTCGACCCGGACGCGATCGCCGCGAGCTGTGACGCGGCCTTCTGCGCGCTGCCCCACGGCGCGAGCGCGCCCACCGTCGCCGCGCTGCGCGAGCGCGGCGTCGTAGTCTTCGATCTCAGCGCGGACTTTCGGCTCACCGACGCCGCGACCTACGAGGCGTGGTACGGCGCCCACGGCGCCCCCGCGCTCTTTGGGAAGGCCGCGTACGGGCTCGTCGAGCTGCACCGCGAGGATCTGCGCGACGCGGGCCTCGTCGCCGTGCCGGGCTGCTATCCGACCGTCTCGGTGCTCGCGCTCGCGCCGCTGCTGCGCGCGGGCCTCGTCGAGCCGGACGGCCTCGTCATCGACGCCAAGAGCGGCGTGAGCGGCGCGGGAAGATCGCCGAGCCCAGCGACGCACCTGCCCGAGGCCGCCGAGGGCTTTCGCGCCTACAAGGTCGGCGCCCACCGGCACACGCCCGAGATCGAGCAGGAGCTCTCGCGCGTCGCGGGCGCGCCGCTCCGCGTGACCTTCACCCCGCACCTCGTGCCGATGACCCGTGGCATCCTCGCGACCGCGTACGCTCAGGCGAAGGGCGAGGTCACCGCGGACGCGTGCGTGGAGGCCGCGCGCGGGCTCTACGCGGGCTCCCCGAGCGTCCACGTCTTCTCGGACGGCCGGTCGCCGGACACGCTCTGGGTGCGCGGCAGCAACCGCGTCCACCTCTCCTATCACCACGACGCCCGCACGGGCCGGGTGATCGCGATCGGCGCGATCGACAACCTCGTCAAGGGCGCGGCCGGCCAGGCGGTGCAGGCGGCGAACGTGCGCTTCGGCTTCGAGGAAGGCCTCGGCCTCGGCGCGCCGGCGACCTGGCCCTGACCATGCGCTTCGTTCACTTTAGCGACATTCACCTCGAGTCCGGCTTCGACGGCGTGCCGGCGCGCGCGTTCCTCAACAAGCGCTTCGTGGGTTGGGCGAACCTCGCGCTGCGCCGTCGACGCCACTATCAGGGCGCGACCGAGCGCCTCGAGGCGCTCGAGTCCTTCGCGCGCGAGATCGGCGTCGACGTCGCGCTCTGCACGGGCGACCACACGGCCCTCGGCACCGAGCCCGAGCTCGCGCAGGCCCGCGCCGCGCTAGGTCCCTTCGAGCGCTTGCCGCGCGGCCTCGTCACCATCCCCGGCAACCACGACGTCTACCTCGAGGACGCGCTCGCGCGCTTCGAGGCGCACTTCGGCGATCTGCTGCGGAGCGACCGGCCCGAGCTCGCGACCGACGGTCGCTGGCCGCTCGTGCGGCTCTTCGGCGACGACGTCGCGACGGTCGCCGTCGACAGCTCGCGCCCAAACCCGTCCATCCTCAGCTCGAGCGGTCGTGTCCCCGACGCCCAGCTCGAGGGGCTCGAGCGCGCGCTCGAGGCGCTCGCCGATCGCTTCGTCTTCGTGATGACCCACTACGCGCCGCGGCTCGCGAGCGGGCGCCCCGACAGCGTCAGCCACGGCCTCGACAACGCGGACGACTTCCTCCGCGCGACCGCGCGGGCGCGCCGCGGCGCGATCATCCATGGCCACGTACACCACTGCTTCGTGGTGCGCGTGCCGGAGACGTCGCTGCCGATCTTCAACGCGGGCAGCACGACGCTCACCGGGCGCGAGGGGTTGTGGGTCTACGACGTGGACGGGACGCGGGCGACGGCGACCCGCGGCCGCTTCGTCGAGGGGCGGTGGACGCTCGACGAGGACTCGCGGGTCGACATCTGAGCGGCGCTTGTGGCGCTCGACGATTCGTGCTCTTTTCCCTCCGTGGGTGTGGACGATCGGCGAACGAGCGAGCGGTTCCCAGCGTGCTTTCCCGTCGACGTGCGGTCGGGGGATCACTTCCTCTACGCGCACGTCGCGAACATCAGCGAGATGGGGCTCTTCGTGCGCACGGACGAGCCTCTCGCGATCGGCACGATCGTCCGGCTCGTGCTCTGTCCCTCCGGTGTCAACGGCGCCTCCGCGCCCTTCGAGGCCGACGGCACCGTGACCTGGGTCAACGAGGTGCGGCCGGACGGCGAGAACCTCAACCCGGGGATGGGCGTGCGCTTCGACGGACTGACGCCGGAGGTGCGCGAGCGCCTGGTCGAGCTCGTCCGGACGATCGCGTACCTCAACGACTGAGCGGCCGTGTCAGAGGAGGCGGTCGAGGGGCGTGTGCTCGACGCCCACGCCCTCCGCGACGGCCGCGTACGTGCAAGCGCCGTCCCAGGTGTTCACGCCGCGACCGAGCCCGATCGGGTCGGCCTTCACCGCGGCCTCGACGCCGAGCGCGGCGATGCGCTCCGCGTAGCGGAGGGTCACGTTCGTGAGCGCGAAGGTGCTCGTCTGCGCCACGCCGCCCGGCATGTTGGCGACGCAATAGTGGACGATGTCGTCGAGCACGAAGGTCGGGGCGTCGTGGGTGGTCGGGCGGCAGGTCTCGATGCAGCCGCCTTGGTCGACCGCGACGTCGACGATCACCGAGCCTGGCTCCATGAGGCCGAGGTCCTTGCGGGAGATGAGGCGCGGCGCGCGGGCGCCGGCGACGAGCACGGCCCCGATCACGAGGTCGGCCCAGCCGAGCACCTCGGCGATGTTGCGGGGGTTCGAGTAGAGGGTCTCGATCGCGCCCTGAAAGATGTCCTCGAGGTACGCCATCCGCTCGTGGTTCACGTCGAGCACCGTGACGTGCGCGCCCATGCCGACGGCGATGCGGGCCGCGTTCGAGCCGACGATGCCGCCGCCGAGGATCGCGACGCGACCGCGCCGCGTCCCCGGGACGCCGCCGAGCAGGATGCCCTTGCCGCCGCGCTCCTTCTCGAGGCTCGCCGCGCCGACCTGAACCGACATCCGGCCCGCGACCTCGCTCATCGGTCGCAGCAGCGGCAGCGAGCCGTCGGCGCCCTCGATGGTCTCGTACGCGATGCCGCGGACCTTCTTCGCCATCAGCTCCTTCGTGAGCTCCGGCAGCGGCGCGAGGTGCAGGTAGGTGAAGAGCACGAGGCCCGGACGGAAGTACTGGTACTCCGGCTGCAGCGGCTCCTTGACCTTCATCACCATGTCGGCGTCCCAGGCGTCGGCCGCGGTCGGCACGATGGTCGCGCCCGCCTGCCGCAGCTCGTCGTCCGAGAAACCGGAGCCGACGCCGGCCCCCGCCTGGATCTTCACGGTGTGCCCCGCGAGCGCGAGGCTCTGGACGCCGCCAGGGTTGATGCCCACGCGGTTCTCGCGCGGCTTGATCTCCGTCGGTACGCCGATGATCACGGTTCTCTCTCCTTCGACGGGGGCGACGCCGCCCACGCGGAGGCGACGGTAGCGCGGCGCCGATGGGCCGATACGTGAGTGATCTCGCGTCCTCGCGGTGGCTTGGGGGATGCGCGGGGGTGTCCCCAAAGGGGCGAGGGGTGGCCCGCGCGTGAATCGGCGAGTCCTTCGGTCCCCTCAAGCGTGCACCGAACGAAGCCGGGGTCGTGGCTCGGACGCCGCGCCGCGCACACATGTCGATTTCTGCTATGCGACCCGCGTGCGTGTCTTCTTCGCGCTCATGCTCGTCGGTGTCCTCGCCATCGGGGTGACGCTCGTCCTCCGCGCGGGGCCCTCGCTCGACGCGGGCCTCGCGGCGCAGCTCGAGCGACGGGGGCGCGTCGCCGTGCTCGGCGATGACGCGCTGCTCGGGGCGAAGCTCGAAGGGACGGAGCTCGTCGCCCCCGAGTCGTTGGGCGCCGCCCTCGATGGGCACGACGAGGAGGCGCTCCTCGAGGCGATGCGCGGCGCTGGCGTCGACGCGCTCCTCGTCGGCGCGGGGCCGCGGGTCGAAGAGGACGCGCCGCTCCGCGCGCAGCTGGCGGCATACCGCTCGCTCCGCTCGCTGCGCGGCGTCTACCTCACGCCGACGCACGCGCTCTACGCGCCGGGGGTGAGCGCCGACCTCGGCGACGCCGCGGCCGCGCTCCCGCGCGTCGCGCGCGAGATCCTCGACGGACAGCCGCCGCCGCGCATCGCGCGCTTCCCCGAGCCGATCCGCCGCATTCGGAGCGTCGAGGTGATGGTGCTGCTGCGCGATCGGGGTCAGGCGCGCCTCTGGCGCTCGGCCCGCGGCAGCTCGGTCGCGCGCGCGCTCGTCACGGCCTCGGTCGTCGCGCGGCAGCGCTGGGCGGAGCGACAGGACGCGCTCGGCGGCCCGCTCGCGCGGCGCCTGCCCCACCTCGACGTCGAGGTCGCGATCCTCGAGGAGGACGGCACGCTCGGGGTGACGACGCCCGCCTTCGTCGAGCGAGTGTTCTACCCGGTCCATGGCGTCGCCTACGAGCGGCCGGGCGCCTGGCGCTATCAGCTCCCGGACGCGACGCAGGCGTCCGGGGAGGGGTCGGCGGTGAAGGCCTATGAGTCGCTCTTCGCCGACAACGCGCTGCCCACCGACAGCCTCCGGCGCCGTGACATGCGCTTCTATCGGCTCGTCACCACGTCGCTCGGCGCGTCGTTCGCTCCTGCGCGCTCCGCGCCGCCGCCCAACTCGGACGGGCTCGGGGAGGGCGACGTGCTCGACTCGGTCGACGCGGCCGCCGAGCGCTGAGCCTTCACCGACGGCACGACGCTCGGGCTGGACGTCCGCCCATCGCTCGCAGGCAGGCGGACCACGAAGGTCGCGCCCTCTCCCTCCCGCGTCCGGACGAGGATGCGGCCGCCCGCTGCGGCGACGATGCGCTGCGAGATCGCGAGCCCGAGCCCCGTCCCGCGGTCCTTCGTCGTGACGAAGGGGACGAAGAGGTTCTTGAGCACGTCGTCGGGGATCCCCGGCCCCGTGTCGTGGACGCGGACCTCGACCCAGGGCACCTCGCGCTTGCCGCGATCGACGACGGAGGTCGCGACGTGGATCTCGCCGCCCTCACCGAGCGCTTGGAGCGCGTTCTGCACGAGGTTCAGCACCACCTGCCGGAGCTGCTCGGCGTCGATGCGCACCGGGGGCAGCCCCTCCTCCAGCTCGGCGACGAGCTCGGTGCCGGTGCGCTGACACTCGGGCCGCAAGAGCTGCAGCGTGCGCTCGATCGCGGCGCTCACGTCGGTGGGGGCGGGGTTGCCCCGCGCGGGGCGCGCGTAGTCGAGGAAGGACCCGACGACGCGGTTCAGGCGGTCGGTCTCCTCGACGATGATCGCGAGGAACTCCGCGTCGCTCTCGTCCGCCTCGTCGACGAGGAGCTGAGCGCTCGCCTTGATCGCGCCGAGGGGGTTTCGGATCTCGTGCGCGAGGCCGGCGGCCATCTCGCCGAGCGCCGCGAGGCGATCGCGCTCCTTGAGGCGCTGGTAGGCGCGAGAGTTCTCGAGCGCGATTGCTGCCTGCGCCGCGAGGCCGGCGAGGAGCTGGACCTCCTCGGGAGAGAAGGCGTCGCGCATGCGCTCGTCGCGGATCGAGAGCAGGCCGTAGAGGTCGCCATCCGCCGACGAGAGCGCGAGCACGAGCGATCCGTGGATGGCGTCCATCGACTGCGCGATCTCGTAGAGCGTCTCGGCCTCGCGGTCCTCGCCGAGCTCGCGCTGCTCGTGGAGCGCGCGCTCGACGTTCTCGAGGACGAGGAAGCCGTCGCGACGCAGGCGCTCGAGGAGCGGGCCGGCCGGGGCCATCTCGAGGCGGCGCGGCGGCTCGGGGCCGAGGTGCGTCGCGAGCTCGTAGTGACGCCGGCCTTCTTCGGCGAGGTAGAGGCTGACGTGGGTGACGCGGCGCGAGCTCTCGAGGCCGTCGACCAAGAGCGGGCCGAGTTGGCGCGGATCGAGCGCGTGCGCGACCTGGCGGCGGAGCGCGAGGACGTGGCGCTCGAGGTCGAAGCGCTCGCGGAAGAGCAGCTGACCGAGCTTCTCGCGGACGCGCGCGCGGAGGGGATCGAAGAGGACGAGCACGACGAGCGACGCGACGACGGCGTGCAGGAAGTAGCGCTCGCCGCCGAGGGTCACGAGGAGCCAGAGCAGCCCGGCGAGCACGAAGGAGAGCAGGGTGAGGATGCCGAGGCGGAAGGCCAGCTCGTAGAGGTCGAGCAGGCGGTATCGGAGGACCGCCTGGTAGAGCATGTAGAGGAAGACGAGGACGAGGATCGTCCCGACGGGCGGAAGCTCGAGGCCGAGCAGCGGGAGGTACTCGAGCAGCGTGAAGGCCGCCGCGAGGCCGCCAACGACGGTGAGGAAGACGAGACGCGCGGCCTCGAATTTCGAGGTCGCGCGGCGCGCGCGCCCGCGCAGCATCGCGAGTGACGCGAGGAGGAGGACCGAGACGTAGGTGAGGAGGAGCGCGCGGACGGCGAGGTGCCCGTAGAGCTGGGTCGCGGTGGTCGCGAGGAGCAGGCCGGCGCTGACGATGGCGACCCGGCGGACGGCGCGCAGGCGCGGAGGCTCCTCGGGGATGAAGGTGCGGAAGAGCTCCATCGCGGCGAGGGGCAGCAGCACGCCGACGGCGACGTTCAGGCGCGCCCAGGGGCTCTCGCCGAGCACGTTCGTGAGGAAGGCGGTCAGGTACCAGACCGAGACAGCGCCCGTGAAGAGCGCGAAGAGCCAGTGGTCGCGGCGCTTGCGAGAGCGCAGGAGCACGCTGCCGGCGAGGGCGCCGCTGACGATGGCCGCGATGAGCGAGGTCTGGACGCGGAGGTCGATGCCGTCAGCGTACCACCGGCCTCTGCCCGCATCTGGTCGATCGAGGGCCGGCTCGGGTGATCCAACTGGTCGAACCCGAAGTCGTGGCCCCACGGCATCTGCTCGGGCCGCTCCACGCGCCCCACGGCGACGACGTTCATCGCGTCGTAGAGGAGACGTTCGATCTCGGCCTCGATGCAGGTGGTCCAGTTGGTCTGGCGCGGATCAACTTCCGTTCCGGGATCGCGCTCGAATGATCTCGACCACTTGGATGCGATGCCCCTCAATCTCTGGCGGACGCCAGATGGGGAGCGTGGTCACACCCGCTTTGTGGGTAAGCGCGCTGTCCGCCCCGGCAGGAACATCGATGCCCCTTCGAGGCTGCGTATCCAGGCGCCCGAACGAAACTTCGTCGAAGCGTCCGATTTCGTTTGCGCCGCCCCCGAACTGGTAATACCAATAAGTGGTAATACCAATCCGGGTCACGCGATGAGCCAGCCGAACCAGAAGACCTCCGCCACCCATGACGCCGCCGACCGGCTCCGCCGCTCGATCCTCGGCGGCGAGCTGGCGCCGGGGACCATGCTCCCTGGCGAGCGTGAGCTCTCCGAGCAGCTCGGAATCAGCCGGCTGACCTTGCGCGCGGCGCTCGCCGAGCTGCAGGCGCAGGGGCTGATCGCGAAGGTGCATGGCGCGGGCAACCGGGTGCTCGACTACCGCGAGAGCGGAGGCGTCGAGCTCGTCGCGCACCTCGCCCGCCATGCCATCGAGGGCGGCACCGTCCCGCTGCGCTTGCTCGGCGAGCTCCTCGAGCTCCGGCGCATGGTCGCGGTCGAGCTGCTCGGGCTCGTCGCCGAGCGCGCGACCCCCGAGGAGCTGCGCGGTCTCCGCGCGCACCGCCGCGCCATGGAGGAGGTCCTCGACGAGCCGCAGGCTTTCGTCGCCGCCGACCTCCAGTTCGCGCGCCTCTTGGTGCGCGCGGGGCACAACCTCATGCTCGAGCTGCTCGGCAACACGCTCGCGCGGCTCGTCTCCGAGCACCCGGGCTTCGAGGCGGCGTTCACGGTGAACGCGCGCGCCACCCTGCTCGTCTACGATCGCTTGCTCGACCTGCTCGAGGAGCGGGACCCGGCAAAGATCCGCGAGCTCGCGAAGCGGGTCCTCGAGCCGCTCGATCGCCGCACGCTCGACCGCCTCGCCGAGGCGACCGCGCTCGCGGCGGACGCGCGACGACCGTCCGAGCGCGCGCCCGCCATCGGAGACGCCGAGGCGCTCGAGCCTCGGTGAGCCCCGACTCTCGCGCACGACCGATGGCGCGCTGCGCCCTGCCCGGACCACCGCTGCTTCACCGACCGACCGACTGAGGAGAACGACCATGCAACTGACGCCCTGGGAGAAGCGATGGCTCACGGCCATCTTCGAAGGCTTCGCGCCGCCGGCCAGCGCCGCAGACGCGGATGCACGGCGCCTTCAGCCGCGGCCCGGTGAGGTCGACTGGGCGGGCGCCTTCGTGCAGCTCAACGAGGGCGGGTCGCCCATCGCGCAGGCGGGCCTGCGCGCGGCGATCCACCTCATCGGCACCTCGCCCGCATGGATGGGCGCCGGGGCGGCCAGCATGGAGGGCCTCGCGGTCGAGGCGCGCGCGGCGCTCCTCGAGCGGCTCGCGCAGCACCCGCTCCGGCTCGTCCGCGAGCTCACGTGGCTCATGAAGGTCCAGGCGAGCATGGCGCTCTTCGGCACGCCCAGCGTGCGCGCTCGCTCCGGCTACGACCGCGACAGGGCGGAGAAGACCCCGGTTCGTCTCAGGACCAAGCGCGAGCTCCCGCGCGAGGAGGTGGTGTGATGCTGCGCGCGATGCTCGGTCTGACGAAGACCGTCTACGAAGACTCCGCCGAGGTCGTGATCGTCGGCACTGGCGCAGGCGGCGCCACCGCGGCGCGCGTGCTCGCCGCCGCGGGCGTGGACGTGCTCATGCTCGAGGAGGGGCCGCGGCTTCAGACCGCGAAGCGACCGCGGGCGGCGGTCGGTGCGCTCTCGGGCTCGCTGCGCGCAGCGGGCTCGCAGACGACGACGGGCATGGCGCCGATCCCGCTCTTGCAGGGCCTCTGCGTCGGGGGCAGCACGGCGATGAACTCCGGGATCATCTGGCGGATGCCCGAGGACGTGCGGCAGACGTGGATCGCAGAGCACGGCCTCGCCTCGCTCGTAGACGCCGAGGCGCTGGAGCGCATCTACGCCGTCATCGAGGAGGAGCTCGAGGTCGCGGAGACCAGCGACGAGGTGCTCGGTGGCAACGCGACGCTGATGCGCATGGCGTCCGAGGCGCTCGGGCTGCCGGGCAAGGCGATGTCGCGCAACGCGCGGCGCTGCGAGGGGAAGGGCGAGTGCCTGCAGGGCTGCCCGGGGGAGCGTCGGCAGAGCATGGACGTCTCCTACGTGCCGCGCTCGATCCGCGACGGCGCGCGTCTCGAGACGGGCTGTCGCGTCGAGCGGGTGGACATCGAGGGCGGTCGCGCGGTCGGCGTGTCGGGCCTGAAGGTGGATCCCGTCAGTCGCGAGGTCCTCGGCCGCTTCCGCGTGCGGGCGCAGCACGTCGTCGTCGCGGCCGGCGTCGTGCACACGCCGCTCGTCCTGCAGCGCAGTGGCCTGCGGGGCATGGTGGGACACCGCTTTCAGGCGCACCCGGGCGCTGCGATCGTCGGGCGTTTCCCCGAGCCCGTGCGCATGAGCTACGGCGCGACCCAGGGCTACGAGGTGCCGATGCGCGACCGGGGCTTCAAGCTCGAGTCGCTCTCGTTGCCGCCCGAGATGCTCGCCGCGCGCCTCCCTGGTGCGGGCGCGGAGTGGCAGGAGCGCATCGCGAACCTCGACCACTACGCGCAGTGGTGCGCGCAGGTGCGGATGGAGGCGAAGGGGCGCATCACGGCCGGGCCGCTCGGGCCGCTCGCTTTCTACGAGCCGACCGAGCGCGACCTCGCGAAGGTGCAGGACGCCCTGACGCTCATCTGCGACATGATGTTCGAGGCGGGCGCGGTGGAGGTCTACCCTGGCATCGACGGTGTGCCCGAGGTGCTCCGCTCGAGGGCCGAGGTCGCCACGCTCCGCGAGAAGGCGTGGCAGACCGGCCAGGTCCACCTGGTCGCGTCGCACCTCTTCGGCACCGCGGTCGCCGGCGCGGATCCGAGCACGAGCGTGGTCGACGACCAGCTCCGCGCGCACGGGGTGTCGGGGCTCTACGTGATGGACGCGAGCGTCTTCCCGACGAACATGGGCGTGAACCCGCAGCACTCGATCATGGCGGTCGTGTGGCGCGCGGCGGAGGCGCTCGCGGCGCGCATCGACCAGCGCGCGGCGGCCTGAGAGCGGCGCTCGGCACGGGGCGCGGTCCCAGACGCGGTCCGGTCCCGGACGCACGCGGTCCCGAACGCACGCGGTCCCGAACGCACGCGGTCCCGAACGCGGTCCCGGACACGGTCCCGAACGCGGTGAGGACTGGTCGGAGGAGACCTGACCTGCCCCGCCTCTTGGGGCAAGGGCAGGGCCAGGGGACTTCTCGACTCAGGATTCGGCGTACCGCGCCACGTGCGCCGCCTCGTCGCCGCAGAGGGTGACGAGCGCGTGCATCCGCTTGAAGTAGAGGCCGACGTCGTGCTCGTCGGTCACGCCGACGCCGCCGTGGAGCTGGATCGCCTGCCGGCTGACGAGCTGACCGCCCTGCGCGAGCTGGAGCTTCGCGGCCGAGATGGCGGCGGGGCGCTCAGGGCCCTCCTCGCTCGCTCGGATCATCGACTCGACGTTGATCGACTTGAGCAGCTCCACCTCGACGAACATCTCGACGGCCCGATGTTGGAGCGCCTGGAAGGTCCCAATCTTCACGTCGAACTGCTCGCGGGTCTTGAGGTACTCGACCGTCATCCACAGCATCGAGAACGCGACCCCGAGCCCTTCGGCGACCGTCGCCGCCGCGCCGAAGTCGAGCACACGCTCGAGGACCTCGGTCGCCGGCCGCGCGACGAGGCGCCGGGATTCGGGCACGACGACCCCCGCGAGGTCGACGTGCGCGCCGCGGTGCCCGTCGATGTGCTTGGTGGTGCGGCGCTTCACGTCCGCTCCGTCGACGACGAAGAGCTGCATGCCCTCGTCGCTCATCGCGGCGATCACGAGGTGGTCGGCCGCGTGCCCGTTCTGCACGAACGCCTTCTCGCCCTCGAGGCGCCAGCCATCTCCCTCGCGCTTGGCGGTGGTGGCGCAGCAGCGTGGATCGAAGCGGATCCCCGGCTCGGCGTACGCGAGGGCGAGCGTCGTGTCGCCCTCCATCATCGGCTGGAGGAGCTGCTCGTGCTGCTCCGCCGATCCGCCGAGCCAGAGCGCGTGCCCGCCGAGCACGACGCTCGCGAGGTAAGGCTCGGGGACGAGCGTCTTGCCGAGCTGCTCGAGGATGAGCGCCGCGTCGACGAAGCTGCCGCCGAGGCCGCCGGCCTCTTCGGGGAAGGGGATGGAGAGCCAGCCGAGCTCGCCCATCTTCTTCCAGGTCGCGCGGTCCCAGCCGATCCCCTCGGCGTCGTCGCGGAGCTTGCGGAAGCGCTCGACCGTCGACTCCTTCTTGCCGAAGTCGCTCACGGTCTTGACCAGCATCTTCTGGTCGTCGCTGAGATCGAAATCCATCGTGGGTCTCCTACGGTCTTCAGCTGCTCGGCAGGCCGAGGATGAGCTTGGCGATGATGTTCTTCTGGATCTCGTTGGACCCGGCGTAGATGGTGGTGGCGCGGTCGTAGCAGAACGCCGGACCGACCCACTGCTCGAAGGGCGCGACCGCGCCCTCGTCGTGCCAGCTCAGCGAGGCCTCCCCCATGAGCTCCATGCAGAGCTCGTCCGCCTCTTGGACGAGGATAGAGCCCACGAGCTTGAGGATCGACGACTCGGGGCCGGGGTGGTGACCCTTCTGCTGCTCGACGAGCGCGCGGTAGTTCGTCATCTGGTGCGCACGCAGCCGCATCTCGAGGCGCGCGAGCTTCTCGCGCCAATGGGGCGCCTCGATCAGCGGCTTGCCGTCGGCGCCGCGCTGGTGCTCCGCGATGCGTCGCGCGAGACGGAGCGTGCGGCGCGTCTGCCCGACCGCGGCGACCAGCGTGCGCTCGTGACCGAGGAGCGCCTTCGCGAGGGACCACCCGCCGTTGAGCGGCCCGAGGAGGTTCTCCTTGGGGACCCGGGCGTTCTCGAAGAAGGTGTCGCAGAACGCCGGCGTGTGGCCGAGCGTCTGCATCGGCTTCACCTCGACGCCGGGCGTCTTCATGTCGATGAGCAAGAACGAGATGCCTTGCTGCTTCTTGCCTTCGGCGCTCGTCCGCACGAGGCAGAAGATCCAGTCGGCGTACTGCGCGTAGGTGGTCCAGGTCTTCTGGCCGTTGAGCACGAAGTGGTCCCCGTCGAGGACGGCAGAGGTGCGCAGCGACGCCAGGTCGCTGCCCGCGCCAGGCTCGGAGTAGCCCTGGCACCAGACCTCCTCACCGCTGAGGATCTTCGGCAGGAAGCGCTGCTTCTGCTCGTCGGTGCCGAAGCGCATGATGAGCGGCGCCACCATCACGAGGCCGAAGGGGCTCAGCGGCGGGGCGCCGGCGAGCTCCTGCTCCTCGCTCAAGATGAAGCGCTGCGTCGCGGAGAGGCCGGGGCCTCCGAACTCCTTCGGCCAGTGCGGCGCGACCCACCCCTTGGAGTAGAGCAGGCGATGCCACTCCATGATCTCCGGCATCTCGAAGTGGCCCGCCGCCTCCGCCTTGGCGGCGAGGTGGGGGGGCATGTTGTCGGCGATCCAGGTGCGCACCTCGGTGCGGAACGCCTCGTCCTCGGCGCTGAACGACAGATCCATGGCGCGGGACCATAGCGTCAACGGCTCGGAGAGTGAATAGCCGTTCAACCCGTTCGTGGGTCGGTGTCCGAGTCGGTGTTGAGGCGTGGAATCCGCGGGCAGGGTTCACGAGCCGCTCGACGACGCGGTGCGTCAGACGCAGACTCCGGCGGCGGGCTCGGCCCCGTGAACCGAGAGGATGTTGGATGCCGACGCGACGTGAGATGTGGGAGCGCCTCGGGGCGGACGTGGACGTGCTGGTCGTCGGGGGCGGGATCACGGGCGCGGGCATCGCGCGCGACGCGGTGCGGCGGGGGCTGAGCGTCGCGCTCGTCGAGATGAACGACCTCGCCTTCGGGACGAGCTCGCGATCGTCGAAGCTCGTGCACGGCGGCCTGCGCTACCTCGAGCAGGGCGAGATCGGGATGGTCTTCGAGTCCGTCAGCGAGCGCCGCACCTTGATGGACCTCGCGCCGCACCTCGTGAACCCGCTGGGCTTCCTCTTCCCGGTCTACGACGGATCGCGGCACAACCTCTTCGTCATCAACGCGGGCATGTGGATCTACGACGGGCTCTCGCTCTTCCGCTCGCCGAAGATTCACCGAAAGCTCAAGCCGAGCGAGGTCGCCGAGATCGAGCCCGCGCTCGACCGCCGCGGGCTCAAGGGCGCCCCGCTCTACTACGATTGCTCGACCGACGACGCGCGCCTGACGCTCGAGACGGCGCTCGACGCCGCCGCCGAGGGCGCGATCGTCTGCACCGGCGCCAAGGTGCGCCGCTTCCTCAAAGGCGAGGACGGCCGCATCTCCGGCGCCGTGGTCGAGGACACGCTGCACGGCGCGGGCACCAAGGAGGTGCGCGCGCGGGTCGTCATCAACGCGACGGGACCGTGGACCGACGCGACGCGTGCGCTCAGCTCGATCCCGGGCCAGGAGCATCGACGGGTGCTCCGCCCGACGAAGGGGATCCACATCGTCGTGGACGCGGCGAAGCTCCCCGTGCAGCACGCGATCGTCTGCTTCCACCCGAAGGACGAGCGCGTGCTCTTCGCCATCCCGTGGGGCGACCGGACGTACATCGGCACGACCGACACCGACTTCGACGGCGATCCGAAGGACGTCGCCGCGACGCGCGCAGACGTGGACTACCTCGTCGACGCGGCCAACCGGTACTTCCCAGGCCACCAGCTCGAGGCGGCGGATGTCATCGCGACGTGGGCGGGCCTGCGTCCCCTGATCGCGCCACCGCAGAAGGCCGGCATGAGCGAGAGCGACGTCAGCCGAGAGCACGAGATCCTCGTCGGGCGCGACGGGTTGCTCACCATCGCGGGCGGCAAGCTGACGACCTACCGAAGGATGGCGGCCGAGGTCGTCGACTCCGCGCTGAAGCTCCTCAAGCTTACCGGCCAGAAGACGCCAACTCTTCAACCGGCGCGCACCGACGAGGTGCCGCTGCTGGGCGGTCGAGGCTGGCCCGAGGACGACGATCACGACGCCGTCGCCGCCAAGGTGCGCCAGGCCAGCGGTGAGCTGCTCGAGGCCGACGTCGCGCGCCACCTCGCCGACAACTACGGCATGCGCGCGCTCGAGCTCGCGGCGATGGTGAAGGCCGAGCCCGCGCTCGCTGCGCCGCTCGTCGAGGGGCGCCCCGAGATCCTCGCGCAGGTGCGCTTCGGCGCCGAGCAGGAGCTCGCCGCCAGCGTGAGCGACGTGATGGTCCGCCGGACGCAGCTCTTCTATCGCGACTTCGATCAGGGCCTCGGCTGCGTGGACGTCGTCGCCGACGAGCTCGCCCGGGCGCTCGGCTGGGACGCGCGAGCGCGCCAAGAGAGCATTGACGCCTACCGAGCAGAGGTCGCCCTCTCACGCCGTTGGAAGCTGGAGCGCTGAGCGACGGGCGGGGCGGCGTCCCCGGACGCGGGCATGCTCGACCCGCGCCTCGTCGAGCGCGGGGCGCCGCGTTCAGCCGATCACGGTCGGCAGCTTGATGCGCAGCCAGAGCTCGCCCTCGCCGACCTCGACGCCCTGAAGCTCCATCATCTCGAGCACCATCGCGACGCCGCTCTTCTTCTGCGCCTCGCGCACCGCCGGGACGGTCCGGAGGTCGACGCGGATCTGCTCGTCTCCGTCGCGATCGACGATCGCGCCGGAGACGTCGGCGCGACGGTCGAGCGCGAACGCCCAGAGCGTGTGCGCGATGGCGCCGGCGAGCGCGCCGCCGACCTCGCGCGTCCGCGCGTTGCGGACGGCCTCGGCGGGGTCGACACGGAAGACGAGCTCTTTGGCCCCCCGCGGCGCGAAGCGCGCGGCGACGGGCTCGAAGCGGCACGCGACCGCGTCACCGTCGTGAAAGCTCACGTCGACCGAGAGGCCTCCGCGCCTGGCGACGACGGTCGCGGCGCGCACGCCGGGCATGTGGGCGAGCGCACCCGTAAGCGCCCGCTCGGAGAGCGTCAGTCGTTGGCGCCGCAGCTCGGCGAGGGCCTTGCGCGCCGCCGCGAGCGGGGCCACGTCGCCGAGCGTCTCGCGGGCACGGTCGGCGCCTGCCCGGAGCATGCTGCGGAGGACGTCGAAGCGAGCCATGTGCGTCTCGTAGCAGGCGGGGACGCCAGGCGCGAAGGGACTCCTCGGGCGCAGCCCCTCGACGGCAGCCCGAGGCGAAACGGGCCCTCGGACACGGCCTCGGACACGGCCTCGGACATGGCCTCGGACACGGCCCCGGATACGGCCTCTCTCGCGAGCGGGCTACTCGGCGGCGACGTGGTCGGCTTCGGTCGCGACGGTCGCGGGGCGCCGGGTCCGCAGCGCCTCGAGCGAGAGCGGATCGACACGCGCGCCGTCACGCTCGGCGAAGAGGCCCTCGCGGACGAGCCGCACCGGGACCTCTTGGCCGAGCAGCGCTCGCACCACCTCTCCGGGGCGGGCGGAGCCGCTCTGCAGCAGCGTGGTCGCGAAGCGGACGGGGACGAGGTCGCCGACGATCCCCGCTCGCGCGAGCGCGTCACCGCCGGCGCCCACCTCGACGTCGCGCAGGAACGCGCCGACGTCGACCTTCCGGCCGATGCCCTTCACCTCGCGGCGGACCTCGAGCGGCCCGGCGAGCCGCGCCTCGACGTGAGCGTCGAGCCCCGCGGCGTCGATCCCGAGCGCGTCGAGCGACGACGGGGGCAGGCCCATCGTCCACTGCGCGAGCTCGCAGACCTTGTTGACGCCTGCGTCCTCGGGGCCGAGCACCCGCACGCCCAAGATCGCGGCGTCCTCGAACGACGACGCCCCGAGCCGGTCGCGGAGCGCCGCCGCGAGCGCGTCGGGGCTCGCGTACTCGCCGAGCGCGTCCGCGCGCAGCTTCACGTCGACGTACTCGCCGAGGGAGGCGATCCCGAGGGCGAGCGCGGGGCCGAAGGTCATCTGCGGCTTGGGGTGGAAGCCCTCGCTGTACCAGAGCGGCAGCTCGGCGCGCCGGAACCAACGCGGGAAGAGGCGCACGAGATCGAGGTGCCCGACGTAGGCCATCCGCGCGAGCTTCGTGAAGCCGATGCGGACCCGCAGCGGCGCGCCCTGATCGATCGCGCGCATCGGCTGTCGGTCGAGGTCCTTCTCCACGGCCTCGTCGTCGCGGACGACGCGCAGCCGAGGCTTCTCCGCCCCGAGGCTCGTGAGGAAGTCGACGCGGTCGTTGCGCATCTTGCCCATGTCACAGGCAATCCCGCAGTCGTAGCAGACGAGCTTCTTGCGATCGGCGCGCGCGTCTTCGAGGTTCGTGTGGTGCACGAAGGTGCCCGCGACCTTGCCACAGGGCGGGCTGAGGCGGTTCCCGAGCGCCTTGCGGTACTCCTTGGCGAGGAAGCCTTCCTCGAGGCCGACGTCGAGGTGATCCCACGGCAGGCGGGCCGAGACGGGGATGGTCCCGAGCCAGAGCGCCGGATCGAGCCCGGCCTCGTCGAACGCGGCGCGCCACGACTCGAGGCGCACGCGCTCGTCCCAGCTGTCGAAGCGGGCGCCGCGCAGGTACGCGCCCTCGATCACCTCGGCGATGCGGGCGTCGCCGCGCGCGAGCACGCCCTCGAGCCAGCTCCCCTTCGAGTCGTGCATGCGGAGCTGCACGCGGGTCTTGCGGGCCTCCGCCTTGAGGATCCCCTGCTTGCGCACCACGTCCTCGTAGGCGTCCATCGCGCACCACTGAAAGGGCGTGTGCGGCTTGGGGACGTGCGTCGAGACGCTGACCGTCACGCGCGTGTCCTTGCGGCCTCCGCGGACCTTGCGGCCCACGTCGAGCGCGCGCGCCCCCGTCTGCACGATCCCAGCGACGTCCTCGTCCTCTTCGGTCGGTAGGCCGATCATGAAGTAGAGCTTCATCTTCGACCAACCGCGGCTGAACACGCGCTCGGCCGTCACCATGAGCTGCTCTTCGGTGACGTTCTTGTTCACCACGTCGCGCATGCGCTGGGTGCCTGCCTCGGGGGCGAAGGTCAGGCCACCCGCGCGCTGCGTCTTCATGTCGTCGAGGACGGTCTCGCTCAGGCCGTAGGCGCGGAGCGACGAGACGCTGACGTTCACGCGCTCCGGGGAGAGCGATTTGGTCACCTCGTGGACGAGGGGCTCGATCGCGCTGTAGTCCGCGGTCGAGAGCGAGGTGAGCGACGCTTCGTCGTAGCCGCCCTCGCGCACCGCGCGCTGGAGCGTCTCGAGGACCTGCTCGGGCGGGCGCTCGCGCACGGGGCGGTAGATCATGCCGGCCTGGCAGAAGCGGCAGCCCTCGGTGCAGCCGCGGGCGATCTCGACCGAGACGCGGTCGAAGATCGTCTCGGTGGCCGCGACCGGGCCGTCGACGGGGAACGGGTACTTCGCGAGGTCGCGGACGATGGCGCGCTCGACGGGGTAGGGGACGTCCGGGCGGGTCGGGCCCGTCACGACGAGCATGCCGGTCTCGGGATCGACCGCGCGCTCGTAGAGCGAGGGCACGTACCAACCGCCGAGCTTGGCGATCTCGACGAGGCGCTCGGCGCGCGGCATGCCCGCATCGCGGAGCGCCGCCCAGGTGAGGAGGAGCTCGGGGAGCTTCTCCTCGCCATCACCGATGAGCAGCGCGTCGACGAAGGGCGCCAGCGGCTCTGCGTGGGTCGCGACCGGGCCCCCCGCGACGACGAGCGGATCGTCTTCGCCGCGCTCGCGCGACCAGCGCGGGATGCCGCCGAGGTCGAGCATCAGGAGCACGTTCGAGTAGGTGAGCTCGAACTGGAGCGAGAAGCCGACGACGTCGAAGTCACGAAGTGGGCGCGCGGTCTCGAGGCTCCGAAGCGGCTGCCCGTGCTCGCGGAGCTTCTCCTCCATGTCGGTCCAAGGCGCGTAGGCCCGCTCGGCGAGGAGCTTCGGGTGTCCGTTGAGGATGCCGTAGAGGATCTTGTAGCCGAGGTGGCTCATCCCGATCTCGTAGAGGTCGGGGAAGGCCAGGCACATGCGCGCGGAGACGGCGTCCCACGCCTTGCGCTTCTCCCCTTGCTCGCCACCCACGTATTGCGCGGGCTTGCGCACCTCGTGAAGGAACGCGGCGTAGGGGTGCTCTCGGCTCTCTGGCGTCTCGACGGACATGGGCTGGCCTCGCTTGGACCGACGTATCTGGGGGGCGGCGAGGCGAGTGTCAACGCGGGGGGGCGCGGTTCGCGCGGTCCGATGCCATCGTGGGAGCGTCTTGCTGGGACCGCGGCCACGTGGGGGTCCGACGCTGTCGTACCTGCAAGCGCGCCATTCGCATGGCGTGCGGTGGTTGGGGCCCAGCGCGCGCGTACCTGCGGGAGGCGTTCGCGTGGCGTGCGGTGGTTGGGGTTGGATGGCGGTCGCACCTTCCGGGGCCGGGCCGCGACGGGGACCGGGACCGCGGCCGCGGTGGGGTCCCCACGCTGTCGTACCCGGTGGTGCCGCCGTTCGCGTGCCGTGGTTGGGGTTGGTAGTTGGTCGCACCTTCCGGGGCCGGGTCAGGGGAGGTGAGTCGAGAAGCTGGCCTGCAGGGTGCGCAGCAGGCGCCACGTGCCGTCGACGACGGGGACGGTGAGGAGCACGCGCGCCTCTTCGTTGCCCTCGTCCCAGACGCGGCCGACGACGTCCTCGAGGGTGCGGATGGGATGTCGCAGCTCGAACTCCGTCTCGCCGTGGAAACGTCGCTCGCGGCCGTCCTCGGCCTCGAAGTGCAGGTCGTACACGATCTTCCCGTCGAAGAGATCGAGCTGGAAGGTGCCCTCGACTTGGGCCGAGGCGGCGAGCCCGTCCGCGTGCAGGGTGCCTCGGAGGCTGCCCAGATCGCGTCGGACGAGGCGACGCAGAGGCAGCTCGATCTCCATCTCCAGCATCGCTGGGCGCTCGACGCCGGGGTCGGCGAGGCGGTGGTACGTCCCACGGAGGGTCTGGCGAAATCGGAAGCCGACGGCCATGGTCGCGACGCTAGCAGACTCGGGCGGGACCGAGTAAATCGGAAGGCGCGGCTGGCATTTAACCGCCGGGAAACCAGCCGGAAACAATTCGGGGCTAAACCCTGGCTGCTTCGGAGGCCCACGTCATGAAGAAGGTCGAAGCCATCATCAAGCCGTTCAAGCTCGACGAGGTCAAGGACGCCCTCGGCGAGGTCGGCGTGAAGGGCATGACGGTCACCGAGGTCAAAGGCTTCGGGCGGACCGGTGGCAAGAGAGAGGTCTACCGCGGGTCGGCGTACGTCGTCGACTTCGTCCCCAAGGTGAAGGTCGAGGTCGTCGTCCCCGACAGCCTCGTCGTCGCCGTGATCGAGGCGGTCGAGAAGGCGGCCCGGACGGGGCGCATCGGCGACGGAAAGATCTTCGTCTCGCCCGTGGAGGAGGCCATCCGCATCCGCACGGGGGAGCGTGGCGAAGAGGCGGTCTGAGCGTTCGCGCTCGGCTCGCTGACGACGACGCGCGCGGATGACCGCGCGCCGAAGAAGACGACACGTCCTCCGCCGATCGGGGAGGGCGCAAGGCACGGCCATGCGAGCCGTACGGAAAGCGAGGGAGCATGAGCGACATCAAAACTCCGAAGGACGTCCTCGAGCTCGCGAAGGCGAAGGGCGCGGTCATGGTCGACCTGCGCTTCATCGATCTGCCTGGCGTCTGGCAGCACACCTCGGTGCCGATCCACCGCCTCGAGGTGGACTCGTTCGAGGACGGCTTCGGCTTCGATGGCTCGTCGATCCGCGGGTATCAGCCGATCAACGCGAGCGACATGCTCATCGTCCCGGACGCGACGACGGCCAAGATGGATCCGTTCACGAAGCATCCGACGCTCGTGCTCATCTGTGACATCGTCGACCCCATCACGCGCGAGCCCTACGCCCGCGACCCGCGCTACATCGCCAAGAAGGCGGAGGCGTACCTCAAGCAGACGGGCATCGCGGACACCTGCTACGTCGGCCCCGAGGCCGAGTTCTTCGTCTTCGACGACGTCCGCTACAGCTCGGCGCCGCATGCGCAGTTCTACCAGGTCGACTCGGTCGAGGCCGTCTGGAACACCGGCGAGGGCTCGGGGCCGGACGGCTCGGGTCGCAACCTCGGCTACAAGATCCCGTTCAAGGGTGGCTACTTCCCGGTCATGCCGACCGACACCCTGATGGATCTGCGCACGGACATCTCGCTGATCCTGATGGAGCTCGGCTACGAGGTCGAGGTCCAGCACCACGAGGTCGCGACCGCGGGCCAGTGCGAGATCGACGTCGCCTTCGACAAGCTGCTCGTCACCGCCGACCAGCTGATGTGGTTCAAGTACGTCGTCAAGAACGTCGCACGCCAGAACGACAAGGTCGCGACCTTCATGCCCAAGCCGATGTACGGCGACAACGGCAGCGGCATGCACGTGCACCAGTCGCTGTGGAAGGACGGCAAGCCCCTCTTCGCGGGCTCGGGTTACGCCGGCATGAGCGAGATGGCGCTCCACTACATGGGCGGCATCCTCAAGCACGCCCCCGCCATCTGCGCGCTGACCAACCCGACGATCAATAGCTACCGTCGGCTCGTCCCCGGCTACGAGGCGCCGGTCAACCTCGCCTACAGCTCGCGCAACCGCTCGGCGTCGATCCGCATCCCGACGTACTCGCAGTCGCCGAAGTCCAAGCGCATCGAGGCGCGCTTCCCCGACTCGTCGGGCAACCCCTACCTCGCGTTCGCGGCGATGCTCATGGCTGGCCTCGACGGCATCCAGAACAAGATCGACCCGGGTGATCCCTTCGACAAGGATCTCTACTCGCTCAGCCCCGAGGAGCTCAGCGGCGTCCCGACGGTCCCGCACTCGCTCGAGGGCGCGCTCGAGGCCCTCGAGGCCGACCACGAGTTCCTGCTCAAGGGGGATGTCTTCACGAAGGACATCCTCGACGAGTGGACGTCGCTGAAGCGCTCGGCGGAGATCGATCCCTTCCGCCTCCGCCCGACCCCGCTGGAGTACGAGCTCTACTTCTCCATCTGAGCTCCGAGCCCCGCGCTCAACGTGCAAGGCCCCATCCGACGACTCGGGTGGGGTCTTTGCCGTTGGGGGACTGGCCGCATCGAGCCGGTGCGAGTGGACGCCGGGCGACGGGGACGGGACGGGGGCAGTCCGTCACGGCGACTCGGGTAGCGTCACCGCGACTCGGGGACGAGGGGACGGGAAACCGGGACCGGGACGACGGGCCGAGATGGCACGCGCTCATCGACGGGGGTTACGTCGTTCGTTGACGAGGAAACCGCCGCTCGGATAGCATCCCCAACAGGATTTCCGTTGCGCTTCCCGTAGGTTCGAGGCGAGGCCCGCTCGCTGAGGGTCGGACGGGTCCCGACCTGCCGCATGCTCGACCCCGCTCGCCTCACCGCCGACGTCCTCGATCTCCTCCCGCGCAAGCAGATCAGCCGCGCCATGGGCGGCCTCGCAGGCCTTCGAGCGCCTCGATTGATGCTCGAGCCCGCGATTCGCGCGTTCATCAAGGCGTACGACATCGACCTCGACGAAGCGATCGTCCCTCGCGGCGGGTATCGGAGCTTCGATGACTTCTTCACGCGCCACTTGAAGCCCGGCGCACGACCCCTCGACCCAGATCCGCAGGCGGTGCTCTCTCCCGCCGATGGCCGAGTCGAAGACCTCGGCCCCATCGACCCGAGCGGGACCCTGCAGGTGAAGGGGAAGCCCTACGGGGTCGCCGAGCTCCTCGGCGACGAGACCGCCGCCCAGCGCTTCGCGGGCGGGCTCTACTTCATCGTCTACCTCTCGCCGCGCGACTACCACCGCGTACACGCGCCGGTCGGGGGGGTCGTGACCCAGGCGCGGCACGTCCCAGGGACGCTCTTCCCCGTGAACGCGATCGGGCTCGAGCACGTGCCGAAGCTCTTCGCGGTCAACGAGCGGGTCGCCATCACGCAGGCGTGCCCGATCCACGGCGAGGTCGTGACCGTCATGGTCGGCGCGATCGGCGTCGGGAGCATCTCGGTCTCGTTCGACGATCTTCGCACGAACGTCGGCCAGTCTTCCGGCGGTGTCCGTGAGTATGGCCCCGACGGTCCGCCGCTCGACCGAGGCGAAGAGCTCGGCACCTTCCACCTGGGCTCTACCGCGATCGTCTTCTTGCCCCCGCCGGCAGGGGACTCGCTCGTGTTCGTTCCGTCGCCCGGGGCCTCGGTCCGGATGGGCGAGGCCGTGGCGCGGGCCCGGGAGGGCGCGCGATGAGCGCAGACGACGAGCAGCTCCGCGCTCGTCGGAAGAAGCGCCGTGCGCTCCGCGTGCCGGTCGACGAGGTCCCGCGACGCAGCGCCGTCAGCGGCATCCCTCCCGCGCCTCCGCCGGCGATCGCATCGGCCCCTGGGATCACGTCCGCCGCCCCGAGGCCAGTGGCAGCGCGCGCGCTCGACGACATCCCCCTCGACACCGACACGGAGCTCGAGCTCGTGTCGGACGAGCACGCCGAGCTCTCGGTGGTCGAGCCTACCGACGAGCTGGACCTGGACGCGCCAGAGGTCGAGCCGCTCGAAGCGGAGCCGACGCGCGTCGCCTCCAGCGAGCGCGCGCCGGCGATCCCGAGTGAGCCTCCTCCCGTCCCGGCTGCTCCCGTTGGGCTCGAGACCGCCACCGAGGGCAACGCTCTTGGGGAGTCACTGGTCGCGGCCAACCCCGTCGAGGCGGACGCTGCGGCGTCAGTCGACCCGGACGCGCGGGTGGACGAGGAGGTGGGCGCGGACGCTCCGGTCTCGGCTGCGGATGCGAAGGTGGACGCAAACCCACCGGTCGACGTCGACGCGGATGCATCGGTCGATCCCGGGGGTACGGTCGACGCGGGACACACGGCCGACGCGGACGTTCCAGCCCCGCCCATGAGCGAGGCGGTCGTTCCGGACGAGTCCGAGCGCGCGCCCGAGGTCGAGGCGGGAGAAGGGGCCGGCGCTAAAGCCGGCTCGGAGCTCACCGCCGCGAGCGAGCCCAACGCCGATGCGGCGGACTCCGATCCCGTCATCGTGCATGGGATGGTACGCGTCAGCACGATCCCGCCCCCGCCCGACCCGGACGCCGCAGCCGAGCCGTTGCTGCTGCTCCACCCGGAGTCTGGAGAGAGCGCGCTCGACGACGATGAGCTCGCGCCGCTCGAGAGCGAACCGACGCTCCCACGTGTCTCGCTCCGCGCGACCGACGACGACGAGCCTGAGCTCACCATCGACGATGACGCGCTCGAGGAGGAGCCGCTCGACGAGGACGACGAGCTCGAGCTCGACGACGACGCGGAGGAGCTCGAGCTTCACGAGGTCGAGCCACCCCCGCCGCCCGAGGAGGGCGCAGACACCCCCGAGCCCGTAGGGGCGGAGCCTTCCCCCCCACCGCCCCAGCGCCCCCGCGAGGCGAAGCCGCGCCGGCGACCGTGGTTCGAGACGTTCTTCAGCGACGACTACCTCCGGACGGTGCGGCCTCCGACGCGGAAGGACATCATCCGCGATTGCGACTTCATCGAGGCCCGGCTCGGGCTGGCGGCGGGCGCGACGATCCTCGACGTCGGGTGTGGGCTCGGGCTGCACGCGATCGAGCTGACCCGGCGCGGCTTCCTCGTCGTCGGCCTCGACCTCTCGTTGCCGATGCTGAGCCGCGCGGGGGACGAGGCCCAGGACGAGGGCGTCAAGATCAACTTCCTCCACGGCGACATGCGGGAGATGACCTTCGACGGCGCCTTCGACGCCGTGCTCTGCTGGGGGACGACCTTCGGCTATTTCGACGACGAGACGAACAAGCGGGTCGTCGAACGGCTGCATCGCGCGCTCAAACCGCGCGGCGTCCTGCTCCTCGACGTCGTCAACCGCGACTACGTCATCCGCTCTCAGCCGAACCTGATCTGGTTCGAGGGCGACGGCTGCCTGTGTATGGAGGAGTCGAAGTTCAACTACTTCCTCTCCCGCCTCGAGGTGAAGCGCACCGTCATGCTCGACGACGGTCGGCAGCGCGAGGGCGTCTACACGCTCCGACTCTACGCGCTCCACGAGCTCGGCCTCCTCCTGCACCAGCAGGGGTTCCGGGTCGCCGAGGTGAGCGGGTGGATGGCCACCCCGGGCGTCTTCTTCGGGGCCGACTCGCCGCGGATCTTGATCCTCGCCGAGCGGCGTGTGGACGGCGACCGCGCGAAGAAGTCCGACGACGCGCCGTCCAGGCCCCCGCCCGCGCCCGGCGTGCCGCCGACCGACGACTGAGCGGCAGGGCGGAGGGCGCGCCGCGAGCGGAGAGCTCGACGGGTTCGCGTCCATGGGGCCTGGCGACCCTCGAAGACCGTCGAAGGGCGGAGCTCAGCCGGGGTCTACGGAGCTCAGCGGGGCGCTGCGGCGTGCTCGCGAGCGTCGTCCGCTGGCGCTGGACGCGCCTCCTCGAGGCCATCCTTGAAGAGCTCGCGGAGGACCTCGGTCGCGTAGCCGCCCGCGGGCAGATCGAACGCGAGCGTCACCGTCGTCGCGCCGAGCTCGTCAGGCGCGCCGACCTCGAGCGTGGCGTCTCCCAGGCGGAGCCGCAGGGGCCGTCGCGCGCCCGGGCCGAGCTTCCCGAAGCGCGCGAGCACCTCCGGCCCCACGTCGAACGACGCCGCCACCTCGGCCTCGAGGGTCGCGGCCTCGCCGGTCGGGGTCGCCGCGTCGAGCCCGGGGAGCGGGCCGGTCGGGCTCGTCTCCCAGCGGTCCACCCGCGCCTGCTCGGCGGCGACGTCCTCGGCCACGAAGATCCCGCCCGTCTCTTCTTTGCGAAGCACGTCGCCCGCGAGGACTCGGTCGAAGAGCCCGCGCTCGAGGCGGGCGGCGAGCACGCCGTTGAAGACCTGCGACTGCAGCGTCGACACCATCATCTTTCGCGCGAAGCGATCGCGCGGTGCGCGGCCCCCCTCGACGAGCCAGCGGCGCGCGCGCTCGCGGTTCTGGCCCTCGCGACCGAAGCGTTGGGTGCCGAAATACGCAGGCACACCGCGCGCGGCCAGCTGGTCGAGGGCCTCGCGCAGCTCCGACGTCGCCGCCGCAGGTACGCCTCGCACGCGGAGCGTGAAGCGATTGCCGCGCAGCTTGCCCGCGCGCAGTTTGTGGCGGTGGCGCGCCGCCTCGAGCACCTCGAGGTCCTCGACCTGCACCTCGCGCGCCGCCTCGGGAGTGGTGCCGAAGAGGCTCACCCACTGGGTGGTGATGGCGTGGCGGTCCTTGAGGCCTGCGTGGCCCGCGTCCTCGTGCCGCGCGCCGAGCGCGCTGGCGAGGCGTCGGAGGGCCTCTGGCGTCGTCAGGCCCCGCTTCCGGATCTTGACGTAGACGTGATCCCCTTCGCCGCTCGGGAGAAACGCCGGCAGCTCGTCGACGAGGAAGTCTTCGGGGGTGGAGCGGAAGCGACCCGCGATGGACGGCGTGGAGGTCAGGGTGGGGAGCATTGGGATCTCTCGGCTCGGGCGTGCTGGTCGCGAGAGGCGGCGGTCGTGAGCCGACGACGTGGGCTCGCATGGGAGCGATGGCACCGACGGTAGCTCGTCGCAGGAGCCCAGACGAACAGGCAGATCCAAGGTGCGCGGCTGGTGGAGGGGAGCCGGCGCCGACGGTGGCTCGCGTTCAACGACCGTGAGGCGGATGGCGGATCAGTTGCGGACGCTGAACTCGCAGAAGACGGGCTGGTAGCTGCGCACGGCGTTGCCCTGTCGGTCACGACCGGCCTCCCAGCCGCGCTGCTCACCGAGGCAACGTCGGCAGACCTCGTCGAAGCCCAGCCCCGTCCGGTCCCGCCCAATCCGGATCGCGCTGAGGCTGCCGTCGGCCTCGACGACCATGCGGCCGCGCACCGTGTGCGAGATGCCCTGCGCGCGCGCCTCGCTCGGGTAGTTCTGCTGCTGGCAGGCGCGGAGCCGGTCGATCGCGTCACGCGGCGCCTGGGGGGCGCGCGCGAGGCTCTCGGGCGCGTAGATCCGCGGAGGGCCGGTCCCCTCGGCGTCGCCGCCGCCACCCGTGCCGCCCTCGACGCCGTCGCGGGTGCCGCGCGGGACGGTGCGGCTCGGGGGTGGCCCGATGGGACCTTCCCGGTCGGTGCCGTCTCCGCCGGCGACCGCGAAGCTGCCGGACTCGCTCGTCAGCGTGAGCCCCGTGAGGTCCAGGGGCTCGGGCCGCGGCGGGGGCTCCTCGGCGCGCGGCGGCGGTTCGGGCGCCGGTCGTTCGCGCGGCTCCGGTCGGGGGGGCGGAGGCGTCGGCGGGGGCGGCGTCGGCGCGACGGGCTCTGGTTCGGGCTCTGGCTCCGCCTCCACCACGGGCTCCGGTTCGGGCTCCGGCTCGGGGAGCGCGATGACTTCGACCACCGCCGGTCGTGGCGGAGAGGGCTGCGGCGTGAGCGGGTTGAGCAGGTCCAAGAGCCCGAGGATCCCCATGAAGAGGGGGAAGCCGACGAAGTGGATGAGCGCGGAGATGAGCAAACCCGCGGTCAACCCCACCACGACGAGGCCGTCTCCTTCGAGCTGCTCGTGCCGGGGCGACAGACGCATGGAGCTCATGCTGGCCCCCATCGCAAGTCGCCGTACTTCATCCCGCGCTCACTCCCTCGTCACTGCGCCTCGAGCTCGCTCGGGCGGACGTTGATCGCGAAGCGCGTGACGCGCTCCTGCCGGAGCAGGTCGATCACCTGCACCACGCGGCCATGCTGGATGCTGCCGGCCGCCGCGATGATCGCGCGGACGTCCTCGGACGCCTCGCGGGCCGCGCGCACGCGCGCGCGCAGCTCGTCCTCGCTCATCGGATCGCGGTCCAGGAAGAGGTTGCCACCTTCGTCGATGGAGATGCCGAGGGTCGTCGGCGTGTCGCCCGCGGTCTCGGCCGTCGCGGCTTGCGGGAGCTCCATCGGGATGGTCTTCGAGACGATCGCGGTGGCCGTGACCATCAGGATGATGAGGAGCACGAGCACGACGTCGACGAGCGGCGTGACGTTGATGTCGGTGATGATCTCGTCGTCGTCACCGCCGCCGAGCGTGCCGCCAGCCATCAGTCGGCCTCCGGCGCGTTGCGGTAGCCGCCGCTGGCCTTCTGGCCCTTCACGAAAGCCAAGAGGTCGCGCCCCATCGCGTCCGCCATCGTGAGGCGTGATTTGATGGCGCGCTGGAAGGCGTTGTAGAAAGCGACGGCGGGGAGCGCGACGAGCAGCCCGATGGCGGTCGCGACGAGCGCCTCGCCGACCTCGGCCATGAGCTCGGTGGTGACCTGGCCCTGGCTCTCGTTGAGCGCCTGGAACGAGCGGATGATTCCGATGACCGTTCCGAGCAGACCGACGAAGGGCGCGTTGTTTCCGACCGTGCCGAGGAAGGCGAGGTTGCGCTCCATGCGCGCGCGCGCGATGCCGCGCTCACCCGCGAGCTTCTCCTCGACGGACCCCGGGCCGCGGCCCGCTTCGCCGAGGCCCGCCGCGAGGATGCGAGCCTCCCAGGACTTGGAGCTCGCCATCACCTTCAGCGCGGCGTCGATGTCACCGTCATCGAGGCTCTTGCGCAAACCCTCTTGCAACCGTCGGGCGTCGTCGCGCGAGGCCACGAGGTAATAGGTGCGCTCGAGGATGATGGCGAGGCAGATGACCGAGAGGGCCACGAGCAGCCACATCACCCATCCGGCGCCGAGCATGGCGAACGCGGTCAATCGTTCCTGAATGTCCATTTCGATTCTCCGTCGGGCCGTCCATAGCAGCCGACGTGGATGCCCGGTAGGTCTTCGCGCGCCTCGCGGCTTCGTGTCGCGATGGGTGGCCAGGCGTTACTGCAACCGACTCCAAACAACGCACCCTCCGACGCATTCCGTGACCGGAGCCTTGGGCGCTTTCGGCGCCCCTCGAGGGGAGCGCCGCGTCTCGAGAGGTCGACCCGCCGCGGCGGAGCGACCGTCCCGTGGTTGCTCGGACGCCCGTTGCTGCGTCCAGGAGGGGGCCTTTGCCTCGTGCGACGCCACGTCCGCGACGCCCCGCGAGGGCCTTCGAACGAGCCGAAAAGCGCGCAGCCTCGGTGCCTTCGAGAGGATGGAGGGTGGTTCCTGCGTGACCGGAATTTCCCGCCGAGGTCGTTTCGCGATTGCGCGGGAGAGCACTGGTGAAAGATACTCCCTCCGACTCGGGGAGGCTCATGACTCGACGGCATCGGTGGGTGCGCTCGGCGCTGATGGTGGTGGCGTTGGCCCTTGGCCACGTCGGGGCGCAGGCGCAGGATCCCGTCCCGCTCGGGCGCTTCAACGTGCAGCGCTTCGCGCCCGCGCCAGGGGCGGGGAACTTCCTGCAGGTCGATGGCGGCCGGCTCTCGGGTCATCTCGTGCCGACCTTCGGCCTGAGCGTCGACTACGGGCACCGGCCCTTCGTCCTCTACAACGCCTCTTGCACGGACCCGTCCGAGACGAGCTGCATGGTCGAGGAGCGGCGGACGCTCCTCGTCAGCCACCAGCTCCAGTTCAACCTTCACGGCTCGCTCGTGCTCTTCGAGCGCCTCCAGATCGGCCTGAACCTCCCGCTCCTGCACTCGAACGGCGACGGCTTCAGCGAGATCGTGCAGGGCCGCCCCACCACGATCCCCGGCGGCGGCACGTTCACGGTCGGCGACCCGGTGCTCAGCCTCAAGGCTCGGTTCTTCGGCGACGGCGACGAGGGAATCTTCTTGAGCGGCCTCGTCTTCGGCAGCTTCCCGGTCGGGCACGCCATGACCGCGGGCGCGTTCAACGGCGACGAGAGCGTGCGGGTCGGCGGTCACCTCATCGGCGAGCTCGTGCAGAGCGGCTTTCGCCTTTCGCTCAACCTCGGTGGCTTCTGGCGTCCCGAGAGCACGCTCTTCTCGACCACCGCGGGGCCAATGCTCACCTACCGCGCCGCGGTGGGCTACGAGGTCACGCCGCTCGCGATGGTCTTCGCCGAGATCGATGGCGCCGCGGGATTCCGGGGCGGCCTCGATCAGAACCCGCTCGAAGGTCGGCTCGGCGCGCGGCTCCGCGTGGGAGACGTCGAGCTCACCCTCGCCGGCGGCCCGGGCATCGTAGCGGGCGTCGGGGTGCCGGTCTTCCGCGCGATCGGCGCCGTCGCCTACGCGCCGCGCCGCGGGGATCGGGACGGTGACGGGATCGACGACGCCATCGACGCTTGCCCGACCGAGCCCGAGGACATGGACGGCTGGCAGGACGCGGACGGCTGCCCGGACCCCGACAACGACGGCGACGGCCTCCTCGATGGGGTCGATCAATGTCCGAACGAAGCCGAGGACTTCGACGGCTTCGAGGACGCGGACGGCTGCCCC
This sequence comes from Myxococcales bacterium, assembly GCA_019637115.1. Lineage (GTDB taxonomy): Bacteria > Myxococcota_A > Polyangia > Polyangiales > Houyiibacteriaceae > JACKEH01. Next base: position 10,002 of record JAHBWH010000036.1, on the reverse strand, counting down.
GACCCCGACAACGACGGCGACGGCATCCCGGACGGCTACGACTCGTGCCCGAACGAGCCCGAGGACTTCGACGGCGACCGCGACGACGACGGTTGCCCGGACGACGACACGGATCAAGACGGCATCCCCGACGCCGAAGATCAGTGCCCCAACGAGCCCGAGGACGCCGACGGCATCCAGGACGCAGACGGGTGTCCGGAGGACGACGCGGACGGCGACGGCATCCCCGACGATGGCGACCAGTGCCCAGAGGAGGCCGAGCTCTTCAACGGGATCGAGGACGAGGACGGCTGCCCCGAGCCCGACAGCGACGGTGACGGAATCCCCGACTCCGTCGATCGCTGCCCGAACGAGCCCGAGACCCTGAACGGGATCGAGGACGAAGATGGCTGCCCGGACGGTGGCCGCCAGGCGCTCGTCGAGCAGCGCGGGGATCGCATCGTCCTCCTCCAGCAGATCCAATTCGCGAACAACCGGGCGCGGATCCGTGGGCGGGTCTCGGAGCAGATCCTCGGCGCGGTGGCGACCATTCTGCAGCGCAACCCGCAGCATCGGAGCGTGCGCATCGAAGGCCACACCGACGACCGGGGCAACGCCGAGGCGAACATCCGGCTCTCACAGCAGCGGGCCGACGCGGTCCGCGAGGCGCTGATCGCGCGCGGCATCGACGGCGGGCGCCTGAACGCGCAGGGCTTTGGGCCTTCGCGGCCGGTGGCCGACAACGCAGAGGAGGCGGGCCGCGCGCTGAACCGGCGGGTCGAATTCGTCATCGAGCCCTCTACGCCCACCCGGCCGGCCCCAGGATCCGAGTAGCGCCACGCGGCGTGCCGATTCTTTGACCGCGCGGGCCCGAGGGTCTTCCCTCGGGTTCATGCGCGTGTGGGCGATCGGTGTCGCGACCCTTCCCATCTGGCTCTCGGTGTTGGCGTGCCTGCCCCAGCCCGATCCGGACGGTGATCCCGTGGGGGACTTCCGCATCACGGGCGTGCTCGCGGCGAACGAGTGCGGGCCCACCGCGATCCCCGCGCAAGACCTGATCGAGCTGCGCGTGCAGCTCCGCGCCGACGGCGCGCTGGCGGTGTGGCGCGCCCCCGGCGCGGCGATCGTGCACGGCACCCACGACCGCGGCACCTTCCGCTTCAACCTGCAATCGACCGTCGCGGTCTACGAGGGCGATCCCGACCTCGGGATCGGGCCGTGCTCGCTCGACCAGCTCGAGACCATCCTGGTCGAGGTCGCGACCGAGGCGGGCCCAGACGCAGGCGTCGTCGACGACGGTGGCATGAATGACGCCAGCGACGGGGGGGCGAGCGACGGAGGACCGAGTGACGCAGGAACGAGCGACGCCGGAGCCTCGGACGTCGCGACGCTCGTCGGGACCACGAGCGTGCGCTTTCGGCCGAGCGCCGGCTCGAGCTGTCAGGCGCTCCTCGCCATCTACGGTGGGCCCTTCGACACGCTTCCCTGCGAGGTGCGCTACCGGGTCCAGGGTACCCGCATGTCGACGCCGCTCTTCGAGTGAGGGCGCCGCGCTTCATCAGGGCCGTGTCGGGAAACGCGCCCTCACCGCTTCCGACCGTCTTTCGTGGTGGACGGAGCGGGCTCCGGTCCGGTACTAAACTCTCAAGGTGGGCTCGGGGCGAACGGCGCGGGTGGTCCGCGAGGCAGTCCGGCTGATCGAGGCCGGGGTCTCGGGTGCGGTCTTCCCTGGTGCGGTTGCCTGCTTCGCCTTCCGCGAAGGGGCGGGGTGGACGTACGCCGAAGCGGCCGGCGGTCGGCTGGCCTACCAGGGGCCGAAGGCCGAGCCGAAGACCCCATACGACCTCGCGTCCATCACGAAGCCCTTCGTGGCGACGGCGGCCCTGCGCATGGTGGAGGCCGGGCGCATCGCGCTCGACCAGACCGTCCACGCCTGCCTCTCCGACGCACGAGGCGGCGCGGCGGACCAGGCGACGCTCGAGGCGCTCCTCACGCACAGGTCGGGCCTCGCGGCGTGGGGCGGGCTCTACCTCGACGTGCCCCACGAGCCTGGGACGTCCGCCGCGCGCCGCTGGATCCTCGCGGAGGCGGCGCGGCGACCGGAAGAGGGCGCGCCGGGGCGCTGCGTCTACTCGGACCTCGGCTACATGCTCGCGGGTGAGATGCTCGCCCGGTCGGCGGGGCGCGACCTCGCCGAGACCGTCGCGCAATACGTGACGCAGCCGCTCGGCCTGCAAGACGCCGTCTACTACGCGGGCGCGCTGACGAGCGAGCGACGCGCGGCGCTCGTGCGCGTCGCCGCGCCGACCGAACGCTGCCTGTGGCGCGGGCGCATCATCCGCGGCGAGGTGCATGACGAGAACTGCAGCGCGCTCGGCGGCGTCGCGGGCCACGCGGGGCTCTTCGGCACCGCTCGAGGCGTGGCGCGCTTCGGCGTCGAGCTCGTCGACGTGCTCGCCGAGCGCTCGACCTTCTTGAAGAAGGCGACGCTCGAGGACGCGCTCCGCGCCCGCCCCGGCGGGAGCTACCGGCTCGGCTTCGACGTGAAGACGGGTGACGCGTCGGCGGCGGGCAAGCGGGCCTCCGACCGGACCTTTGGGCATCTGGGCTTCACGGGGACGAGCGTCTGGTGCGATCCCGAGCGCGAGGTCGTGACGGTCTTGCTCACGAACCGCGTCCATCCGAGCCGCGCGAACGAGAAGATCAAGGCGTTCCGCCCCGCGTTCCACGACGGGGTCCTCGCCGCGTTCCTCGCCTGAAGCGCGCGACTCGTACGTCCTGGACCGCCTACGTCCCGGACTCGCTCGAGGCCTGGCGGAGCCGGCGGGCGAGGCGCGAGTTGCTCTCGTAGGCGTCGGCGTTTCGGGCGGCGCGCGCGATGGCGCGCGGATCGCCGACGATCACCGCGAGGCGCTTGGCGCGGGTGAGCGCGGTGTAGAGCAGCGCGCGGCTCAAGAGGAGGTGATGCGAGGGATGGAGCACCACGACGACGGCCGGGAACTCGCTCCCTTGCACTTTGTGGATGGTGCTGGCGTACGCGAGCGTCAGCGCGTCGAGATCCGTCACGCGGTACTGCAGCTCGCGGCCGTCGACGTCGATGAAGGTCATGCCGCCCTCGACGCGCGTCACGAGCCCGAGGTCGCCGTTGTAGACGTCCCGCTCGTAGTCGTTCGAGAGCTGCATGACCTTGTCGCCGGGGAAGAGGCTCCCGAGGCGGCTCGGATCGACCTCGGCGTTGAGCGCGCGCTGAAGGCGCTCGTTGAGACCTTCGGCGCCGACCACGCCACGGCGGGTCGGCGCGAGCACCATCACGTCGCGGCGCGGATCGACGCCGTAGCGGACGGCCATGCGCTCCAGAAGCTGGACGACCACGTCGCCGATCCGCTGGGCGTCTGGGGCCTTGATGATGAAGAGGTCGCCCTCGCCCGGCTCGCCAGGAGGCGAGGGCTCGGGGACCTCGCCGCGCAGCACGGCGTGCGCGCCCCGGACGATGGCGCTCTTCTGGGCCTGCCGGAAGACCTCCGTGAGCCGCACCGTGCGCCCGATCTCGCTGGCGATCACCTCGCGCAGGACCTGCCCCGCGCCGACCGGCGGGAGCTGATCGACGTCGCCGACGAGCACGAGCCGCGACGAAGGCGCGATGGCCGCCGTCAGCGACGCGGCGAGCTGGAGGTTCAGCATCGAGGCCTCGTCGACCAGGATCACGTCGGCGTCGAGGGGGGCGCCCTCGTCGCGCATGAAGCGGCCGGTCATCGGGTTCCACTCGAGCAGGCGATGGATCGTCTTGGCCTCGGCGCCCGTCGCCTCCGCGAGGCGCTTGGCGGCGCGGCCGGTCGGCGCGCAGAGGAGCACGCGGCGCTCGAGCGCGAGCTGCGCTCGGACGAGCGTTCGCACGGTCGTGGTCTTGCCCGTGCCCGGACCGCCCGTCAGCACGAGCAGGCCTTCGTCGAGCGAGCAGCGCACGGCGGCGCGCTGCTCCTCGCTGAGCGCCTCGGCGCCGCGCGTGGCGAGCGCCATCGCGCGATCGGCGTGCCGCTCGGGCGTTCGTGGACGCGCCAGCGCGGCGAGGCGGCGCGCGACCGCTCGCTCGGCCGTGAAGAGCGGCGGGGCGTAGACGGCGTCCTCGTCGAGCTGGACCATGCCGCGCCCGGCGAGCGTGTCGACGGCCTCCTCGGCGCGCGCGGGGGGGACGTCGAGGCGCTCGGCGGCCTCGCGGAGCGTGCTGCGCTCGAGGAAGACGTGGCCGTCATCGGCGGCGCGCGCGAGCAGGTGCAGGACGGCGCCCGCGGCCCGTCGGGGATCGTCGCGGCTGATGCCGACGGCCTCGCCGATGCGGTCGGCCGTGCGGAAGCCGATGCCGGCGACCTCTTCGGCGACCAGATAAGGATCGTCGCGCAGCACTCGCGTCGCGGCGTCGCGGTAGCGCTCGCGGATCTTGCGGGCGAGCGCGGGCCCGAGCCCGAGGCCGTGCAAGAACGAGAGCTGCTCGGCCTCGTCACGGCGCGAGCGGACCGCCTCCGAGATCGCCGTCGCGCGGCGCTTGCCGATGCCCTCGACCTCGCGGAGGCGACCCGATTGCGTCGCGATGACGTCGAGCGTCTCGTCGCCGAAGCGGGCGACCAGGCGCTCGGCGAGCCGCTTGCCGATGCCGTCGATCAGGCCCGACCCGAGGTAGCGGACGATGCCCGCCTTGGTCGTCGGGACGATGGGCGTGAAGCTCGACACGCGGAAGCGCTCGCCGTGGACCGCGTGCTTGGACCAGCGCCCGTGCAGGCGGAGCGTCTCTCCGAGCGCGAGCTCGCCGAGATCGCCGACGGCCACGAAGGGCTGCTCGCGCGCGCGGCTCTGCGGCGAGAAGACGGCGACCGTGAAGCGACCGTCCTTGCTGCGGTACATCACCTCCTCGACGACGCCGTCCACGACCTCCTCTCGGAGCGCGGGGAGCTCGGACGTCGCCCTCATCGGCCCGTCACGGCTCCCCGGGGCGGCAGGGCGCCGCCGCGAAATGGCCGACCGAGCGGCCGCGTGGGGGGCCGGTGCGGACGAGGCAGATGCCCGGCCCGGGCGCGCGGATCGACGGCACGGTCGAGAGCCGACGGCGCTCGGCGTCCCGCAGGTAGAGCGGCTCGCCCGCGTTGGCGAGGCCGCCGGAGGCGAGCGAGGTGCCGACCCGGACGAGGGGGACGCCCGGCGGCACGGGGGGGTCGAGCGGGTGGTTCGGATCGAAGGCGTCGGCGACGAGCAGCGCGCGGCCGCCGGGCGCGAGGCTGACGGGGACCTGGACCTCGCTGCCGAGCCGATCGACGCGGTCGGCGAGCGTGATGCCTCGTAGCTCGATGGGCACGGCGCCGTAGTTTAGCAGCTCGACGTACTCCTGACGGGGCTCGGGGCCGCGAGGGTCCGCGCACGTCTCCGAGATGGTGAGCGCCGCGAGGGGAGGCGTGGTCGCGAGGGCGAGGCGCTCGGTGTGCGTCGAGCCGTCGAGCCCCACGAGGCGGAGGTCGGCCTCGAAGTGATCGCTCGCGCGGAGATTCCGGAGCTCGAGCGCGATCTCGCCGCGGGAGGCGACCTCGCGCGTCGAGCCACGATCGGAGTCGAGGAAGGCGCGCGCGGGGCCGTCGACCGCGAGGCGGACGCGCACGCTCTCGTCGTCGGAGAGCATGCAGCCCCGGCCGAGCTCGACTTCATCGGGCGCGCACGCCACGTCGAGGAACGACAGCCCGATCTCGCCGAAGTCGCCCGTCTCGAACGACGCGAGCCACGGCCCGACGGGGGCACCGCCTCGATCCTGGACCCGATCGTTCACCTCGAGGGTGTAGCGCGAGAGCGGGCGAAGCACCCCCTCCCAGCGCAGCATCACGCACGCGCCGTCTGGCCACCCGAAGGCGGCGCACGAGAGCTCGCTCGCGCGCGTGGCGGCGACGCCTCCGGGGCCGACGAGCCTCACGCCGCCGCGTGGACGGACGTCGTCGTCGAAGCGCACGACGGCCACCTCGAGCTCGGGCGGCACGCCCGCCGCCCCAGCGGGCGGCCAGGTCCCGTCGACGACGGCGCCGGCCCGCTCGCGCGCGACCTCGAAGGTCGCCGCGAAGGGCGGAAACGGCGCTTCGTCCTCGGCGGCGCGACCCCACCCCGCGACGGCGACGACGTATCGCGCGCCGAGCTCGAGCGGCTCGCGCGGCTGGACGCGGATCGAGCGCGGGCCCCGCTCGATCCGCGCGGGACGAAGGGCGTCACGGTGACGGACGAGCAGCGGCATGCGGCGCAGGTCCTCGAGCAGCCTCGGCAGCGCGACCTCGTCGAAGAGCAGGACGGCGTCGGCGTTCGCGAGGGGCCGGCTGGTCTCGAGCTCGAGCACCGGTCGCCGGGGCGCGGCGTCGAGCGGCCACTCGGCGCCGTCGTGATCGAGCACGCGCAGCGCGAGGATGGCGGGGGTGGGCGGTCCCGCGTCGACCTCGGCGTCGTGGGGATGCTGGGCGGCGTCGGGCTCGACGCCCAACGGCTGGAAGCAGCCGTGAGCGAGCAGCGTCCAGCCGAAGGCGAGCGGCGAGAGCAGGCGGAGCATGCCCCCTCCTCGGCGTCCGATCGGCGGCGGTTGCGCGCAACTTCGCGCGCCTCCGGGCGAGAACTCGGGCCCGACCCGCGGACGGGAGCACGGGGAGCACGTCGAGGGCCCCCAGCGGCTCGAGCTCGAGGTGGAGCGCCGTCAGGACGCGCGGGGGAGGACGGCGGATGAGCGGCGCAGAGCTGGCGGCGACCCCGCGCCGTCAGGACGCGCGGGGGAGGACGCCTTCGAGCGCATCGAGGGAGAGGTGGCGCCCTCAGGACGCGCGGGGGAGGACGCCTTCGAGGAAGGGCTCCCAATCGGGAAGCGGGTGCTTCAGGCCGTCGAGCTGCACGACGACCGTCCAGGTCGGCCGCGCGGGGCGGACGCGCAGCGTCATGCCGGCCTCCTCGGGGGTGCGGTGCCCCTTGTCGAGGTTGCAGCGGCGACAGCAGGCCACGAGGTTCTCCCACGACGACCGACCGCCGCGCGATCGGGGCAGGACGTGGTCGATCGTGAGCTCGTCTTCGTCGTCTCCGCAGTACATGCAGGCGTGCCCGTCGCGGAGGAAGACGTTCCGGCGAGAGAGGCGCAAGGGCGTGCGAGGCACGCGGTTGTAGCCGCGGAGGAGGAGCAAGCGGGGCGCGCGCAGGGCCCCGCGCGGCGTGCGCACGCTCGGCTCGTGTGCTTCGACGCGGAGCCCGGCCCACCGCTCGAAGCAGTGGGGCTCGTAGGCGGCGTCGAGGGCGTCGGCGCGCCCGCAGAAGAGCAGGGAGAACGCCTCGCGGACCGTCGTGATGCGGACGGGGTGATAGCTGCGATTCAGCACGAGCACGGGGTGCTGGAGGACATCGCGAGGCTGAGGGGGAGCGGACACCGCCGCACAGCGTAAGGGCACGGAGGGCCGTCGCCAACGGGGGGCGCGATCGTCGCGCCGTTCGGTCAGCTTCTCTCTCGGAGGGGCTGAAGCCTCACAGCCCGTTGAAGAACTCTTCGAGTCCCTCAACGGACTGCCTCTTCTTTCTGGGGTCTTTCGAAAAGACCCCCTCCAGTGGGCAAAGCCCACCGGAGCCTCCCCCCGAAACACGCGGCTCCGTTGAAGAACTAGGTTCTTCAACGGGCTGCTAAACCGACCAGCTCGTCTCGATCTCGTCGCGCGGGTCGCCGAGGGCGGCCGAGCGGGCCAGGCGGACCTCGACGCTGCGCGCGCCGACGCGAGTCAGCGCCCGATCGAGCAGGCCGACGAAGAAGATCGCGCGCGCGACCGAGGGGCGGGGGTGGCCCGTGATGACCACCAAGCCATAGCCGCGCCCGACGGCCTTCACGGTCGCGCCGCCGTCGCGGAAGCACCGCTGCCAGAGGGCGGGCGCGGTCGCGAAGAAGGCCTCGGGGGGCGCTGTGAACGGGCTCTGGTCGAGCCAGCGGTCGCCGAGCGCACGGCCGGCGTCCGCGATGCTGCGGCGATCGCCCGCCGCGAGGAGGCGATCGACGTCTTCGAGCGCGTCCAGGTATCGGTCGTCGATCCAGCCCGTGCTCGGTGGGGGCCACGAGAGCCCCCTCGCGCGACAAGCCGTGACGCACGCCCCGCTGCCGAGGAGCTCTCCCTGCCGCGCGATGGCGGCGGCCACGTCGGGCGAGATGACGCCGTGCCCCTGCGTGGGCTCGGGCGCGTCGCCTTCGCGGGCGAGGAGGGCGCGGAGATCGATCGTGAACGTGTCGGTCGGCTCGGGGACCTCGGCCTCGAGGACGGCGCCGAAGGGGACGAGCGCCTCCTGCATCGCTTGGGCGGTCGGCCAGCGGTCGTCCGGAGCCTTTGCGAGGGCGCGGTGGATGACCGCCTCGAGCGCGGGCGGCACGTCGCGCCGGAACGCGCGCAGGGGCGTCGGCGGCGCGTTGGTCACCAGCTCGCAGAGGGCCACGAGGCTGTCGGCGACGAACGGGCGGTACGCCGCGAGGAGCTCGTAGAGCAAGACCCCGGCGGCGTACACGTCGACGCGGGCGTCACGGCCGCGGCCGCCGAGGAGCTGCTCGGGGCTCGCGTATTGTGGAGTCGTCATGGTGCGCCCAGTCGGGGTGAGCTCCGAGCTCGCGCCGGACTCCATGACGCTCTCGACGAACGCCGCGATGCCGAAGTCGAGGACCTTCACGAAGTCCTCGCGGCCGTCGACCGTGGTCAGGAGGACGTTCTCCGGCTTCAAGTCGCGGTGGACGACCCCGCGCAGGTGGACGGCGTGCAGCGCCGCGAGCACCTGACCGATGATGCGGCTCGCGCGCTCCCAGGGCATCGGGCCGGAGGCCGCGAGCACCTGCGCGACGCTCTTGCCGCGGACGTACTCCATCACGAAATACGGGGCGCCGAGCTCGTCGATGCCGAGGTCGAGGACCTCCACGACGTGAGGGTGGTCGACCGACGCGGCCACCCGCGCCTCCCGCTGGAATCGCGCGAGCGCGACGCCGTCGTCCGCCAGGTGTGGGTGCAGGAGCTTGAGCGCGACGGTCCGCCCCACCGTCATGTTCTCGGCCTTGTAGACCGTGCCCATGCCGCCGACGCCGAGCACGCGGCGCACGCGGTATTTGCCCGCGACGACCGTCCCGACTTGGCGGTATCGCGAGGGGCGGTACGAGGGGCGCGCCGGAGTAACCACGGAGCGCCAGGGTAGCAGGCCACCGAGCCCACCTCCGACCCCTTCCGTCCGAGTCGGGAAAATCCGACGGCGGGCGCGGCTGACGCCGACCTGCGGCCGAGTCCGGGTCCGAGTCCGTCCGAGTCCGGCGCCGAGCCGGGGCCGGGGCGGTCTCGCACGAAGAAGCCCTGGCGCGCGGGAGCGCCAGGGCTTCTCGTTGGATCGTCCGCCCGCGTCAGCGACCGACGACGTCGACCGTGCCGCACTCGTAGGTCTGGTTGCGGATCCGGATCTGAACGGGACCACCCGACGTGACGCCCGTGAGGCGGGCGCGGATCTGGTTGTCCTGGCTGGACGCGATGGGCACCGCGCGACCCGCGAGCGTGACGGCGTTGGCGCCCGCGAGGCCGGAGCCCTCGAGGACGAGGAAGCCGTTCTGTGGGACGCGGGCGATGGTCGGCCGACACTGCACCGGCACGGTCACCTGCGGGCCCATGCCTGTCACCCCGACCCCGGCGCCCGGACGAACCGTCGTGCCTGGTTGCGGTTGAACCGGCTGCGCGGGCTGGACCGGCTGCGCGGGCTGCACCGTGGTGTTGGGCTGCGTAGGCGTGGGCTGGGCCTGGACAGCGGGGCGGACCGTCGTGTTGGGTTGGGCGGTCGCCGGCTGGGCTTGGACGGTGGGGCGCACCGTGGTGTTGGGCTGCGCGGTGGCCGGCTGGGCTTGGACGGTGGGGCGCACCGTGGTGTTGGGTTGGGCGGTCGCCGGCTGGGCTTGGACGGTGGGGCGCACCGTGGTGTTGGGCTGCGCGGTGGCCGGCTGGCCGGGGCGGACAGTGACGCTGCCGCCGGGTT
>JAHBWH010000359.1 GCA_019637115.1 Myxococcales bacterium | reverse complement strand
GAAGAACGGTGACATCGGTCGAGCGGCCCCTCCGAACGTCGCGGCGCCCGGTTGGTCCGATGGTGTCGACGTCCGCCTCGCGCCCACGACCCTGGGCAAGCTCCGCCATGTGCTCGGAGAGCTCCACGACGGCCTGGAGGGCCGCCCCGAGGACGCGCTCGTTCGGCGCGCGCTCGCGCTCCTGGGAGAGCTGGAGACGGATGATTCGGCGCGAGGGCGCCACGAAGAGGCGCTACGCGCGAGCGAGGCCCGCTTTCGGTTGCTGTCACGGGTCACGAGCGACGCCATCTGGGATTGGGATCTCGTCACCGACGAGCTCTGGTGGAGCGAAGGGTTCGAGACGCTCTTTGGCTACTCGCGCGACGACGTCGAGAACTCCATCGCATCTTGGACGAGCCGCGTCCACCCCGACGACGTGGACGCGACGGTCCAGTCGGTGCAGCGCGCCATCCACGACGGGAAGCCATCGTGGACTGGGGAGTACCGCTACCGGCGCAAGGACGGCAGCTACGCGTGGGTGCTCGACCGCGGATGGGTCATCTGCGATGAAGGCGGCACGCCCACGCAGATGATCGGCGGGCTCGCGGACCTCACCGCGCGGCGCGAGACCGAGCGCCAGCTCCGCCGCCAGGCGCGCCTCATCGACGAGGCGCGCGACGCGATCCTCGTCCGTGATCTGGAGGGCCGCGTCGTCTACCTCAACGCGCGCGCCGAGAGCCTGTACGGGTGGACTGCCGCCGAGGCGAAGGGACGAGACGTCCGGGAGATGCAGTTCGCGTGCGCCCTCGAGGAGTTCGACCGCGCAAACGACGAGGTCATCGCGAGAGGGGAGTGGCAGGGCGAGCTCCGCCAGGTCCGGCGAGATGGCACGGAGCTGCTGGTCGAGGGGCGCTGGACGCTGGTTCCCGGCGAAGAGGGTGAGCCTGCTACCGTCCTCGCGATCAACTCCGACATCTCCGAGCGTAAGCTCCTCGAGGAGCGGGTGTTTCGATCCCAGCGGCTCGAGAGCATCGGCACGCTCGCAGGGGGGATCGCCCACGACCTCAACAACGTCCTCGCGCCGATCCTGGCGTCGATCGCGATGCTCAAGCTGGACGAGTCCGATCCCGAGCGGCTCGAGGACCTGACGACGATCGAGCGCAGCGCGTACCGCGGCGCCCAGATGGTCGGGCAGCTCCTCTCGTTCGCCCGCGGCGCCGGCGGCGTCCACGAGGAGGTCGACGTGTCTCGGCTCGTGCAAGAGGTCGCGCGCGTGGCACGCGATACGTTCCCGAAGTCGATCCAGGTCCGCATGGCGCTCGTCGATCGGCCGTGGTGGGTCTCGGCCGATCCGACGCAGATGCACCAGGTCTTGATGAACCTCTGCGTGAACGCCAGGGACGCGATGCCTCGCGGCGGGAGGCTCGACGTGAAGGTCGCGAACGTCGTGCTCGATGAGATGTACGCGCAGATGAACCCACAGGTCGTGCCGGGGCGTTACGTGGTCGTGCAGGTGGAGGACACGGGCGAGGGGATGACGCGTGAGGTCTTCGACCGAATGTTCGAGCCCTTCTTCACGACCAAACCAGTTGGGAAAGGCACGGGCCTCGGCCTCTCGACCGCGCACACGATCGTGAGGGAGCATGGCGGGTTCATCGACGCCTGCAGCGAGGTCGGCGTCGGCACGACCGTGTGCGTCTACCTGCCCGCGATCGACTCCGAGCGCGACGACCGCGCGTCGGACGAAGTGAAGCGGCCTTCGTTCGGTGGCGGCGAGCTCGTCCTGGTGGTCGACGACGAGCCCGCGATCCGCACCATGGTCAAGCGCACGCTCGAGCGCTTCGGGTATCGCGTGCTGCTCGCGGCTCACGGGGCCGAGGCGATCGCGACGTACGCGAACGCCTCGGAGCGCATCGACGTGGTGCTCACGGACATGGCGATGCCGGTGATGGACGGCCCCGCGACGATCATCGCGCTCCAAGCGATCGATCCCTCGGTGCGGATCGTCGCCTCGAGCGGCCTCGACGACGGCGCGCGCGCCGCGCTCGGCGCGCGCGTGAAACACTTCATCGCGAAGCCCTATACCGGTCAGGCGCTCCTCGACATCCTCTACACCGCCATCCACGGCTGACCGTCCCTCGAGGCGCGCTTCGCTCGGCGATGCCGAACGGAGCTGGCAACCACGCCGTTTCCTCGGCGAACGCGGCTCGTCGACGGACGCAGCTCGTCGACGGACGCAGCTCGTCGACGGACGCCGCTCGTCGACGAACGCCGCTCGTCGACGAACCGTCGAGGAGCGCGGAAGCGAACGGTGTTCCGGGACGTGGAGGCGAAGTGTGGTATGGCCGCGCATGGCGACGATCAAGGTCCACCACCTCGAGCGCTCTCGATCGCACCGGGTCCTCTGGCTGCTCGAAGAGCTCGGGCTGCCCTACGAGCTCGTCACGTACGCGCGGGATCCCGAGACGATGCGGGCGCCGCGCGCGCTCCGCGCGGTTCACCCGCTCGGCAAATCACCGGTCGTCGAGCTCGACGGCGACGTGCTCGCCGAGTCCGGCGCGATCCTCGAGCACCTCGTCGACCACGCGGGCGGCGCGCTCCGGCCCGCGCCGGGCACGGAAGCGTTCCGGCGCTATCGGTTCTTCCTCCACTACGCGG
>JAHBWH010000358.1 GCA_019637115.1 Myxococcales bacterium | reverse complement strand
CCGCCGCGACGTCCGGCCGCTCGGGCGCGAGCGCCGCCGCCTCCGACACGACACGACGCAGCCGCTCGTCGACGCCGGCCTCGTCTCGCTCGGAGAGATCGCCGAACGCGTCGAGGACGCCGTTGGCGGCAGCCACGGCCAGCGCCGCCCGCGTCGGGCGCGGCATGGGCGACGAGAGCGCGACGTCGGCGAGCCGCAGCGCCGCCACGGCCCCGCGGTCGCCGAGGCGCGTGATCCAGCGCCGCCATGACGCCTCGTCATGGGGGATGCTCGACAGCCCAACGAGCAGCGCCTCGGCGAGCTCATCCGGGGTGAGCGCATGCTCGAAGCGCTCGGCGAGCTCGAGCGCGCCCTCGGCGCCGAGCCAGCCCGCCCCGAGCGCCTCCAGCGCCGCCCGCGCACCCTCGAGGTCGCCCGCGTCCACGGCCGCCCGGAATCGCCCCGCCGGCCCGGCGGGCTCGACGGCCGAGAGCACCTGCTCGCCGTCGAACTCCCCCCGCGGGCTGGGGCGGGCCGACCTCGACTCGCGCGACGTGCCGCTCGCGAACGCCTCGATCCACCACGACCCGCCCTCGCAGCCGATCGTCACCTCGCAGGCGCGCTCGTCGGGCACCCTCCAGCCGCTCGGCAGCAGCAGCTCGGCCAAGAGCGCGCGGAGCGGGCGAACCACGCGCAGACGATCACGCTCCACGCGGACACCGAAGGGTGTCATGAGCCGCGCGAGCCGCTCGGCCGCCCCGCGAGGCGCGCCACGAATCCACGCGAGGGCCGTCGGGTGCAGCACCACGTCTGCGCCGTCGACCCGCAAGGCGCCGAGCAGCTCGATCACCCCGATCTCGTCGCGCAAAGATAGGCGTAGGCCGCCCGGATCTCCCGCGAGACGGACGCGCCGCCCCGCGTCGACGCGCGTCGTCACGTGCCTCGGGTCGATGCGAAGGCGCGCCTCGACGAGACGCGCGCGGTGGTGGCGGAAGCGCTTCGCGCCCGCGCTCACATCGGTGGGGCCGCGCACGTCGACCACCGAGACGAGGTGCTCGAGCCGAAAGCCCTCACCGACGACGGGCTGACCCAGACGCAGCCGGGCCTGCCCCCGCTCGAAGCGGAGGTCGAAGCGCGGTCCGCTCGGGGCGCGCGCCACCGTCTCGCTCGCGCTCAAGGAGCGCTCCGTTCCGCGCGCGCCGCGCTCACCCTCGGTCGGGGCGCGCTCGCCCCGTACGACCCGTCTGAAGCCCAGCCCATGGCGCGCGAAGCTTATCAGCCGCGGGCGGCCCCCTTCGAGACTTTCTCGGGGGCGACCGTCGGCACCACCTTCGGCGCGGGCACGGCGGCGCGGAAGCGCGACCACGGCTCACCGAGGGACCGAGTGGCGGTCGTGAAGAGCGTGTCGAGCTCCGCGTCCTTCGCGCCGAGCGCGCGGGCCTCCTCTGCGCAGAGCGCGGCGGCGAGGAAGCGCTCGCGAGCCACGAACGCGCGGGCGAGCAACGGCAACACGACGCGACGCTCGCCGCCGAGCCCGAGACTGCGTTGCAGGAGGCCGATCGCGGGGCCATGACGACCGCGACGGATTTGGGCCTCCCCGAGGCGTCGGAAGAGGTCGGCGGTCACGGTGCCGCCCGCCTCTTGGCCCCACTGGATGGCGAGCCGCAGGACCTCCTCCGCCCAGTCCGGGTTGGAGAGCTCCGCGTGGGCCGTGCCGAGCAGGCCGAGCGCGCGCGCGAGCGCCGCCCTCACCTCTGGCGTGAGCGACTGCCCCTCGGCGGTTCGAAGGAGCACCGAGAGCGGTCCGGGCCACCCGCCGAGCAGCTCGACCGTCCGCTCGAACTTCCGGGACTCGTTCGCGGCGTGCGCCTGCGGGATCAGGTCGAGGTCGATCGAGAAGGGGGGCGTGGTCGGGCGCGGCCCACGGCTCTCGGCGCGCACGCGATCCCGGATCAGCTCGCGGAGCTCGGTGATGGCCACGAGATCGGCGGCGCCGCCCAGATCGACGAGCACCTTCGAGGGCCCATCGTCGTGCACGTGCAGCTCGCGAAGGCCGATCCCGAAGAGCGGCGCGAGCAGGAGGTATCGATAGCCCAGGTACCGCTGCAGGTCCTCCGGGGTCGGGTCGTCGGCCAGGGAGGACGGGAAGTCCTCGGACGCCGAGAGGCTCGCGCCGAGCCGGTGGCGCAGCTCTCCGAGCGGGAGCTGGTGCTCCTCCGCGCCCTCGCCCAGCGTGAAGCTCACGAGGCTCGCGTCGAGGTGGCGTCGCTCGACCGCGACGGCGGTGATCCGGACCCCCGCGATGATGGCGAACGCGACGACCTTCTCACCCACCACCTCGCAGAGGTCGCGGAAGCGCGGGGCGCCCTCACCGAGGCGGTCGAACCAGCCGTCGGCGCGTACGTCTCGCAGATCGACGATGCGGCGACCCATGAACTCTGCATTGAAGACGCGATGCTCGGTCGCCGCAAGCGAGATCCGCGCCAGGCGGGTCGAAACTGTCGGGGCGGCGGTGGGGATGCGGGCGTTCCCTGACAGTCGCGTGCCGCGGGGTCGGTCGGACACGGGGTCGGACGCGACGAGGTCGCAGGAGTACGGCAGGGGCAGGGGCAGGGGCAGGGGCAGGGGCAGGGGCAGGGGCAGGGGCAGGGGCAGGGGCAGGGG
>JAHBWH010000357.1 GCA_019637115.1 Myxococcales bacterium | reverse complement strand
CCAGTACGGATATCCGCCTCGTAGGAGAGCAGGGCCAGCGGCATCGACTTCGGTACCCACCACCGCTTGAACAGCGCGGGCGTGGTCCACGCCTGAAAGACGATGCGCGCCGGGGCGTCGAAGGTTCGCGTGACGACGATCTCGCGCTCGGACTTCGGCTCCACCGTCGTGCGGTTCTTCGTGGGGTTGGGCTCACTGTCTTTTCTTGCGTCCATCGATGTTCTCCTTCCGTTTCAGTTCCTCGATGACCTCGTCCAACTCGTCGAAGCGTGAGCCCCAGAGCTGGCGGTAGCCTTCGATCCACGCCGTCGCCGCCGAGAGGCGGCTCGGGCCGAGCTTGCAGGTCCGCACGCGCCCGACCTTCTTCGTGGCGACGAGCCCGGCTCGCTCCAAGACGCCGACGTGCTTCTTCATGCCCGTGAGGGTCATGTGGAACTTCTCGGCGAGCTCCGTGATCGAAGCGTCCGCGCGTCCGAGCTGCTCCAGAACGCCGCGACGGGTTGCGTCTGAGAGAGCGGCGAACGAGGCGTCGAGATCGGCACCCGAATACTGAACCATACGGTTCAGTTTCTAGCGCACCGATTCTCCGCGTGCAAGGTCGGGCAAGGGGTGTGGCGCCGGGCCCAACTGGTGTGGCGCGTCCCGCCCAGAAGCTAGATGTCCGGCTCGAATCACGGCGCGCGGTGCCGTTGGCTCGCTTCCGGATCCGGCTCGCTCGCCCGCTTCGCGAAGGCGATGGGGGTGAGGCCTACGAGGTCGCGAAAGTCGGCGATCAGATGCGCTTGGTCGTAGTAGCCCGCCTCGAGCGCGATGCGGAGCCAGCTCGTTGACTTCGACGAGAGCAAGAGCGCGCGCTGGAGACGGGCGCTGCGCGCGAACTCCTTCGGCGTGACGCCGATGTTCTCCGCGAAGGCGCGGCGGAGGTGGCGCGACGTGACCCCGAGACGAGCCGCAACGCTGTCGACGCGCACGTCTTCGACTTCGAGCATCCGGGCCGCGCGACGGGCGAGTGACGCGGAGGTCGGCTCCGATGGGAGCTCGACGCGGGACGCCAGCGTGCGCTCGAGGCTTGCGACCATCTCCGGAATGCTCTCCGCCCGGAGGAGCTCGAATAGAAGCGCGCGGCCGGCGTCGCCCCAGAGGTCCTGCACGCTGACGTAACGATCCGTGAGCT
Source organism: Myxococcales bacterium (assembly GCA_019637115.1). Lineage (GTDB taxonomy): Bacteria > Myxococcota_A > Polyangia > Polyangiales > Houyiibacteriaceae > JACKEH01. Next base: position 1,481 of record JAHBWH010000357.1, on the reverse strand, counting down.
CGCTCGCGCCCACACCAAGGAGGGGCGTCGACCAGCCCAGCTTGAACCGAAACGCGACCGCCCGCGTGAAGTCCTTGGCGTCCTTGAGGTGTGCTCGCGTCAAGGGACCTAGCACCATCACGTCACCGCGGCGGCCTCGCTCGAGCTCGCGAAACACGAGGCACGTGTGGCCATCAGGCAAGCGGTCGACCCGGCGTGCACGGTCGCGAAGCGGAGCGACCGTGCGGATGCTCTCGATATAGGGCGCCAGCGGGAACGACGCCGAGAAGGGCGGAAGGCGATCGAGCGCGGACGGCACTTCATCGTTCTGCCGCGTTCGCGCGTCACGTTCAAGCCGTCCTGTGGCCGTAGCTCGAAATGTCCGATTCTTCCAAGCGAGGCCCTCGGCACGAGCGTACGAGCTCTGCATGAGCCACCAACAGAAACCCCTCGGAAGCGGATTCACCGCCGCGTCCACCGCGGACGACGTCGCCATCGGCATCGACCTCCGCGGCAAGAACGTGATCGTCACCGGCGGCCACGCCGGCATCGGCCTCGAGACCACGCGCGCACTCGCCAAGATCGGCGCGTCCGTCACTGTCGCGGCGCGCGACCGCAAACGCGCCTCGCAAGCAGTCGCCGAAATCGCGCGCGTCGAAGTGAGTCAGCTCGATCTCCTCGATCCGAGATCGATCGACGCGTTCGTCGCGCGCTGGCTCGAGTCGAATCGTCCGCTCCACGTGCTCGTCAACAACGCCGCGCCGACACCATCGAAGACGGTCGAGCGCGACGCACGCGGGTACGAGGTTCAGTTCTCCGCGAGTCACCTCGGGCACTTCCAGCTCACCGTCGGCCTCCACGCTGCCCTTCGCGCCGCTCGCGGCGCACGCGTCATCAACGTCTCCTCCGGCGCGCAGCGCTTCGGAGAGATTCGCTGGGATGACCCCAATTTCTCACGCGACTACAACTCACGCGTCGCGTACGCGCAGTCCAAGAAGGCGAACGTGCTCTTCGCCGTGGAGCTGGATCGCCGCTGGTCTGAGGACGGGATCCGCGCATACGCCGTGCACCCTGGGGTCGTCGTCGGCACTGCGCTCAACAGTGCGGCGGGTCCCGAGGCGCTCCGCGCGATGGGGCTCATCGACGAAGCCGGAAGACCGATCATCGATCCCGAGCGCGGCAAGAAGACCGTGCCCCAGGGCGGTAGCACCACCGTGTTCGCAGCGACGAGCCCCCTCCTCGCAAACATCGGCGGGGTCTATCTCCTGGACAACGACGTCTCGCGCGTCGACGACGAGCCACGCGCAATCTCGGCAAGCGAGCGCGTTCCCGCCGAAGTCCATTCGAGCTCCATCGACCCTGACGCTGCGCGGCGACTCTGGGAACTCAGCGAGCGCCTGCTCCGCGCCTAGCTGAGCGCCTCGCCGTCCGTCTACCCCCGCGCCCCCTAGAGGCGGCGCGGTAGCGCGCCGTCCTGGAAGAGCGCGAGCTGGTGGCCGTCG
>JAHBWH010000356.1 GCA_019637115.1 Myxococcales bacterium | reverse complement strand
GACGAGCGGGAGGATCACGCCCGCGATCGCGCCGACCGCGACGAGCCTGCGCACGCGCGAGCGACGGCGCTTCTCGGCATCCGGCGAGGTCGCCGATGACGAGACCGCGGAGAACGTCGCGGTCATCGGGGCCATCTCCACCTCTCCGGACGCGCCGCTGCCACGCGACGACGCCGGCCCCAGCGCGGCGGTCGCGACGAGCGAGCCTTCCGCGACGGGCTCGTCGGACGCGGGCGGGATGGTCGAAGCGAGCGCGGCGTTCGCCTGGCGGCGCCGCTCGCCGAGGATCCGGCGAATGCGCGAGACGCCGTGCGCGAGATCGGGCGATGCGAACGGGGCGAGCGCGGCCGCGAACTCGCCGACGTCGGCGTAGCGCGCGGTGCGCTCCTTCGCGAGGCAGCACGCGATCACGTCGTCGAGCGCCTCCTCGAGCTCGGGCCGGAGGTCGCGCGCGCGGGGGGTCGGCTTCTCGCGGATGAGGATCCCGAGGTGAACGATCGAGTCGCCCTCGAACGGGAGGCTGCCCGTCAAGAGCTCGTAGAGGATGACGCCCAGGCTCCAGATGTCCGAACGCGCGTCCACGTCGCGGGACGCCATGAGCTGCTCGGGGGACATGTAGACGGGCGAGCCGAGCAACGTCGCCGTCCTCGTCACGGCGCCGCCGTCCGGCACCTTCGCGACGCCGAAATCGAGCAGCTTGACGAGATCGTCCACGCCGGGACCACGCGCGAGGAAGATATTGGCGGGCTTGAGATCGCGGTGGACGATGCCGGCCGCGTGCGCCTCCGCGAGCGCCTGGCAGGCGTCGAGCAAGATGTCGGCGACCTGCGTGGGCTCGAGGCGACCGATGCGCTCGAGGCGCGCCGCGACGTCTTCGCCGTCGAGGTGCTCCATCACGATGTACGGCTCGCCCGTTCCGAGGCGCCCGACGTCGAAGATGCGCACGACGTGCTCGCTCCGGATGCGCGCCGCGGCCCGCGCCTCGCGGAAGAAGCGGTCGGCGTGCCCCGCGTGCTCCCTGTGCAGGAACTTGATGGCGACTCGCTCGCCGAGCTCGAGGTGACGCCCCGCGAGGACGACGCCCATGCCGCCGCGCCCGAGCACGCCGGAGACCGCATAGCGCCCCCCAATCACCTGCCCAATCGGAACAGGGAGGTCGCTGGCCGGCGCGGAAGACATGGATCGAAGATCATACGAGCAAGCAGCACACAACCGATCAACGAAAGTTGATGTTTGTCGCCGGCGCCGGGGCGCCCCTCGATTGCGGCGACCGCCTCGCGCGACTGCGCGCGGGCCTCGATGGAGGAGCCGCGCGCGGGCCTCGATCGGGCGCGTGTCCGCCCCCTCGGCGGGTGAAGCCCGCGATCGTGCGCTACGGGCGCGACTTGCGCCGCCAGGAGCGGCGCAACTTGAGCACGCGGGCACGGCGAAGCTGACCGGCGCCGATCGGCCACGGGCCCATGGGTTCGTGGAGCGATTGTTCAACTTTCGTTGGTCCTGCAGCGCTATTTCTGCTGTTAGTCTCAAACGCATCTCGCTGAGCGTTTGCCAATGAGACTCCCGTTTTCCGTGAATTCGAGAGTACCTGCGACGACGGCACAGCGGTTGCTGCAGCATCGGGCAACACCATCCTCTCTCCCGGAAGGACCCCCAACCTCATGCCCCACCTCCGTCGTCTCGTCGTCACGCTCGCGACCCTCGGCACCATCGCTCTCGTCGGCGGCTGCGCCGTCGACGACTCCGGTGACGCCACCGCCCATGATGACGTGAACGTCGACGTGGACACGGATCTCGTCGCGGACCGCTCGCGGCCGGCCGCCACGTGCGGAAAGAATCCCGCGGCGCAGCAGCGAACGGCGTCCGAGCTCGCCGCGTTCGTCCTCGGCGGGGACGACATCACGCCCGCGATCGGGCCGTGCGCCAAGCAGGAGTGCATCCTCAGCCTGCGAAGCCGGCTCGCCAGCGGCGAAGTGACGGTGCAGACCTCGCTGCCGCTCGAGATCCAGTGCGGGTCCAAGAAGCTCCTGGGCATCCACTACGAGCTCACCGTCCCCGACATCGATCTCACGACCTGCGCTATCACCGTCCAGCAGTACTGCGACGTCGGACCGTTCTTCGCTCACCGCGCGAAGATGCTGACGATGGACCCCGAGCCGGCGACGACGAAGGAGACGCTCGGCAGCTCGACCGGCGCGACGGCAGCGGCCGTTTTCGTGAACAGCAACGAGGAGACCAAGGTGCTGAAGTGGCCGACTGCCTACACCACCGGTGGCGTGAATCCCCCCGCGGCCGGGACGCCTTGCTCACCGACCGTGCTCGGCGCGAACGTCACGACGACCAAGGTAATCCAGGCCGCCAGTACGCTCCGACGCTGCATCTGAGCGTGTCTCACTCGCGACCGCTTCGCGTCCCGCGCCCACGTTGTCGTGGATGCGGGCGCGTCCGGCCGGCTAGATTGAACGCTCACCCTGGGCGGCGCTCCGCCCGATCCCTCCCACGTGCTCGACGAGCGCAGCGTCGGCCGCGCAGACGTGTAGACCTTTGAGCAAGAACCTCGCGATCGCGCTCGTCGGCGCATCCTTACTCGTCATCCCTCGATCCGCGACGGCCCAACCCGCGGAGTCCGGGAGCGAGGGAGTCTCGGACGCCGAGGTCTGCAGCAGCGCCTACGAGCGGGCGCA
>JAHBWH010000355.1 GCA_019637115.1 Myxococcales bacterium | reverse complement strand
CGCAGAAGCTCGAGGAGGCGCTCCGGGCGAACAAGGTCCCCGTCGGGCGGGTCCTCTGCCCGAAGACGCCACCGGCCCAGGGCTCGTTCACGTGCGCGCTCGAGACGACGCAGGGAGATCGCGCGGATCTCGTCGTCACCGTCGGCCCGCAGGGGCTTGCCTACGATGCCCCCGACGTGGCGTTCCTGGACGGCGCGAAGCTCGAAGCCACCTTTCGCGGCATCGTCGCCGCGAAGAATCCGAGGCTGCGCGCGCCCTGCCTGACCGGCACCCTCATGAAGAAGGTCGGCGCCGCCTTCACGTGTCCCGTCTTCGACGGCTCGACCGAGGCGGGGGTGCTCACGGTCAGCGTCCTCGACAAGAGCGGCCAGGTGAAGATGGTCTACGAGGGCAACGCGAACCAGGGCGTGGCGCCGGATGAGCGCGGAGCCGGCGCCACGTCGGTCGATGGCCGCTACGAGTGCTTCCAGCTCCGCGTGGTGCCGGGACCGAACTTCACCTTCAACACCCAGTGGGTTCCCGGCGCGCTGCCCGGCTTCACCATCGCGCGCGGTTCATACTCGTCGAGCGGCGGCAGCGGGAGCGTCGACGCGTCGTCGTCGATCGTCACCTTCACCGGCGGCAGCTACAACGGATGGCGCGGCACGACGTCGACGAACTCCACGGGCTTCTTCATCCTCTTCCGCGGCGCCGATCCGACGAACCCACAGCCCGGCGTCAGCGCCAAGAACGGCGACTACCAGTGCTACCGCCAGAAGGGCTGAGGGCGCTCGGCGAGTGATGTCTTGCGTCCCGCTCCCCGCTTATCCGTGCTCCCTTCGGGCTGCGCGCGGATGGGGGGAGGGACGCACAGCTGCCCGGCCGGTCTGATCGTTCGCAAAGTGCACGCTCAAGCACGCAGGACGCCAGATCTGAGCGAGAGCCCCCCACTCTCAGGAATGTGCAACACTCGCCTCATGGCTATCGACCGAGGTGACTCTCACTTCGACGACGCGGGGACGTGGGAGCGAGCGTGTCGCCACATCGGCCTTTTCCTATGGTGGGCGGCTGGTCGCGGGCTCGCATCAGAAGAACATGACCCCAGCGCCCTCGCCGAGGATCCGACGCAGTACGTCATCTCGGAGTGCGACACGAAGCTATGGAACGAGGACCTTAGCGACGAAGGCAACGCGTTTGCCGAGGCGGCGTACGATGCGTATCTCGGCGAGGTCAGCGCATATGCGAAGAGCCTCCGCGTAGGCGATTACGACATTCCAGCCAACGCGGCGACGAAAGCACACTTCTCTCTCTGGCTCGATCGTCGTCTCGACGCATGGAGGGCAGCGAAGTCGTAGGCTTCGTCGCGGGCCTCCCCTTATCCGTGCAGTGTGCGGGAGGAGGCTTCGACAGCGGCGCTCTGGCGCCTCGTCTCGATGCGAGTACGATCACGCCCATGGGGGCACGACGTTGGTCTTGCATCATCGCGCTCTCTGCGTTCGCGTGCACGGCGCCAACCACGGCCGACCCGCCAACGCCGAGCGCGCACACAGCCGAGCGTTCCCCTGCGGTCGAGGAAATCCTTCGCCGCATGAGCGAGCGTTACGCGAGCGCCAGGACCTACCGCGACGAAGCCACCCTTCATGACCGGATTGGCGACGCCATCTCGGTCACTCGGATTCGCACGCTCTGGGTTGCTCCGGACCAGATGCGCTTCGAGGCGTTGACGGAACACGATAAGTTCTTCGACCCCGAGCGCATCGTCATCGTGAGCCGTGCCGGCTCGACCCGCTCGCTCTTCCTGGGCGAGGTTCGCGTGGAGCCGTCGCTCGACGATGCACTGGGGGCGATGCAGGGCGTCTCGAGAGGAATGACCGGGCTCGCGCCTAGATGGCTGCTCGAACGTGGTTGCCGACTGGCAGCGCGGTACGTCCTCGATGGACAAGAGCCGTGTGGTGCGGCGACCTGCTTCAAGCTCGTGGGCGAGCTCCCTGGTCGCACCGTGACGCTCGACATCGATACGCAAAGCTTCGCGCTGCGACGGTACCGATCCCGCGGGATACTCCAGATCGATGAAGCAACCGCTCGGCAGCGCATCGAAGCGATGCCGGCCGAGGCCCGCGCAAGGCGCGGAGACAATGCCCTGCTCGAGTCGCTCACCCAGCCGAGCGAGGTCGAGACGGACCTCGTCGTCGATCCGGTGTTCGATAGCTCCATCGCGCCGGCGGAGCTCGGGCAGCTCACACCCTGACGGGCACCACACGAGGGGCGCCCCGTCGCCACGAGCGCGGCCCGGCACTAGCGACCACCGGCGACGGGCGGCGAGAAGAAAGCGACGCCGCAATCCCGAAAGGACCGCAGCGCCTCTGGTCACTCACCGCTCAGCGAAACCGATCGGTGAGCTCTCTACGCGAGGAGCACTCCTCGTTCACCGCCGCGAGCGACGGGGGGCGGCTGCGGGATCGGCGGGGCCGGGGCGTAGCGCGCTCCCCCCGCTCGATCGTGGGCCCCCTCCCCGCGCGGCTCCGCCGCGCGGCCTCCCCCCTCCGGGCCTGCGCGCGGATGGGGGGAGGAGGTCGCTCAGCCTCTGACCCATGCACGATCCCGCGCCCCACATCGCTCACCGCGTGACAGCCCCAACCAGAACCGCGAACAGGAGCCAACAGGTGAGCGTGACGCCAATACAACCCGCGACCCGCCTGGACGTGCTCCATTGCGGCGTCTTCGCGAACCGAATGCAGGTGATTGCGCCTGCGACGCCAATGCCAGCTGGAATCGCGCCCCCAAGCGTGACG
>JAHBWH010000354.1 GCA_019637115.1 Myxococcales bacterium | reverse complement strand
ACATCGAGGTAGAGGCACACCTCGACGACGACGAGCTCCAGTTTTCGGTGCGAGACACCGGGCCCGGAATCGCAGAGAGCGATCGGAGCGCAATTTTCGAGCGGTTCTACCAGCTGCCGAATCGGAGGAGCGGCGGACATGGTCTGGGTCTCTACATCTGCCGCGCCGTCGTTGATGCGCACGACGGGCGTATATGGGTTGATGGTGCCGTGGGGCACGGCAGCGTCTTCCACGTGGCGTTGCCCATCGCGTGACTGCCACGCATCGGGTCAGTCGGATCGCTTCGCTGCCACCTGACGACGGAGGGCGGCTGACGCGGCTCGCTACGGGAAGCTGATGCTTCCGTTCCACTGCGTGCCGTTCGGCCAGCCCGGGACGACCGGCGGCGGAGGTGGCGGGGGTCGTCCTGGCGGCGTGGTGTTGCAGATCGAGACCACGTAAGGGTGGTGGCTCTCCTGCGCCAGCGCGCAACGATCCGCCGGCGTCGGATTCCAAGTCGCAACCCGTCCACCGAGCGAGATCGAGGCGCCGAAGTCGACAACCCAGCCCGCGGCGGCGGAGCCCGACGGGAGGCGTCCCCACGGATCGACCGGGAGCGCTCTTCCGCCGGTCGTCACGACGACGCCGGGTGGACAGTTGCCGGAGCGCTGCGGGAGATCTTGGGCATAGTCCTGCGAGGTCGTCGAGCGCGACGGCGCGAAGATCGCGTAGCCGCCGGCGAAGAGCGCGTCGGCTTGGAGGGTGGCTGCGCCGATCCAAGGACCGACGTCCCCATGCTCGATCGCCGGCCTCCAAAAGAACTGCACCGCGAGGGCAGTCTCGACGAGCGCCATGAACCCGACGTAGAGCCGTTGGGCACCGTCGAACGTCGCTTGCTTCGTCCGCACGTAGCCCGTTCCGGTCGTCTCCGTCTCGCAGACCACGCGAAGCGGTCCGCTCGCCATCGTGTAGCGCGCGGCTGTTCGCGGCGGAGTCACCGGGACCGAGGCCATGACCGTCTCGTTGTGTGCGCGTAGGAACGGGATCTCGAGCGGGTAGGAGGCGCCGATCGATGCTCCGCATCCCGTCGTCGAGAGGGCCAGCATGACCATGATGGCCGCTGCGCATCGGGAGCGGAGCATCTCGCACTTCGACGGCGGCCGTCGCCACGAATTCAATGTCGTTCCGAGGGCCTCGGCAGGGAAGCGAGCTTGGCTTGCTTGCGCTCGCTCCTCCGGCAGGAGCCTCGAGAGTCGCGTGAGCGGGCTCGCTCTCGTGGGCGCTGCCGCCGAGGAATGCGACGGCGGCACGGAGCGGAGCGCGTGCGGCTAGCGCGCCCGCACGGCGAGCGCGTAGGCTCGACCTCGGCACTTCACGCGCGAGGGATCGTCCTCGTTGCGGTCCGCTCACGGTGAGGTAGTGAGTCCACCCATGCTCGACGCGCACCGGTCCGTCCTTCTCCACGCTGCCACGGCGGCATTCACGTTCCTCTCGATTCAAGGGTGCGGTGGCTCCGGCAGCTCTGCGTCCCCGACCTCGACGCCAACGGACGCGGCGTCGCCGACGGCCGAGTGCAAGCCGCTGGTCGAGCGCGTCGATCGTCTCTATTCGATGGGGGAGGGGGCGGACAAGCCGTCCGATCCGTTGAACACTGCAGGCCCCCTGCGTATGGCGGCGGAAGCGGCCGCGGCTGCAGCCAAGGACATCGACGCGCTCACCCCCCAGAACGCCGAGGTGAAGGCGCTCGCGAAGGACTACGCGGCTCACGTTCGCGAGAAGCAGAAGCTGCTCGAAACCATGCTCCCGATGATGGAGCGTCTCGACGCGGCCGGCGTCAAGATGAAGGAGGCCGACGACGCTTCCAAGGCGCTCCTGCAGCCGTGCGAGAAGGAGAGAGGCGGCAAGCCGAGCGCCGCCTGCATGAAGAAGGTCGAGGAGGCGAGCAAGCTCGTAACGGAGCCGGCGATTCGTTTTGGGGAGGCGCGGGCTGCTGTAACCGTGTTCCTGCAAGATCCCGAGAACAAGAAGACGGACGAGCGGCTGTCGGCGGCGGACAAGGCCCTCGACGAGCGGCTTCATTCCGTGTGCGGTCGACCGCTGCCGTCCGAAGAGACGCGGAAGTAGTCGAGCAAGCAACACCGCCCCTCCTGCCGATCGACGCACTGAACCGGCTTCGCGAGCGTCTGCGCCGAGCTCTCCGCTAGGTCAGCGCCGGCTGGAGGGTTGGGCGGGGACCGCCTGCTAGACTCGTGCGCGATGGCCGGTCGCGAGCACGCAGCCACGGATCCACCCTTCATCAGGAGCATCGTTCTCGTACGCGAGCGCATCGAGCAGCCGGACGAGTATCCGTTCACCCTTGCGGCCGTTCAGGCGCTCGACGGTCTCGCTCTCGCGCCGGTGACCTATTTCGTCGGCGAGAACGGCTCGGGGAAGTCCACGATCCTGGAGGCGCTCGCGGTGGCGTCTGGCTTCAACGCCGAGGGAGGCACCGTGAACTTCAACTTCGCGACGCGCCGCTCGGACTCTCCGCTCCATCGCTGCTTGAGGCTCGCCAGGACGCATCGGCCGAAGACGGGCTTCTTCCTGCGAGCGGAGAGCTTCTACAACGTAGCGACGGAGATCGAGCGGCTCGGGCCGGAAGTCGGGAGGCACTATGGCGAGCGCTCGCTGCATGAGCAGTCACACGGCGAGTCGTTTCTTGCGCTCGTCAAGCATCGCTTCGGCGCGAACGGCCTCTACATTCTGGACGAGCCCGAGGCCGCGCTGTCGCCCTCGCGGCAACTCTCTCTGCTCGTCAGCATGCACGCGCTGGTCGAAGCGGGATCGCAGTTCATCATCGCCACGCACGCACCGATCGTCTTGGCCTACCCCGGAGCGACCATCTATCACCTCGACGACAAAGGGATTGCTCGTGTCGAGTACGACCAGACGGAGCAC
>JAHBWH010000353.1 GCA_019637115.1 Myxococcales bacterium | reverse complement strand
CCCGCCGCCCCCGCCACCGCCGCCACCGCCGCCGCCCGGAGCGCCCGCCCCGCCGCCGGCCGCCACGGCACCCACCCAGTGGGCGCCCACCACCGTGCCCAACCCAAGCGCGCAGCCACTCCCCGGTCCGCCGTGCGCGCCAGGGACGCCCGGCTCGCCGTCCTCCGCGTTCTGAGGCGACGAGCAGACTTGGTAACCCGGGATCGGGTAGAGGCGCGCGTCGAGCCCGCCGAGCGAGGGCGCGCCGCCTGCGCCGCCGCCGACCGCCGACGCGCCCACGAGGCCGGGGAGCGCGCTGAAGCGGTCGTCGATGACGGGGCGGCATCGGTTGCCACCTCCGCGCCCGCCGCTCACATCCCCTCCCCCGCAGCTCCCGACGCCGCCGTTGGCGTATTGGCGATCGTTGCTGCTCGCGCATGGCGCCGTGCCCGTCGTGATCCGCGCGTCATAGGTCGCGTTGGTCACCCCCGGCGAGCCCCGCCCGATTCCGTCGGCGCCCCCGGTGCCGTTCACCCCGACGAGGCCCGACGCTCCGGGGCCGCCGCGACCACCGAAGATCACGTTCTGCCGCAGCACGAGGTTGGCGTTCGAGCTCGCGACGTAGACCGCATACGAGTTGCCGCCGACGCGGCCGTTGACGGCCCCGCGCACCACGAAGCCCTCGAAGACGGTGGGCGCCACGATGCCCTCCGCGCGGACCGTGACGTCGTGCGCACCCATCGCCGCGACCCCTTGGATCTGCGTGTTCGTGCTCCCGACGTCGCGCTCCCAGGTGTCCCAGCGGTACCCGCCGAGGAGGCTGATCCCGCTGACCAGCGCGACGGGCTCGTCATAGATCGCGTTGGCCACGAGCACCCGCGCCCGCCCCGTCGCCACCGCGCGCGTCAGGCCGCGCGCGATGGTCCTGCACGGGTAGCGCCCCGGGCCGGTGCCGACGGGCCCGAGCCCGCAGCCCGCGTCGTCGACGGCGCCCGGATCGCTCCCCGAGACGTAGATGACGTCCTCGAGGATGAACTCGCACCCGTCGGGCAACGCGCCGTTCAGGTCGTACGCGCCGGGCGTGCAGTTGAAGCGGCATCCCGGCACGCCGCCGGCGACGGCGCAGGTGCCGAAGGCGTTCGGTAGGTCGTAGATGCGCGTGCAGTCGACGCCGCAGCTCCCGCACGCCGTATGCGCGGTGTAGAGGCCGGTCGCGGGGTCTCGGAAGCCGTCGTCGATGATGCCGTTGCAGTCGTCGTCGAGGTTGTTGCAGACCTCCGGGCGCGGCGGGCCGGGGTCGGCCGAGCACTCCGTGCCGAGCCCATCGGCGCGACAGACGAGCCCGCCGATGCGCTCGCAGATGCCCTCACCCGCGGTGCACGCCCCGCCGACCTCGGGGAAGTCCTCGTCGACGAGTCCGTCGCAGTCGTCGTCGCGCCCGTTGCAGCGTTCGACCTGCGGATCTCCCGCGACCGCCGAGCACTCCGTGCCGAGCTCGTCCGGCGTGCAGCGCACCACTCCATACCGCTGACACCCGCCGACGCCGACCGAGCACACGTCGCCGAGGCCCGGAAAGCCCTCGTCGATCACGCCGTCGCAGTTGTCATCGACGTAGTTGCAGACCTCGGGCGTCGGCGTCCGCCCTTGGCAGATCAGGCCCGCCGCGCCGAGGCAGAGCGTGACGCCAGGACAGCTGCCCACCCCCGCGACGGAGTTCTCGCACGGCGATCCGTCGACCCCGTCGTCGATGAGCGCGTTGCAGTCGTTGTCCGTGCCGTCGCAGACCTCGGGCGCCGCGGTGCGCGCGTCGCAGCCGGTCCAGCCGACGCTCGGCTCGCAGGTCTCCACGCCGAAGCACGTGCCGATCTCGTTCTCGGTCGAGCACGTGCGGACGGCGCCCGCGTTCTCCTCCGTGCACGTGCACGAGCGAGGCAAGCAGAGCAGCTCGTCTCGCCCTTCCTCCGGATGCGGCGCGCAGGTCGAGTCACCCTCGCACGAGCCCTCGAAGCAGAGCGGCACGCAATAGAGCTCGTCTCCGTCGATGGGCACGCACGCGCCGCCCGGGCATTGCGAGTCGTCGGTGCACGGCGTGCAGCTCCGCGGGATCACGGGCGCGCAGAGCGAGACGAGCTCGCCGCGGACGTCGATGACGCGGCACGACCAGCCGGACGGACAGGCGCCCTCGCAGCGCGCGGTGCATACGGCTTGACCGCCGCGGTCGGCGCAGAACCCGCTCGGACAATCGTCGCCCGTCTCGCAGGGATCGCCGAGGCCTTCGAAGTCGCCGAGCCCCCCATCGGTCGGCACCCAGCCCGCGTCGACGACGCCGTCGAGCGCGCCGTCGCCGATCGCGGCGTCGGGCTCGGTCGCGCCCGACGCACCGCAAGCCGACAGCGCCGCGAGGAGGAGGATCGCAGCGGGCGCCGCCGGAGAGACGCGCGCCATGGCTCGAGTCGGGCCTCTGGCGCCGGCCGCTCGCATCGAGCCCGACGCGGAGCCTCCGCCCACGAGGCGCGCCGCGCGTCGCCCCGCAGGGCGGCTCGCGACATCGGAAGAGCTTCGTTTCGACGTGCGCATCTCTTCGGTCCTCACTCGAAGCGGCAGGCTTGAACGACGCCAGGCAGACCATCGGTTCCGGCGGCGCCCGGAGACAGGCCGCCCGCGCCGCCGGGGCCTGCGCTCCCGCCAGCGATCGTGTTCACGCCGCCAGCGCAATACGTCGGCGCGCCGACGCCCGACGTGTAGATGCCGAAGCTCGGCCCCCCGCAGCCGCCGCCGCCGCCGGAGCCGTGGCCACCGGGGCCGCCGTCACCGCCGCGCCCACCTCGGCCCCCGCAGTTCATCTCCGCCCCGCCCGCGCCGCCGACGCCACCCACGCCGCCCGCGCCGCCTTGCCCACCTCGGCCTCCGACGCCGCCGTCGCCCTGCAGGATGGTGTTCGCCATGA
>JAHBWH010000352.1 GCA_019637115.1 Myxococcales bacterium | reverse complement strand
CGCCGCGCCGGTGTGGCGGGGCGTGTCCTCCCCCGCCGTGAGCCACGCGGAGAGGCGCCGCGCCGGTGTGGCGGGGGCGTGTCCTCCCCCGCCGTGAGCCACGCGGAGAGGCGCCGCGCCGGTGTCTCCATCGACGTCCACATCCACGCTGCTCGCTCGGCACGCACCCGCCAGCGCCACGCGACAACAACGCCCGCCAACGCCACCGCGACGACTCCGGACCGGTCCCCGCGAACAGAACAGCCTCACTCCGCGGCAGCCACCGCATCCGCGGCCACCGGGTCATACCCCAGGTTCGGCCCCAGCCACCGCTCCATCTCCTCGAGCGACATGCCCTTCCGCCGCGCGTAATCCGCCACCTGATCGCGCCCCAGCTGCCCCACCGCGAAGTACCGTGCCTCCGGGTGCCCGAAGTACAGCCCGCTCACGCTCGCCGCCGGCGTCATCGCGCAATGCTCCGTGAGCGACACCCCCAGCTTCTCCGCCCCGAGCAGCGAGAAGAGCGTCCGCTTCTCCGTGTGGTCCGGGCACGCCGGGTAACCGAACGCCGGACGAATCCCCCGGTAACGCTCCCGGATCAGATCCTCCTTCGACAGCGCCTCCGTCTCGTACCCCCAGACCTTCCGCGCGTGCGCGTGCAGGTACTCCGCGAACGCCTCCGCCAGCCGGTCCGCCAGCGCCTTCACCATGATCGCGTGGTAGTCGTCGTGGTCGGCCTCGAACTGCTTCGCCAGCCGCTCGGCGCCGATCCCCGCCGTCACGCAGAACGCGCCCACGTAGTCCGCGTGCCCCGCGGGCGCGACGAAATCCGCCAGCGAGTAGTACGGCTGATCGCCGCTCTTCACCGCCTGCTGCCGCAGCATCGGGAAACGCGCCACGACCTCCGTCCGCGCCTCGTCCGCGAAGAGCACCACGTCGTCGCCCTCTCGGTTCGCCGGCCAGAACCCGTAGACCCCCTTCGGCGTGAGCAACCCCTCCGCCTCGATCCGATCGAGCAGCGCCGTCGCCTCCCCGAAGAGCTCGCGCGCCGCCGGCCCGAGCTCCGCGTGATCGAGGATCTGCGGGAAACGCCCGCGCAGCTCCCACGCGCTGAAGAACATCGTCCAGTCGATGTACTCGCGCAGCTCCGTGATGCTCGGGCTCACCTCGCGCCGCCCGAGGTGCGCGGGGGCCGCGATCTCGGCGCGCTCCCACTCCGTCTCCACGCCGTTCTCGCGCGCGACCGAGATCTCGAGCATCGGGCGGTCCTGCTTCATCGCGAAGAGCCGCCGCATCTTGTCCTGCTCGCTGACGTTGTGCGCCACGAAGGCCTCGCGCTGCTTCTCGTCGAGCAAGCTCGAGAGCACGTTCACCACACGCGAGGCGTCGAGCACGTGCACCGTCGCGCCGTGGTAGGCCGGCGCGATCTTCACCGCCGTGTGCTGCCGCGACGTCGTCGCGCCGCCGATCATCAGCGGCACCTCGAAGCCCTGCCGCTCCATCTCCTTGGCCACGAAGACCATCTCGTCGAGCGAGGGCGTGATCAGCCCCGACAGGCCGATCACCTGCACGTTCTCCGCCTTCGCGCGCCGCAGGATCTCGTCCGCCGGCACCATCACGCCGAGGTCGATCACCTCGTAGCCGTTGCAGCCCATCACGACGCCGACGATGTTCTTGCCGATGTCGTGCACGTCGCCCTTCACCGTCGCCATGAGCACCTTGCCCTGGCCGGTCTGGCTGGCCTGCTCGGCCGCGGGCAGCTTCGCCTTCTCGGCCTCCATGAACGGCGTGAGGTAGGCGACCGCCTTCTTCATCACGCGCGCCGACTTCACCACCTGCGGCAGGAACATCTTGCCCGCGCCGAAGAGGTCGCCAACGACGCGCATGCCGTCCATCAGCGGCCCCTCGATCACGTCGAGTGGACGCGGGAGCTTCTGCCGCGCCTCCTCCGTGTCGGCGTCGACGAAGTCCACGATGCCCTTCACGAGCGCGTGCTCGAGCCGCTTCTCGACGCTCGCGTCACGCCACGCGAGATCCTCCTCGCGCTTCTTGCCCGCGCCCCGCACCTGCTCGGCGAAGCTCACGAGCCGCTCGGTCGCGTCCTCGCGTCGCGCGAAGAGCACGTCCTCGACGCGCTCGAGCAGCTCCTTGGGCACCTCCTCGTACACCTCGAGCTGCCCCGCGTTGACGATGCCCATGTCGAGCCCCGCCGCGATCGCGTGATAGAGGAAGGCCGCGTGCATCGCCTCGCGGACGACGTCGTTGCCGCGGAACGAGAAGCTCAGGTTCGAGATGCCGCCCGAGATCTTCGCGCCCGGGCAGGTCGCCTTGATCTGCCGCGTCGCCTCGATGAAGTTGATCGCGTACTGGTCGTGCTCGGCGATGCCCGTCGCGACCGCGAAGACGTTCGGGTCGAAGATGATGTCCGTCGGGTCCCAGCCCTCCTCCTCGACCAGGATCCGGTACGCGCGCTGACAGATCGCGACCTTGCGCTCGATCGTGTCCGCCTGTCCGTCCTCGTCGAAGGCCATCACCACGGCCGCCGCGCCGAAGCGCCGCACGACCCGCGCCTTCTTGCGGAAGTCCTCCTCGCCCTCCTTGAGCGAGATCGAGTTCACGATGCTCTTGCCCTGCACGTGCCGCAGGCCGACCTCGAGCACGCTCCACTTGGAGCTGTCGATCATGATCGGCACACGCGCGATCTCGGGCTCGGAGGCGAGCAGGTTCAAGAAGGCGCCCATCGCCTTCTCGGAGTCGAGCATCCCCTCGTCCATGTTCACGTCGAGGATGTTCGCGCCGCCGCGCACCTGATCGAGCGCGACGTCGACCGCCTCGCCGAGCTTGCCGTCCTTGATGAGGCGCATGAAGCGCTTCGAGCCCGTCACGTTCGTGCGCTCGCCCACCATCTGGAAGCCCGAGTCCGCCGTGATCACGAGCGGCTCGAGCCCCGCGTAGCGCGTATTCGTCGCGCGCGGCTTCACCCCGCGCGGCTTGATCCCCTTCACCGCCTCGGCGATCGCGCGGATGTGATCCGGCGTGGTGCCGCAGCA
>JAHBWH010000351.1 GCA_019637115.1 Myxococcales bacterium | reverse complement strand
GCTCCACAAGCTCGGGATCCGGCAAGCGCGCGTGCGCTGGCACGCGTCGTCGAGCGAGACCGTCACCGCCACCAAGGAAGCCGCGATCGCCCGCATCGAGATCGCCAAGAGCGAGATGCACACGGCGTTCGACGCGCGCGACGCGATCGTGGCCGCGGGCAAGCGCCTCGGCTTCGCCTACGTGACGCTCGACCTCGCGGGCTACCGCACGGGCAGCCACAACGAGGTCCTCGCGTCACGTCGCTCGCTCCCCGTCCTGTCGTGACGCGCGCGAGCATGCGGGCGGCGGGCCTCGGACGCTCTCGCGCGCGCGTCCGCGGGATCGTTGGCGCGTTCGAGCCCCTCGTCTCGACGAGCTGTTGCTGAACCGAACGAGCTTCAGGAGCTCGAGTCCGAGGTCGCCCGCGCGATCGGTTCGTCGAGGATGCGGACGCGGACGCGATGCGCGCTCTGCGATCGTCGCACGACACGAGGCGACGAAGGGCTGCTGTCCGCGGCAACCGCGATGTGCCGTGGGCCGACAGGCACGCGCGCTCGCGCCGTCTTTCGTCGGCTAACGACGACGTCCAGATTCTGGACGCTCGTCTGCAACTGCGACGGCAATGACGCTGATTTTTCGTGAACCTCGGGCGACGAAGAGCTCGTGCGCGCGTCGATCAAAAACGCATCGAGAGCGCTGAGCAGCGACTGTTGGGAGGTATACTGGGCAATCGTCAAATGATTGGGGTGGTGGTCTCGAGCGTGCAACTGCAATCGCGCATCCTGGTTGTCGAGGATGACGCTGCGACCCGTCACGGGGTCGCTGCGGCGCTCCGTGCGCGCGGTCACGCGGTGCTCGAGGCCGGGTCCTGCCACGAGGCGCTCGCGCTCTTCTCGCCGCCGCCCGACGCCGTCATCACGGACCTACGCTTGCCCGACGGCGACGCGGTTCGCCTCCTGCCGCAGCTGCACGCGCTCGACGCGACGGTGCCCGTCTTCATCATCACCGGCTTCGCGACGATCGACGTCGCCGTCCGCGCCGTGAAGCTCGGCGCCGAGGACTTCTTCACGAAGCCCGTCGTGATGACGACGCTCATCGACTTCGTCGAGAAGGCGGTCGCGCGCCGCCGGAGCACGACGACGGGGAAGCACGTGCGCGCCTCGGTCGCCGCGCGCGAGTCACGCTCGGAAGTGATGCGGCGGCTCGACGACGAAGTCGAGCGCCTCCGCAACTCCGACTGCACGGTGCTCATCCTCGGCGAGACCGGCACCGGCAAGAGCGTCCTGGCCCGGCACATCCACGACGTGGGCGCGCGGAGCAACGGGCCGTTCGTCGACGTCAACTGCGCCGGCCTCCGGAGCGACTTCGTCGAGAGCGAGCTCTTCGGTCACCTGCGCGGCGCGTTCACCGGGGCGCACGCCCAGAAGCAAGGCCTCTTCGACGCGGCCCACGACGGGACGCTCTTCCTCGACGAGATCGGCGACATCGACATGCAGGTGCAGCCGAAGATCTTGAAGGTGCTGGAGGAGAAGCGCTTCAGGCGAATGGGCGAGGTCCGCGAGCGCAACGCGGACATCCGGCTCATCGCGGCGACCCATCACGATCTCCTCGCGAGCGTGGAGCGGCGCACGTTCCGCGCCGACCTCTTCTACCGGATCAGCACCGTGACCGTGCGGGTCCCCTCCCTCCGCGAGCGCACCGAGGACATCCCTGGCCTCGTGGCCCAGCTCCTCGCGCAGGAGGGACTGCCGGACGTGAGCCCGACCCGAGAAGCCTGGGAGAAGCTGGCGAGCTACAGCTGGCCCGGGAACATCCGCGAGCTCAAGAACGTGATCCATCGCGCGCTGATCCTGCGCACCGGCACCGTCATCGCGGCCGACGACGTCCGCTTCGACAGCGAGAGCCGGAGCTCGCTCCTCGCGGCCCCTGCGGAGAGCACCTCGTCACGCACGCTCGAAGAGGTCGAGCGTGAGCACATCGCGCGCGCGCTCGCGGCGGAGAACGGGCGCGTCCGGGACGCGGCTCGCCGCCTCGCGATCCCGCGAAGCACGCTCTACCAGAAGATCAAGAACTACGGGATCCCGCTCAGCAGCCGGCCCCGCTCCCTGACCGATCCGCCCGAAGAGGGATAGCCCGCGAACCGCGGCGAGGACGGGCACGAGGTGGTGTCCGACGATCGTGCGCGCCCACTTAGCCCGACGGAAAGGTCACGTCGAAGATCGTCGGACCTCCGCGCGCCGACGTCACGCCGAGCGAGCCGCCGTTCTCGCTCACGATGTGCTGGGCGATCGAGAGGCCGAGCCCCGTCCCCGACGGCTTGGTGGTGAAGAACGGGTCGAAGATCCGACCGAGGATGGCGGCGGGGATCCCGACGCCGTCGTCCTGGACCTCGAAGCGAACCCGCGCTCCCGTCACGGGCGCGCCGTCGCGAGGGCCGGGGCTCGCAAAGGCCGCGGGCTTTTGTACAGGACCGGCGCGACGCACGCGGATGAGGACGCGCTGCGGCGCGCCAACGGAGTCGAGCGCGTTGTTGAGGAGGATCACCAGCACCTGTACGCATTGCCCGTCGTCGACGAAGACGTCCGGGAGATCGGGCTCGACCTCGAGCCGGATCTCCCCGCCCCGAGCGTGCGTGCGCGGGCCGACCTCACCGAGCGCGGCCGCGAGCAGCGTCCACGGGCGGTGGCGGCCGCGCCGCGGCGCCGCCGGTCGTCCGAACTGGAGTGAGGTCCGCACGAGACGCTCGATCCGCTCGAGGACCTGCAGCATTCGGCTCACGTGCGGGAGGTTCACCTTCGCGTCCGCGAGGTCCTCGGCGAGGGACTCCGCGAGCGAGCGCAGCGACGCGACCGGGTTCCGGACCTCGTGGGCGAAGCCGGCGACCATAGTGCCGATCGCCACGAGGCGCTCGAACCGCTCACGCTCGGCAGAGCGGCTCTTCTCCTCGCTCACGTCGCGGAAGATGAAGAAATAGCCGGCCTCGGTGCCGCGATAGCCGCGCGCACACTCCACGGTGAGCTCGAGATCGAGTGGGTCTCCCCCTTGCGTCGGGAGGGTATAGGCAAGCTTCGGCGTG
>JAHBWH010000350.1 GCA_019637115.1 Myxococcales bacterium | reverse complement strand
GAGAGCACGCTGCCGCGCTGCTCGATGAACGCGGCCGTCAGCGGCCGGTAGCAGTAGAGCGGCGCGTCGCGGCGGCCCTCCTCGACGACCTCGAACGGGACCTCGTGCCCGTCCTGGGTGTCGGCGGCCAGCTGCAGGGCGGCCTCGGTGCAGTGATCGTGCAGCACGGAGCGGAGCTGGCGAAGGCGCATGAGGGGGCGGTTCGGCGCCCGCGCGCCCCTTTCCTGCCGCGCACCCCGCCTTGCAGGCAGCCGGCGGCTGCAGCATCGCCGCAGGTTCGCGGCGGCGAACCGCTGCACGCGGCCCGCCGGTCCGGGCGATCCTGGACGCCCGCCGATGGGCTCCGCATGCCGCCCGTGAGCCTCCGATTCCCGCGCCTGCTGCTGACGCTACCCCTGTTGCTGGTGCTGATCGCGGGGGCCTCCCCTGCGGTCGCCGACACCACCGGCGGGGCGCAGTTCGGCGCGGCGAGTCAGGCACCGGTGCAGAGTCCGACCCCGGACCCGACCGTGAATCCGGGCGGCATCGATCCTTCCCAGCCGCTCCCCTCCGCCCCGGTGACGCCCGTGCCCGCGCCGCTCGCCGGCGACGTCGCGCACGTCACCCGGCTGCTCGCGCGGGGCGCGACGCCGAGCGAGCTCGAGGAGGTCGAGGGCGCGGTCTTCCGCAACCTGCTCTGGCCAGTCCGCGGCGGGCGGCCGCCGGTGGTCGAGGGGCGGGGCGTCAACATCCCGGCGGACGAGGGAGACGCGGTGCGCGTGGTCGCCGACGGACTCGTGCTCTACGTCGGCGAGGGGCTCCGCGGCCTGGGACGCGCGGTCGTGGTCCTGCACCGAAACGGCTGGGTCTCGCTCTACGGCTCGAACGCCGAGACCCACGTCGAGGTCGGCCAGCAGGTGCGGCGCGGGGAGTGGATCGCGCGCGTGGGCATGAGCGGCGGCGGCGCGCCCCACCTGCACTTCCAGCTCCGCGACGCTGGCGAGGTCGTCGACCCGATCCCGCTCTTCGTCCAGACGCCTCACTGAGAGCGGCACGGCGCTCGACCATGGCGGGCCTCCGGATGGCGCGACGAGCAGTCGGTCGTAGCGTCCGCGGGCCGTCCGAGGCACCATCGCGGCGATGACCGAACGGAGCGAGACGCCGCGGACCCCCCTCGCCGGGTGGGGTGCGCGGCCGACGATCGAGGACCCGAGGCGCGCCTCGTGGCTCCGGCGCGTCGGCGATCGGATCGTGCGCACCGCCGAGGAGATCACCGGCGAGGACCTCGACGCGAAGGTCGCGCGCATCCCCCTCTACCCGAACGAGATCGGGCACGATCCCTTCGGCTTCGATCCCGAGGCGGGCCGCTACGCGCTCGCGCTCGCCTCGCTCCTGCACCGGCGGTACTTCCGGACCGTGGTCCACGGGATCGAGCGGGTCCCGAAGGGGCGCGTGCTCATCATCGCCAACCACTCGGGGCAGCTCCCGATCGACGGGCTCATCATCGGCACCGCGCTCATGCTCGACGCCGACCCGCCGCGCTTCCCACGCAGCATGGTGGAGAAGTGGACGGCGGAGCTCCCCTTCGTCTCGATGCTCTTCCCGCGGCTCGGCCAGGTGGTCGGGTCCCCCGAGAACGCGCGTCGCTTGCTCGAGCAGGAGCAAGCGCTCGTGGTCTTCCCGGAGGGCTCTCGGGGCATCTCGAAGACCTACGACCAGCGCTACCGCTTGGTCGACTTCGGCCTCGGCTTCATGCGCCTCGCGCTCGAGACGAGGACGCCCATCGTCCCCGTCGCGGTCGTCGGCGCCGAGGAGCAATACGTCTCCATCGCCGACCTCAAGGGCCTCGCGAAGCTGCTGCACATGCCGGCGTTCCCGATCATCCCCCAGCTCTTCCTCGGGATGCTCGCGCCGCTCCCGGTCCGCTACCGGCTCTACTTCGGGGAGCCGCTGACCTTCGAGGGCGACGCGGACGACGACGACGCGGTCATCGAGGAGAAGGTGTGGGTCGTGAAGGCCACGATCCAGAGCATGATCCAGAAGGGCCTCGACGAGCGGACGGGGATCTTTCGATGAGCTGGGGCCTCGCGCTGCGCACGGGGCCGTGCGCAGACGCGCGCGATCATGGTGGGCTTCACCTTGACGCGGGGGGCGGGGTGCGCTGCGTTTCGGCGATGCGACCTGCCCTCACCGCTTCGCTCCTCTTCGCGCTCGCCTGTGGCGGCGCGACCACGCGCACGCTACCCGACGAGTCGGGGGATCTCACCGTCGGCGCCGAGCGCGACCGCTCGCACCTCGCGGGGACGACGCCCGCGGGCCCCTCGCTCGGCGGGAGCCGCTGGCGTCAGGTCGAGGCGCGCTGCACCGAAGGGGCGCCGCGGTGGATGAGCGACGACTTCGAGAGACGGCTCGAGGTCGCCGCGGACGCCACCGGGCTCGTCCTCGTCACCGATGACCGCATCGGAGAGGGCTGTGCGGAGACCGTCGCGCAGCGGGCGACACCTGGAGGAGCCGCCGACGCTGCGTGGTCGATGCACGAGGAGGCGCGCGTGACGGTGGGCGAGTGTCCCACGCAGGTCGAGCAGGACCGGCCGGGAGACGTCCGCCTGCGGGGCTCGTTCCTCGAGGTCTACGTGCAGCGCTCGGTGTGGTGCAACGGGCTCGAGCTGAAGGTGGTCTACGCCCCCACGGCGCGCGAGCCGCGCGCGCCCGACCAGGTGCTGCGGCACTACGCGCTCCACTTCAACCGCCGCGACGCGATCGCGATCACCTCGCTCTTCGCCGAGGGTGGGTCGCTGGTCGAGCCGTTCAACCGCACCCCCGAGGGGCAGCCGACCCGCCACGACGGTCAGCGTGAGGTCTATGGCTGGTATCGCGAGGTCTTCCAAGGGACGCCGTGGCTCGCGATGAAGGTGGTCGACATCCAGGCGGGCGCGACGCCGGGCGCGTGGGTGATGGACTGGCATTACATGGATCCGCGCCTCGACGCGCCCTTCGGTGGTCGCAACCGCTTCACGCTGGCGGGTGGCGAGGTCTTCGAGGTCACGGTCGAGATCACCCAGCCGCAGGTCGAGGTCGAGGGGCTGGACG
>JAHBWH010000035.1 GCA_019637115.1 Myxococcales bacterium | reverse complement strand
GCCCCAGCGTCGTCGGCCCCAGCATCATCGGCTCCAGCATCATCGGCTCCAGCATCATCGGCCCGCGTGCATCTGGGGTCGACGTGAGGCGCAACTCGGGGCTCCTCTGCGCGAAGAGCGAACGTGCTGCCGCTCATCGCTTCTTCCGCTGCGCCCGCGTGCCTCACGCCGGACGCCCCTGGCTGGCCGCGAGCCCTCGACGACCTCTCGCAGGCGCCCGCCGAGCTCCACGTGCGGGGCACGCTCCCTACGGGGCGAGCGGTCGCCATCGTCGGCACGCGCGCCCCCGACCCCCAGGCCCGCGACTTCGCGCACACGCTCGCGGCCGCGCTCGCGCGCGAGGGCGTCGTCGTCGTCTCGGGCGGGGCGCTCGGGATCGACGCGGCGGCGCACCGCGGCGCGCTCTCGGCGGGGGGACGGACCGTCGCCGTGCTGGCGAACGGCGTCGAGCGCGCCTACCCGCCCGAGCACGCGCCGCTCTTCGCCGAGATCGCGGCGCAGGGCGCGCTCGCCGCGGAGGTGCGGCATGCGGCGCCCACCGCGGCGCGCTTCGTCGGCCGCAACCGGATCATCGCCGCCCTCGCCGAGGCGACGATCGTGGTGCAGGCGCCCGCGCGCTCGGGGGCGCTCTCGACCGCAGCGGCGGCGCGCCGCCTCGGGCGCTTCGTCTTCGCGGTCCCCGCATCGCCGTGGGATCGCCGCGGAGCAGGCTGCGCGGCGCTGCTGCGCGGCACCGCGCTCCCATGCAGCCACCCGAACGACGTGCTCGCCACGCTCGATCTGCCGGTCGCGCGGGAGGCGGTCCATCACCGCCGTCATGGAAGCCGGCATCTCAGCGCCGACGCCGCGTGCGCGCTCGCGGCGATGAGCGCCGTGCCTCGCGACCGCGACGCGCTCGCGGACGCCACCGGCCTCGACCTGCCGCGACTGCAGCTCGCGCTCCTCGAGCTCTTGCTCGCGGGCGAAGTGGTCGAGCGAAGAGACGGCGGGTTCGTCACGCGTTGAAGTGGCGCGTCGTGACGCTTCGCGTCGCAACCGGGGCCCATTCGATGCCTGCCGATCGTGGTGATGCGAGCCTCAGTAGTCCGGAAGCTGTGAAGGCGCGCGACGTCCGTGGCGCCGCGCGTCAACTGCGGCGACGAGGAAGGGCAGCAGATGCTCCATGCGACGTCGAAGAGTCTCGGGGGCGGTGTAAATGCGTTCGAGAGAACGAGGGAGAGCTATGGACGCCGTGACAACCTCCGCCGCCGATAGCCTTGGAACGCCCGCCTCGAGCACGCGATCACGGCTCATCGAAGAAGCGGTTCTCGATGAGCTCCGCCTTTCGGTACGGAATCCCGAGGTGCGCGAAGAGCCGCTTGCTCGCCGCGTGAGTTTGGAGCTGAAAGCTACCTCCGGAGAGCTTGCCTTCGAGATTCAGAAAAGGCGTCTCGTCGAGCTTCGTTCCAAGGACTCCGAGCATTTCGAGCTTCGGCGCCGATCCGATGTCGGAAAGATCCGCGATTCGGTGTGCGGAGACCAGCAAGAGGGTCTCCAATGCGCTTGCGGCGGAGAGTGAGCCGAGCCGCTCCATCCCCTTCGGGGCGTCGACGCGAAGGAACGTCAGCGCGGGCAGCGCGTCGATCCCGAACAGCGACGTGAGCTCCGTGGGCTGAAGCAGAATCAGGCGCTGTAGCACCGCAGAGGCCGGCAGGCGCGTGATCGCGGACGCACGCAGCCCGAGCTCGTGGAGTGTCGGCTGCCTGGTCACGAAGGCCGCGCCGGCATCGGCCATGCGGGTCCAGCCGAGCGTGCGAAGCTTCGGAAGGGGCCCGAACTCCGTCACGGAGGCCACATCGAGCTCGAGCTCTTCGAGGTGGTCGGGGGGCAGGTCCGCCAACGAGAACGGCTTGGGTTGTTTGCCCACCGAGAGGCGCCGGACGGACTCGGGCAACGCGCCGAGCCCGTCGAACGTCTTCCTTCCGCCCTCGAGCATCACGACGGGCGCTCCAGTGACGTGGTCCAACACCACGAGCGGCACCTTCGCGCCAACGCGCACGATCGTGCGAGGCCCGTGCTCGCGCAAGAAAGCCGCGAGCTCCTCGAGATCGCGCGCGGACGGCTCGCTCATGAGCGCGACGAGCCCTCCCTTGGCCTTCGCGTCGGGCTTCCTGCCGACCACGAAGACCGGCTTGTCTCCCGTCGTCGACAGACGTGGCAACTCGGATTTCATCGACCCTGAGACTATGAGATCCTCCAATCATGCGGCTCATTTTTCGTCGGCGACCGACGCCCACGTTCGAAGCCATGGACGAGCTCTTGCGGGAACAGCTCGGGCCGCTCCTCGAGCAAGCCGAGGAAGACGGCGAAGGGGGCGAGGCGCTGATCGAGTTGTTCTCGGTCTTCGACGACGCCGGCCACCACGTCTACGACCTGCACCTTTTCTGCGGCGACGACGGGCAGCTCTTGCGCGCCGGTACCACGGAGCACGTGGCCAGCGTCGCGCAGGGGGCCCCTGACGGCTCGACCGACACGGAGCTCCTCGTAGCGCTCCGCGTCGCGCTCGCCGAGCGCGCACGGTGACTCGACCCCTCGCTCCGGATCCAAGTGCCGCGCGCGGAGGTACGGGATCGCGACGTGCCGAATCCAAGAATGGCGGAACCTCGTGCCCCGCCTGCCCCGCCCTGGAACCCGCTGCGCGAGGCTCGTCGCGCGTCCGACAGCGGGCGCGCCGCGAGGGTTCGAACGAGCGGCAGGGAACCTCCAACGGACCACTCGGGTTGGAGCGGGTCTCAGTCGGTCGAACCGACACATGATAGTCTCCCAACCATGATTCCGCGCGCGTTCCTCTCATGCCTCTTCGCGTTGGCCTCCTGGACCTCCGCGTGCGGGGGCGACGACGATGGTGGAGGGAGCATCGACGGCGGCGGCGGCGGCGAGGCCGACGGCGGTCGACGCGACGGCGGTGACGGCGGCGACGGCGGCGACGGCGGCGACGGCGGCGACGGCGGCGTGATGACCCTCTCCGACGAGCACCCCGGCGACGTGGGCATGGGCGGAGACTCGGACGTCATCTGGTTCGAGGACTTCGAGGCGGGCTCCATCGCCGCGATCTCGGCGCGCTACGATCAGGTGCGCGATGAGGGCCGCTTTTCGCTGGTCACCGATACGCCCAACGGCTCAGGTACCGCGCTTGCGATGCGCGCAGGCCAAGGCCGCGAAGCCGTCGACCTCTTCAAGCAGCTCCCCGACGCCGACGAGTGGTACGTACGGTGGTACGCGCGCTACGAGGGCGGCGTGCGGTGGCACCACTCTGGCATGTGGGTCGGCGGGTACAACCCCTCGATGCGTTGGCCGAGCCCGAGCGCCGGTCGGCGCCCGAATGGTGACGACCGATTCTCGATCGCGGTCGAGCCAGTCTACGACGGCCCGTCGGGTCCGCGCTTCGACTTCTACAATTACTGGATGCGCATGCGCTCGTGGATGGCAGAGCCCGTGAACGACAACGGGACCGCGTACTACGGCAACGGCCTCGTGCACCGGAACGACTTCACACTCGACGAGGACGCTTGGGTGTGCCTCGAGGTTCACGTGCGGCTCAACACGAGCCCGTCGTCGAGCGAGGGCGCCATCCTGGAGATCTGGAAGAACGACCGGCTCATCCAGCGCTTCGACGGGAGCGGACCGCGGGGCTGGTGGATCCGCGACAAGTTCTGCCCAGATGACTCCGACGGGAGCGAGTGCACCGACTACCCGGCCCCCGCCACCGAGGTCCTCGACCTCCAGTTCCGGAGCACGACCGCGCTCCGCCTGAACGCCTTTTGGCCCCAGAACTACATCACGGCCGACAACCAAGGCACGCTCACGTTCGACCAGATGGTCGTCGCCACGCGCCGCATCGGCTGTATGCGCTGACGTATCGTGAGCGGGCTCGCGAAGCTCGACATGCTCCTCACGTGGCTCACCTCACGTGGCTCGCCGCCCCGCCGGTCGACCTCGTCCTTGCGGTGGGGATCGCCCACCTCTGGTTCGTGACCCTCCCGAGCACCCGCAGTGGCACTTGACGCATGTTCAGTGTCGCGCTAAGAACGACATGGGCTGGATTCGATGAGGGGACACCACGACCAGCAGCTCACCCACCGGATGAGCGCCGACCTGACGCTCGACGATCTCGAGGGCGCGGATGAAGAGCTCTTCCGGCTCTCGCGTGGGCTCGGGCGGCTGCGCCTGCAGGTTGGCCTCGCGCTTGCGGCGCTCGGGCGTCAGCACCGCGAGCTCGGGTTCCGGACGCTCGACGCCTACGCCAAGGAGCGCGTTTCACGTTCGGGGCGCTGGGCGGGCGACCTGCGCTCGGCCGCAGCGCGGATCGCGGCGCTGCCGCGCATCTTCGCGGCGCTCTGGTCGGGCGAGCTCTCGTGGAGCATGGCCGAGCTGCTGAGCCGCCACGCCACGGCCGAGGACGAGGCGGAGCTGCTCGAGGCGACCGAGGGGATGACGGTGCGCGCGGCGGTCGAGGTGCTGCGCGAGCGGGGAGGCGCCGAGGAGGAGTCCGAGCGGCTGGTCACGCTGCAGATCTCGCTCCCGAGCGAGGACGCGCTGCTCGTGCAGCGCGCCCGCTGGTTGATCGAGGCGATGGAGGGCGTCGGCGCCACGGGCTGGTTCGAGCTCTTGTTGGCCGAGGGCAGCAGCTCGCTGCTCGAGGTCGCGGGTGACGATCCGAGCAGGGACCTCTCGCCCGACGACGTGGTGGCGTTGCAGCGGCGCTGGCTGGCGGCGCGACAGCAGGCCGAAGAGGAGCGCGCGCGGCAGGAAGAGCGCGCGGCGCCGCACCTCCCCATCGGCGGCGCCGCGCCCATCGAAGCGGGCGACGCGCCAGAGCTCGAGCCGCTCCCGCGGACGATCGAGGCGCTCGACGAGCGGCTGCGCGGGCTCGGCGCGGCGCTCGACACGCGCGAGCTCTTCCTCGGCGAGCTGGCCGAGCGCGTGCTCGGCGGTCGCGGCTGGGCGCGGCTCGGCTACGCGAGCGAAGAGCAATATTGCCGCGAGCGGCTCGGCACCTCGGCGGCCGCGGTGAAGGGCTGGATGATGCTCGCGCGCGAGGGGCGGCGGCTTCCCGCGCTCGACGCCGCGGTGCGCAGCGGTCGCATCGGCAGCAGCGTGGCGCAGCTCATCGCGCGGGTCGCGCGGCCTTCGACGGTCGTGGCGTGGATCGAGCGCGCCCGTCAGCGGACGTACAAACACCTGCGCGAGGAGATCGAGGTCGTCGAGCTCTCGGCGCGGCTCTTCGGCCGGCGCGGGCCGCTCACACCCCCCGACCCCGACCTGCTCGAGGAGCTCTGGCGGGTGGAGCGCGACACGCTCTCGGGCGCCTCGCTGCGCGCCTTGATCGGCCGGCTCGCCGACGCGCCACACGCCGAGGCGGTCGTCGCGGTGGTCTCGGGCGTCGAGGCCGCGCGGCGAGCCGGCGTGGCAGCAGATGACGCGCCCGATGGCGCCGATGGACGGAGGCTCGATGGCGCCGAGGGATGGACGACGGCGCGCGATGGAGCCAACGACGAGGCACGATGGGCCCGGCTCAGCGAGCCGGCGCGGCCCGATCGCGCCGAGCTGCTGACGCCTCCACTTCGCGTCACCGACGTGGTGCCTGAGCACTCGCGACAGCTCGCGAACGGTGGCTCGCCCAACGAGCGTGTCCGCGCCCCGCGCGCAGATTTCTCGGTTTTCACCGAGTCGTCTCAGATGTTCGGGACTTCGGGCGACGACGCCCGGCTCGCGCTGGCTGACGCGGAGCGACCGTCGGGCCTCGCCCTCGTCGCCCACATGCTCCGGACCCCTCGCGACGCGGCGGAGGACAAGCTCCTCGACGCCGAGCTCGGAATTTCCCCGCGTTCTACAGGTGCGTCTCAGATGTTCGGGACTTCCGACGACGACTCCTCCGCCGATGATGGGTGCGTCGACGGGATCTACGGATGCATCGAAACGTTCCACTCGGCGCTTCCAACTCGAACGCGCGACGAGCTCCTCGACGCGGTGCTCCCGACGGCGCAGGCAAATGCTCCGACATTCGGGGCAGCGTCTCGCTCGACCCCATCCGTGGCGCTTCCGGCTCCGCCGCGCGACGGCGACCACGACGAGCCCCTCATCAACGACGACCCCCTCATCAACGCCAATCGCTCAGCGACGCGCGCGTCGACCTTCGGAGGCTCCGACGCAGACCGCCTCGTGGGAGCGTGGGCAGCGACGTCGGGCCGTCGACGGCGCCTCGGCTACGCGACGCTTCGCATCCGCTGCCGCGAGGACGTCGCGCTGCACTTCCGGCAGCTCGAGGTGAGCTACGAGCGCGCGGGCCTGCCCGGCGGCTCCAGCGGCTTTCTGCGCTTCGCGGCGACCGCCCTCTTCCACGTGGCGCTGCCGCAGATCTCGCGCGAGCGGAAGTACCACGACATCCACGTCCGCGACCGGATGTGCTGCACGAGCCCCGTCTGCACGAGCCGCAACGTGACCTGCCACCACGTGAAGTACCGCGCGCACCAGGGCGACGACGCCCCCGAGAACCTCACGAGCCCGTGCGACTTCTGCCACCTCGAGGGCGAGCACGAGGGGCGCCTGCGCATCCGCGGCGAGGCCCCGAACCTGAGGTGGGAGCTCGGGCGGACACCGATCCTCATCGTCGAAGGGCGCGAGCGCCGCGAGCCGCCGCGTAACGCCCAACGGGCGTGTCGACCGCCGACACCCGCGGACACCGAGGAAGGCGCGCGAAGATGACGCTGACCCAGCGTCATCTTCGGAGGCCAGCGCGCGCGGTGGCCTCCCCGGAACACCGCGTATCGCGCGGGAGATCCTCGCGCGCACACTGCGCGAGGATTTTCTTGACCACCGCGGGCTGTTCACCAGTGCGACGCGCTCTCCGTACGCCGAGACGTGCAGCTCGGGGTAGGCGGGGGTTCCGGCGCGGAGCCCACTTCGTGTTCGGGAGACCGACTCCCACTCGGTCTCAGTCCGCTCATTTTGGGACCCAAAACGACGCGAGCACATCGGGGACCCGCGCCTCGAGGAACGCTACGAGCTCCGGATCCATGAAACGGTAGTCGTCCGGCACCTCGAGCACCACGATCGGCGGGAGGTCGCGCCCGAAGCGCTCCACGAGCCGGGCGCGGTGCTTCGACTCCATCACGAGGACGACGTCGGCCCACTGCAGGTCCTGCGGGCTGACGGTGCGACGCGCACTCGAGCTCGTCCCCGCCGACCGAACCGCGAGTTCGGGCATCCGCGCGAAGATCCGCTCCGCGGTGGGACTCCGCCATCGGTTGCGGCTGCAGACGAAGAGCACCCGGAGCGGCTCGGTCACGCGTCCCGCTCGGCCTTCTCGCGCAATGGGAACCGAGGCCTCAGGGCACGGGCGGAAAGAGCTCCGGTGGGCTCGGGGAAGCTCGTCGTCACCGTGTCCGGGGTCACGTTCGGGTTCGACCGGTCGTGCACCTCCACCCGGGAGCTGCCCGTCGAAGGACCAGAGCACGTCTTCGAGGTCGTCGTTCCCGCGCATCGCGAACGACCCGCCGGGGTGACGGATGCCGCCGGTGTAGCGCACCGCGAAGTGGAACAGACCATCGACCAACGTGCCCCCACAGCCGATGGTCACTCGGAGATCTGGAGCTGGCAAGCCACCCGCGCTGGCGACCGAGCAGTGTCGACACAGCTCTGTCGACAGAGCAGGGCCCAGAGCGGTCCACTTCGCTGCGTCACGCTCGCGAGCGACTCGAGGGTGGCGAGGTAGTCGGTGCTGAGCAGGGAAAGGAGCGGTCACGAAGTGCGGTGAGTCACCCTGTGCCGCAGCACGTGAGCTGGCCGTCGTGATCGTTCCCTTCCTGCGCACGTTCGAGACGTTTCTTCGCTCTTTTGCGTGTAGAAACGCCTGGGCACGCGCCTTGCTCTTGGCTTCCGGCATGCCGACACGTTCAGCTCGCCTCTCGGTCGCAGTGGCGCTCCTCGCGTCCTTCGGCTCGTTCGGATGTCGTGACGCTTCCGATCATTCATCCGGCGATTTCATCTCGGACATCTACGGCCAGTCGACCGGTGGTGCCGATGCGGGCGCGGGAGCGGACGCCGGCGCCGCGGCTCCGGGACTCGACGGCGAGGGGAGCGACGATCCCGGACGTCTCGTCGCCGAAGCCGATATCATCCAGCTCGACGGCAATCACCTCTACGCGCTCTCGCGCTTCGCGGGCCTCACCGTGATCGATCTCGAGAACCCGAGCGACCTCCACGTGCTCGGCAGCCATCGCTTCTCCGCGGTGCCGTTCGAGATGTACCTCCGCGATGATGTGGCGTACGTCATGTACAACGGCTTCTGGACGTACGAAATCGACGAAGCGACCGGAAACGCCTCATGGCAGACGACCGCGCGCGTTCAGGCGCTCGACGTCGCCGATCCGGCAAACATCGAGGTGCTCGCCGACCAAGAGGTCCACGGCGCGATCAGCGACTCCCGCATGGTGGGCGACGTCCTCTATCTCGTGACCTACGAGAACGGCTACTGCTGGCGCTGCGACACCCAGCCCAAGACGCGCGTGGCGTCGTTCACCGTGAGTCCGTCCGGCTTCGACCTCGTCGATCAAGTCGAGCTCGCGTCGGGGGCGGACTGGGGACCGCAGAGCGTCAGCGTGACCGCCGAGCGCATCTACGTCGCCAGCAACGACTGGAGCCGTTGGTGGGAGCCGGGCGGTAGCGAGGACACACGCGTCTTCACGATCGACATCTCGGACCCCAACGGAGCGATGGAGGTCGGTGCAACGGTGAACGTTCACGGCCGCATCCAGAGCCGCTGGCAGATGGACGAGTACGAAGGCGTGCTCCGCGTCATCAGCCAAGCGGGTGGCTGGGGCTCTGGAGAAGAGCCGGTGCTCGAGACCTTCACGATCGTCAGCTCGAGTGAGATCACGCCGCTGGCGAGCCTGACGTTGCGACTGCCCCGACCGGAGACGCTGCAGTCGGCGCGCTTCGACGGCGACCGCGCGTACGCGATCACGTTCGAGCAGATCGATCCGCTGTTTACCTTCGACCTCTCCGATCCGTCAGCGCCGCAGCAACTCGGTGAGCTCGAGATCCCCGGCTGGGTCTATCACATGGAGCCGCGCGGCGATCGTGTGTACGGGCTCGGCTTCGACGAAGGCGCGATGACCGTCTCCATCTTCGATGTCTCCGACATGGCCGCGCCGACGATGCTCGACCGCGTGCACTTCGGCAGCGACTGGTCTTGGGCGGTCGAAGATCAGGATCGCATCCACAAGGCCTTCAACCTCCTCCTCGATCGTGGCCTCATCCTCGTGCCCTTCGCGGGCTACGGTCGGGCCGAGGGTGATGACTGCGGTTGGGAGCACCAGAGCGGCATCCAGATCATCGACCTCGCGGGCGACGATCTGACGCTGCGGGGCGTCGCTCCGCAGATCGGCACCGCGCGTCGCTCGATCCTTCGCGCGGACACGCTCTTCGGCATCTCCGATCATGCGGTGCAGAGCTTCGACATCGCCAATCGCGACGCGCCCGCTGCCCTCGACACGCTCGAGGTCGCGCGCCACGTGACATCCGTCCACGCCATCTCGGACGAAGAGGTGCTCCGCTTCGGCAACGACTGGTGGACGGGTCGCACCACGATCGACGTCGCCAGCGCCGCGGAGGCTTCGACCGCCGCGCCGAGCTCCTCGCTGGACCTGACGGACACCCACGAAGGCTCCGATTCGTGCGGGAGCTACTCGACGTGGGGCAGCGCGATCTACCCGCACGGAGACTTCGTCTACGCGCCGCATCAACGCCACGACTACCGCTCGGGTCGCTACGAGAGCACCCTGCGGTTCTACGTCGTCGACACGCGCGGCGAACAGCCGATGGTGACCGGTCACGTCGACGTCGAGGCTGCGATCAGCACGGACGGCGGGTACGAGCACTTCGGCGCGGTCTTGAAGACCGACACGGCACTCGTCGTGAGCCGGATCCGTGGCAGCTACACCTACGATCCCGACACCGGCTCGCGCGATGAGCAGCAGGTTCGCTACGACGTCTACAGCCTAGAGGATCCCGCGTCGCCGACCTTCACGGCTCGCTTCGAGCTGCCGGCCGACGTCGCGCGTGGTGGCTGGGGCTACTTCCCGTGGGGCTGCGCCATCGACTATGGCTATGGCTGGTGGTACGGCGGCAGCGGCTCGAGCGGCGGCCTCGTGAGCGGCGACATCATCGCGAGCCAACACGCAGAGCGCCTGACCGACGGGAGCGGCCGCGTGCGCTACTACCTCGATCGCCTCGACCTCAGCGCCCCGACGTCACCACGCATGCTCGCACCGGTGAACATTCCGGGGCAGGTCGTGCACTACGATCATCGCGCCGGTGTCGTCGTCACGCTCGAAGACGTCCTCCAGGACGAGCGCACGAGCGATTGGGAGACTTGCCGCACCTCCCACGGTCGTGTGTCGTTCGATTGGGGAACGAACGTCTGCCAGACCTGGGATCGCCGCGTCAACACGCTGCGCTTGAACGGTGAGCGCGCGCGACTCGTGAGCCGCGAGAGTCTCGACCGCGACGGCTTCTTCGGGACCTCGGTTGCGGTCACCGACTCGCGGGTCTTCGTGCGAAGCCAGTCGGGCAGCCTCTACGGATGGCACTCGCCCACCGTTCCCGAGGCGCGGCTGACCGTGTTCGCGCTCCGTGAGGACGCGACCCTCGACGCGCGGCCGAGCGTCTCGCTGGACACGGACTCGAGCTACTACTGGGGCGGCGGTGGTCTCACCGCGCGCGGCGAGCACGCCTTCATCCCCGGGTCCAATCGCCTCGTCGTGATCGACGCGAGCGGCAGCGCCGCGCCCCAGGTGCGAAAGATCGACATGCCAGGTTGGTACTGCGGATCGCTCGAGGTGCGGAACCAGCGTGCGTTCTGCGCGATGGGTCCCTACGGAGTGCTGACGATCGACCTCTGACCCGTGCAACGCGCGGCCGTGAGAAGTCCGAAGCCGGCTGCCCCGGCTTCGGGCTTATCGTTCCTCAATCGCTGGCGCGTTTCAGAGGAAGCGCCGCAGCGGAGTCCGTCGCATGACCCAAACCCCTGCCCCGGTCAGCACGACCACCAAGGCGACGTAGGGCACGGCGGGGATGGTCCCGTGCGGGATCCAATGATCGAGGAGGACGTAGCCGACCGTCACGTGGAGGAGGAAGATGCCGAGCATCAGGGGCTCGACCCGACGGACGAGGGGGAGCTCGCGATTGGGCAGCAGCCAGAGGCCGACGAGCACGGAGGCCGCGGCGCCGAAGCGGACCGCGGCGTCTCCCGTCGCGAAGCCGGTCGCCTGGAGCGAGGCCGCGCCGACGCCGAAAGCCGCCACGTAGGCGACCGCCAGCGTTTGGCGCCGGCATCGGACGAGCACGCCGAGGCCGAGGCCGAGCGGGAGCGAGGGCAAGGCGAAGGCCCACTGCGAGAAGGGGTCGTGATAGACGAAGGCGCCGTCGGCCGAGGTCGCGAGCAACGCCACGACGAGACTCGCGCCCGCGATGGCGACGGGTGGGAGCCCCCGAGTGACGCGATCGACCTCGTAGAGGAGCCACCCCGCGACGGTGACGAAGGGGAGGTACCAGAAGTGGGTCTCGACGCCCTCGAGCAGCATCTCCACCTCGAACCAGCCGAAGGGTGGGAGCCCGTCCCGCAGGGCGCGCACCACGTGGACCCCCGAGAGCACGAGCGTCCAGAAAGCCCAAGGTCCCGTGAGCCGCGCCAGACGACGCCGAAGCATCGTCGCGCGTGGCGCGACGCGCGGGCCCATCACCGTCAGCCCGGTCGACAGCAGCAGGAACACGGGGAGCCCGATCCCTCCCAGGAAGTACCGATGCGTGAGATGGAAGCTCGCGATGTCGAACATCGCCACGACCCGCAGCGCGTTCCAAGCGTGCACGACCCGCGCGGAGGCCGCGGTCGCGGACGCGGACGTCTCCGTTGGCTTCTTGGATGACGCCGCCCACGACGCGTGCCCGCCCTCGAGCTCACCGGTCGTCATGGATCTCCCTCCGGTGCGCGTCGCGGCTCATGTCGGCGCTCACGTGGACGTCGGCTCGGATCTCCGCGGGGTCTTCGGCGCCAACGCTCAACAGTCGTTGTGGCGCGACCCCGAAGGTGACGAGCGATGCACCCAGCAGGCCGAACGCCACGCGCTCGCGCGCGAGCAGGTCCGCGCCCCCCCGCGGTCGACGAGCTCCGAACGCGCCGCCGATGACGCCGCCTGCGAAGATGCGCAGCGCGATCCGCAGCACCAGCACCCCGTTGATCGCGGTGGCGGTCACCATCGCGACGCCGATCCAGGGCCGCGCCTCGAGCGTGGCGTGGAAGACCAGCTCCTCGGCGACGAACGCGAGCGTCCCGGGAAGCCCCACGCACGCGAGGCCGAGGAAGAGCGTCGCGCCCGCCAACGCGGGCGTCGCGGCCACGCCCTCCCCCGCCCCGTCGAGACGGAGCTCGCCGCGGCGCGCCTCCGTGACCCAGAGCGCGAGCCCCAGCCCCGTCTGCGCGAGCCCGACGGAGACGATGGCGAGCACCGCGCCGCGCGCGCCGATCGGCCCGCCGTCGGCGAGACCGAGGAGCACGATCGCGGTCTGGCTCGTCGCGAGGTAGCCGAGCGCGCGCCGCACGCCGGGTTGTCCGAGCGCGAGGGCTGCCCCGTAGAGCATGGTCATCGCGCCGAGCAGGTCGAGGCCCCACGTCGCGGAGCTGCCGAGGGGGCTCGCGACGAGCACGCGCGCCAGCAGGTACGCGCCGACCTGTGCCCGCGAGAAGAGCAGCGCCGAGCCGAGCGGCGCTCGCTCGTAGAGGCTCGGGACCCAGGCGTGAAATGGCACGACGCCCTCGCGGATGAGGACGCCGAGCACGAGCAGAGCGCCCGCCAGCCGTGGCGACGCGACGTGCGCCGCGAAGAGCCCCGCGACGACGAAGAGCGCGCTCACGACGTGGTGGACGACGAAAGCCCGCGCTCCGGGGCGCCCCCGCAGCTCGATCGCGGTGGGGACCGATGAGCCCGCCCAGGCGAGCGCCACGAGGAGCGGGTGACGCGCGCCGATCACGACGAGCGCGAGCGCGCTGGCGAGCGCCAAGCGCGCGAGGAGCGTGGGTGACGCGAAGCGCGTCGGGGCCGCCAGGGTGATCACGGCGAAGAGCGCGACGACGAAGGGAAAGATTGGCGCGGACAGCGCGTCGAGCCCCCAGAGGGCGTCCATGCCGAGCGCGTCGGCGCCCAGCGCGTCGGCGCCCAGCGCGTCGACGCTCGACGTGCTGCGGCGACGCGCTGCCAAGATCGCGAGGAGCAACGAGAGCATCGCGCCGAGGAGGCCCCACCAGCGGGCCGAGCGCGTGCTCGCGGCGCGAGCCACGACGCCCGCGGTCAGGGCGAGGGTGACGATCGCCCCGAACGTCGCGGCGGGACCCAGGGCGGGACCGATGGCGATCCAAGGATCGGTCGAGCTCATCGGCGCCCCTCCACGGTCTCGGGCCAGTCGGCTTCGGCCCCTTCCCCTCCGCGTTTCATGGTGACCCCTTCGCGTTTCGTGGCGGCGGGAGGAGGCTCCGAGGTCGACCCATGTGCCACGCCCGCGGAGGCCCCGACCCCACGACCCGGCGTGGAGGCGCGGCTGGTGGCGGCGCCGACGACGCGCCGGTCGAACGCGTCGAGCGCGCGCGTGGCCCGTCGCAGCGCGGCGATGAGCCGTGAGGCGAGCGTGTCCAGGAAGGCGCGCTCGAGCGCGAAGCGATAGAGCCACGTACGGATCCGTCGAGGGACCACGCGCTCGTAGCGCGCCCCCGCGCGCGGCAGCGCACGGCCGAGCTCCGCCTCGAGGCGCTGAACATCCTGCAAGAGAGACGGCGCGCGTAGGAGCTCGAGCGTGCGCACGAGCGCGTGGCCGACGACGTGAACGAGCGCGAGCGTGTGGAGGCCCAGGCCGATCTCGACGAAGATGAGGCCCACCTGCGCCGACGCCGCGTAGGCGAGGCCGCTCTTGACGTCGGTCTGCGCCCGCCCCGTGAGCGTGCCAAGGAGCGCGGTGAGCGCGCCGATCATCACGATCGTCACCCTCAGCGGCGTCGACCCCTCCCACAGGGGCGCGGTGCGCAACAAGAGGTACGCGCCCGCATGCACGGAGAGGGCTCCGTAGAAGATCGCAGACGAAGGCGTCGGACCCTCCATCGCGCGCGGCAACCACCCCGAGAACGGGAGCTGCGCGCTCTTGCCGAGCGACGCGAAGAGGACGAGGCCGCCGAAGAGCGCCGCCACCGTCGGCGACAATGGCGCCTCGAACGCCGCAGGGAGGGACGTGGTCCCCGACGCGTGGTGGAGCACGACGAGCGACGCCAAGAGGGCCGCGTCACAGATGCGGTAGATCGCGAACGCGAGCAGGGCGTGCCTCACGGGCCCCTCTCGGTGCCGGTAGAACGCGATGAGCAGGGCCGAGCTCACGCCCACGAGCTCCCAGCCGACGAAGAGCAGGCCGAGGCTCTCCGCTACGACGACGAGCGAGAGCCCGGCGGTGAAGAGCATCATCGCGCGAAAGAAGCGGCCCGCGCCTTCTTCCCCCTCGAGGTAGCGCAAGCTGAACGCGCCGACCGTGCCGGCCAGCAAGGACGTGAGGACGAGGTAGGTCAGCGAGGTCGCGTCGACCAGGACGCCGACCTCGTACGCTTGGTGCGCGCCGGCCCCGTCGGCCGAGAACCACCGGCCGAAGACGTGGTGCACGGGCCGCCCACCCTCGAGGCCGAAGAGCGCCGCAGCGGTGAGCCCGGCGATCGTGGTGAGCGTGAAGAGCGCGCGCGAGACGGCCGCGAGCACCTCGTCGCGCCAGCCGGCGCCGACGATCTCGGCGAGGCCGGCCAGTGCGAACGCGCCGAGCGGGAGCAGCACCATCGACGTGGCGAGCCACGCGATGGCCAGATCGACGGACACCGCGACCCCGATGAGCTCGCTCGTCATCGGACGGCCTCCCGCCGCGGTTGGCGTGCGTCCTTCCGGTCAGCTTCCTCGCCGCGCTCACTGCGCGCCGTCCGATAGGGCGGCTCGCGAAATCGGCCGGGCTCTTCTTCCGCTCGACCAGCGGTGACACGCGCGAACGCGAGGTGCTCTTCGTGGCCTTCGTACCACGCCCTCGAGCCACCGACCTCGGGGACCGTGGCCTCGACGACGTGCTCGCAGAACCCCGTGCGCTCGAGGAAGTGCGCGACGTCGCGGTCCGGGTCGATGGTCGCGAGCAACACCCAGCGGTGCTCGACGAGCGCGCGAAGCCGCGGATTGCGCTCGAGGATCCGCGCGACGAGCTCGGGCGTGCTCTCGACGACGACGAGCAGACGCATCGGCTCGTGGATCTCGACGGTCTGCCAGTGCAGCCCCGTACGCAGGTCACTCCCGTGCCCGTCCATCACGCCGATGAGCCCGGTGATGTTGTGGGGGAGCTTGGTCCCGCAGCCGAGGCGCGCCTGATCGACCCGGCTGAAGTAGTACTCGAGGTTGATGCCAGCGCCGACCGGCGCGACCCGCGCGAGGACGCGCTCGAGCACGTGCCCCTCGGCGTCGTCGAGGGAGGGGTCGTAGGACGCGAGGAAGGCGCGCCGATCGAGGAAGAGCCCGCGGGTCCTGGACCGGCGGCCGATGACCGCGACGGCGTTCGTCGCGTGGTTGTACTCCGGGCGAGGCTGCGCGAGGTCGACGCTGCGCGCTCGGACGTGTCGCAGCGACGCGCGGGCTGCCCTCCGAGGCCCGGCGTCGGGGAACCGTCGACAGCGCTCGTGGGCGTTGCGCGCGCACGCCCGCGCGAGCGCTCGCCGGGTCGCCGCGAAGGCCTCGCGCGCGCTGGCGGGGACCAGGTCGTCATCGAAGTACGTGAGCTCGTCGGAGGTGGTGTCGTGGTAGGCGCCGACGAAGACCGTCGCGCTCGGGATCTCGATCCCCCGAGCGGCGAGCCGCGCGCGGACCTCGGGCGCGTTCGCCATCACGGCGAAGGCCCGTGCGTTCGGTCCGCCCGGCGCGCCCGCGCACGCGCCGCATTGGTAGGCCGCCGCGTGGGGGTTGTTGACGGTCGAGCTCCCGTGGCCGACGACGCACACGACGTTGGCGAAGCGCGAGACGAGGCCGATCGTTCCAAGCACGTCGCCGACGATCTCGGCCTGCTCGTCCCACGAGTAGCCGTCGAGGTGCCCCGAGGCGTCCGGCTCGTCGTGCTCGCGATGCACGTGCAGCCGCGTCGGGGCCTGCGCACCCGACGCGGCGCCACCCGTCCGCGACACGCGCGCCAGCCGATCCGCGACCCCTGGGAAGAGGGTGCGCAGGACGAGGGGCACCGCGCTCGCGGCGCCGGTCAGGGCGACGAGCCCTCCGCGCACGAGGGTCTGACGCGCGAGGTGGCGGTGGCGCTTGGCGACGGCGCGGGCGGAGGCCACGCGGGCGCGCGTCTCTCCACGCGCCGTCGGCTCGTCGCGTTCCTCCCTCGTGGAGCGACCGGGGACCTCGCGGACCCGGTGCCGCGGCGTGACGTCCGGGGGGCAGAGGAGCTCGGCGCGCGGCGCGGTGAGGCCCTCGTACCGCATGAGGACGCCGAAGTGTCCGAGGTACCCGAACGTCTCGACGCGCGGCTCGAGCTCCTCGAGGTGCCGGCGAAACGACTCCTCGCGCTCATCGATGCAACAGAGGACCTGCGCGAGCGGCGGCGCGTCGCGACCACCTTGGCGTCCACCTTGGCGTCCACCGTGGCGACCATCGTGCCGCGGCGCGGAGCGACCATCGGCGCGCTCGGTGTTTTCGGCGCGCTCGGCGCGCTCGGCGCGCGCGTGCCCGAGGAGCGCGTCGAGCACGCGCACCCGGAAGCGACGCTCGTACGCGAGGTGATAGATCCCCCGCCGCGTGATCGAGTCGAAGGCGCGCACCTCTCGCGCGAGGGCGGCGCCGAGCTCGTCGCGCTCGAGCTCGGCGGGCCCGAGGCCGCTCCGAAGCGCGGTGAAGTAGAGCTCCAGCGCGAGCCCGCGAGGGTCCTCTCGGTCGCCCGCCCCACGTGGCGTGGCGTCATACGACGAGACATGGACTCCGGCCTCGCGCGCGACGTAGGAGGCGGCGAGGCGATCGAGCAAGAGCCGGATCGCGAGGTAGTCGACGAGCCGCGTAGGCGGGAGCTCCGGCGCGAGCTCCGGGTGCCGCTCGAGCTGATGCACCATCCCCGCCCAACCAGGCAGCGCGTGGAGCGGGCCGGTGAGCCAATCCGCCCAGGCCCCGGGCGGGATCCCCCGCAACGCGAGCTCGTGAAGCACTTGTTCGCCGGCGCTCCGGCCGCGGACGGCGTGGAGCTCATCCGGGAGGGAGACGGCCCACGCAGGCTGCGGTCCCGCGCCGTGCAAGCGCTGGAAGGTCGACCAGAGGCCGTCGCGGTCCGGCATCGGCCAGTACGCCACCCCTTGGTCGAGGTAGGCCGCGAGGTGACGGATGAGCATCGGATGGACGAGGGCGTCCGGGTCGACCCCGAGGCGGTCGAGGATCCGGTCGCGGAGCCTCCCGCCGACATGGCGAGGTGGCGCGTGGGCCGACGCGAGCGCGCGGCAGACCTCGAAGAGCCTGGGGAGCATCGTGTCGACGCCCCCGAACCGACGCGCCCGCGCCTCGAGCTGGCCGCGCGTCGGCGCGGGGATCGAGCGCGGGAGCGCACGCAACGCATCGCCCTCGGAGAGGAGCCACTCGACGCCCTCGCCGCGCGCCTCGGGCACGTCGACGTCGAGCAGCCGGGCCCGCCGGAGCGTTCGGCGCCCCGGGAGACCCGCCGCGATCGGGCGGTCGTCGCCCCCCACGTCGTCGAGCGTCGCGTCGATGTCGGCGGGGAGCAGCCGCCCGCTCCGCAGCGCGCGCTGGTACGATCCCTCGTCGAGGTAGGTCTCCACGCCGAGCCGAGCGGCGGCCTCGACCATCGCCTCGTCGAAGGGCGACGACTCGAGTGTGTGCAACGGGTTGTGATGCACGAAGCGCGCGAGGGGCGCTTGCGTGGGCAGGAGGTGAGCTGCCTGCTCGATCGCCCGCTCGAGGCGCTCGGTGTCATGCTGGGTCATCGCCGTGCTCCTCGTGCCCCCAACCCTC
Source organism: Myxococcales bacterium (assembly GCA_019637115.1). GTDB lineage: Bacteria > Myxococcota_A > Polyangia > Polyangiales > Houyiibacteriaceae > JACKEH01. The sequence goes on along the minus strand of JAHBWH010000035.1, from coordinate 37,427 downwards.
GTTCGTCGGGCTCGGGCGCCGCGGCATCGAGGGCCTCGCGCGCGTGCATCGCGTCGCGCGCGTGCGTCGCGTCGCGTCGGCGTATCGCGTCGCGCGGCGGGGCGAGGTCCGGCGCAGATCGGATCGCGCTCGACGTGGAGCGTGACGCGAGCAGGCGCCGCGTCGCGTCGGGGTGCGGCGCGACGGGGGTCAGGCGGTCGAGCCCCCGCAGCTCGAAGGTCGCCTCCGGGAGCTCGTCCGCGAGGGCTCTCACGCGCGTGAGGAAGGAGTGGTCGACGAGATCTGCTCCCCAGAGATCGACCACCACCCGCCGGACGCTCGGCGCGTCGCCGCGCCTGAGGGCCGCTTGCACCCGCGGCAACGCGAGGAAGGTCGCGGCCCCGGTGACGCGGACCTCGAGGACTCCCGCGCTCTCCTGGACGTGCACCCTCGTGGAGAGGAGCGCTCCAAGACCACGCGCGCGCAGCGCGTGGAGCACGAGCTTCGTCGCGATCCCGAGCGCGAGCCCCGCCAGGAGGTCGATCGCGAGGGTGCCGACGAAGGCCGCGGCGAAGATCGCGACCTGGTCGACGCCGAGGCGCCGGACGTGCGCGAGCTCGTGAGGGGAGGCGAGCCGCAGCCCCGTGTAGACGAGCATGGCGGCGAGCGCCGCGAGCGGGACGAGGTGGAGCAGCCCGGGGACCGCCGCGACGAAGACGAGCAAGAAGAGGCCGTGGTAGAGGTTCGCCCGACCGCTCGTCGCTCCGGCGTCCACGTTCGCTTTGGAGCGGATGATCTCGCTGATCATCGGCAGCCCACCGAGCAGCGCCGCGAGCAGGTTCCCGACCCCGACGGAGAGGAGGTCGCGGTCGACGTCCGACGCACGGCGCGCGGGGTCGAGCGAGTCGACCGCGATGACGCTGAGGGTCGACTCGAGGGAGCCGACGATCGCGAACATCAGCACGTACTTCAGCGAGGCGGCGCTCCAGACGACGTCGAAGTCCGGCGCGACGAGCACGTCCGCGAGGTGCTCGGGCAAGGTGACGAGGAGCTCCGGCCCGAGGTGGAAGGTCCGCCCGAAGAGCGCGTAGTCGTGAGGCGTGTCGAAGCGGAAGAGCACGCCGAGCGGGATCGCCACCGCGAGGGCGACGAGCGGCCCGGGGACGCGGGCGAGGGCCGACACGCGCGCGCCGAGCCGAGGCCACGCGAACAAGAGCGCGAGCGAGACGCCGCCGATCAGCAGCACCTCCGGGTTGTCGCGCGCGAGGCTCCGCGGCAGCTCGGCGAGCAGCGCGAGCGGGCTCATCGACGCCGGCGACACGCCCATCAGCACGTGCGCCTGCTTGGCGACGATGATGACGCCGATGGCCGCCAACATGCCGTGCACCGCCGTGGTCGGCGCCGCCGCGCCGAACCGCGCGACGCGCGCCATCGCCAGCGCGATCTGCAGGACCGCGGCGACGACGCCGACGGCGAGGGCCCTGCGATAGCCGAGCGCGGCGTCGCCGGCGCCGAGCTCGGTGACCGCGCCGAGGACGAGGACGATCAGGCCCGCCGCGGGGCCCTTGATGGTGAGCCGCGCCCCCCCGAGGAGCGGCGTGACGAGCCCGCCGACGGCGGCCGTCACCACGCCCGCGACGGGCGGGAAGCCGCTGGCCATCGCGACGCCGAGCGAGAGCGGCAGCGCCACGAGGAAGACGAGGAAGCCGGCGAGGGCGTCGCGCGTATGCGCCCGAGCGTCGGGGAGGAAACGAAGAGGAGACATCGCAACCGAACCTTCGAGCTCGACTCCGAGCCCAGGAGAGGGGGAGGGGTTGAGGAGAAGGGACTCGACGCCGTGGGCCGGGGTCGCCCCTGGGTCGGTCAGCGAGTCCGGGTCAGGCCCGGGTCGGCTCCGCCGAGTCCGCGTCCGCGTCCGAGTCCGCGTCCGCGTCCGAGTCCGCGTCCGCGTCCGGGCCTCGTTCGGGGCCCTTGCTGGTGCGTTCGGGTCCATGCGCGGGTCTGCGCGGCCGACGGCCAGTCATCGCGACACCCCTAACCTCGCTCGGTCAGCGGGCTCTTGGAGACGGGGCCGGGACCCGGCTTCTGCGCGGTGCGGCGGCGCGGTGCGGCACGGCGCGCTGCCGTTGGGTGCACGCGAGGCGCCGCGGGGCGCCATGAGGCGGCACGTTCAGTGGCGCGCCGGAGGTCCCCTCGACCGCAACGTCTCCGGCCGGAGGGTGTCGGAGGCGGCCCGCGCCCCAGACGGTCGCAGGCGCTCTCCCCGCAGGATCGACGGGTCGGTGGTGCCGCTCGCGTGGCTGGAGAGATCGTTGCCGTCGCGCTCGTCCTCCGGGTCGCGCTCGGACCAGAGCACGCCGGGGACCGGGTCGCTCGCGGACGGCGCCTCGATCGTGGTGAGCTCGTCACTCGCCTCGGACTCGTCGGCGTCGAGCAGCGCGAGGTGGGCGCCGTCGGCCTCGGTCGTGGCGGTGCACGCGAGCCGTTCCGTCGTGTCCAGCGTCTCAGCGGCCGGCGCGCCCGCGCTCGGCAACTGAGCAGACGCTGCCGCGACGCCCCCGAAGAAGGAGCCGAGCACGAGCAGCGACGCGAGCACGACGCGCATGAGCCGTGACAGGATCATGGGCCTGGCGCGGCTGCCCTGCAAGGACGACGGCGCGTGCGGCGTGCGGAGCCAGCTCGTCAGCTTCCCAAGAGGGGCTGTCGCCAGGTCGCCAGCGAAATCGGCTGAGCTTCTTTTCAAATGGCGGGCAAGAGCACCGCGAAGGTGACCCCACCCTGACCGTCTTCGAGGCGCACGCGGCCCCCTTGATCCTCGACGAGGCGGCGCACCACGGCGAGGCCCAGGCCGAGGCCCGTGGCCTTGGTGGAGAAGAAGGGCTCGAAGACACGCGAAGCGACCGAGGGCTCGAGCGGCGGTCCCTCGTTGGTGACCCGCAGGCGCACCCACGACTGCTCCGCGCGCGCCGAGATGGTCACCGAGCCGCCCTGCCCGACGTGGCCGATCGCGTTGTGGAAGAGGTGCGCGAGGGCCTGCCGGAGCAGAACCGGATCGGCGCGCACGCGGAGCTCCGGCACGTCGAGCTCGAGCTGAAGCTCGGCGAAGCGTTCTTCGGGCACCTCGGCGCGGACCCCGTCGAGCGCGTAGCGCACGATCGACGCGAGCTCGGTCTCGCGCAACCGCGGCGTCAGGGGCGCCGCGTAGTGCACGAGGTCGTTGACGAGGCGATCGAGGCGACGCGACTCCTCGTCGATCATCGTGAGTAGCTCCTCGATGTCCCGGCCATCCCGCGCGCGCCGCCGCACCTGCGCCGTCGCCTGATAGAGCACCGCGAGCGGGTTGCGCACCTCGTGGGCGAGCTGCGCCGCCATCTGTCCGAGCGCCGCGTGCCGCTCCTGCCGCGCCATCTCCTCGCTGAAGGTGCTGAGCTGCTCCGCCGCGGAGACCATCGCCCCGAAGAGCTGAATCGCCGCGAAGTCGCGCTCGGTCACGCGCGGCCCGCTGAACATCAGGACGAAGGCGACCCGCTCGTCGACGAAGACTGGCGCGAGCGCGCAGCGCACGAAGCCCGCCACCCTCATCGCCTCCTCCGCGTCGCCGGGCGCGCCGAGCGAGCGCAGCAAGGCCGCGCCGATGGGCGGGAGGTTGTCGAGGAAGAGCCCGCGTCCGTCCGCGACGACCTTCGCGACGTGCGGGACGTCGTCGAACGCGAAGAGCCTCCCTTGGAGCATCGCTGCCATCTCGGAAGCCGTCGCGACCGCCGCCTCGTCTGCTGATGTCACGAAGGCGTAGCGCAGGCGCGCCCCGAGCCTCCCCGCGGCGGCCGGTCGCTCGGCGGCAGGAGTTTCCTCGTCCAAGGGCTCGATCGCCCACAGGCCGAAGTTCCAACCGAGGCCCTCGAAGATCGGGCGACTCTCGGCGAGGAGCAGGTCGAGATCGACCATCGCGGCGCTGCGGCGCGTCACGTAGAGCCGCGAGAGCCGGCCGATCGTCGCGTGCAGGTCCGCGACCTCGGTCGCGTCCTGCCCGACCAGGATCCAGCCTTGGTCGCCCGCGGGGCTGACCCGCACGTCGAGCGCGATTCGCCGCTGCGACGAGCGCCCGCGGAAGACGAGCCGTGCCGCGAAGCCCCCCTCGGTCGCGCGCTGCGTGAGCTGCTCGACGAGCTCCTCTGGCGCGTCGGGGACGAGCGCGACCAGCGCGAGCCCGCGCACGCACTCTTCCCCGAGGAGCTCGCGGAACGCGCGGTTCGCGTCGACGATCACGCCCTCGTGAACGAGGAGCACGGGATCGGGGAGGGCGTCGAAGAGCGCAGACTGCACGCGGGCTTCTTGGTTTCATGCCCACACGGCGAGGTCAAGCACTCTTCCTACCTCAATCGGAGTAGTTCAAAACTCTACCTTCACTCCCGCCTGCACCATGAATGGACGTACCGGTCGAGCGCCGAAGGGCCGACGGCTCGCGATGGGCTGCTGATCGAAGAGGTTCTCGACCCGCACGTAGGTCCGCAGCCGCTCGAGCACCTGCCAGTAGCCGACGACATCGACCATCGCGATCATGTCGGTCAGCTCTCCTGCGTCGCCCTGCCCCGCCTGCTCGCGCATGGCGCTCACGAACGTGCCGACGACGTGCAGGCCCGCCTTCGCGTGCTCGACGCCCGCCTGGAGCTGCGCCTGGTGCCGGGGCACGTAGGGCAGCTCGTCCCCCTCGGACACACGCCCGAACGTGGGATCCTCGCTGTCGAAGGCGCTGCGGAAGCGTGACCCGGTGTAGGTGTACGTCACCCGCAAGGGGAGTTGAAAGCGGCCCACGTCGAAGCGCCAGCTCGCGACCGCTTCGAGGCCCCACACGAGGACATCTCCGCCATTGAATTGCCGGTCGACGATGTCGGCCGCGCACCCCGTCGAGAACCCGCAGGTACCCGTGAGGTTCGAGTAGTCGTTGACGAAGCCGATGAGCTCGAGGTGTCGCGCGCGCTCCGCGTCCACGTACCGGGCGCCGACCTCGTAGTTCACGCTGAGCTCGGGCCGGACCTCGTCGGGTTGGCCGGGCGCCACGGGGCTGAACCCGCGGTGCACGCCGGCGAGGACGCTCAGACCCTCGACCACGCGGTACGTGAGCCCGAGGCCCGGCAAGAGGGCGGCGTTGAGGTTGTCGGTCCGGGTCCCCGAGAGGTCATCGTCGAGCCGGGTCTTGATGACCTCCGTGCGCACACCGGGCGTCACCGTGAAGCCCGCCACGTCGAGCCGGTAGACGGCGTGCCCCGCGAAGGCGAAGGCCCAGCCGAGGTTGTCGGCCGTGGTCTCCGGATCCGCCCCGGTCGGGGTGAGCTGGCCGTCGATCATCGCGTAGCGGTGCGCGAGGTGATCGCGGCGGAGCTCGTCTTGGTGGAATCGGAGCCCGACCTCGACGTGGTGGCGCATCCGGCGGCTTCCCGTGTCGATCTGCAGGCGCGTCTGCCCCCCCTGCGAGACGAAGCGGCGACGGTTCTCTGCGAGGATGATCTCCTGCGCGGGGGAGGTGGTCTCCTCGGCGCCCGTTAGCAAGCCGTAGTAGACCGCGCGCGAGCCCGTGGGCGACAGCAGCACCTGCCGCGGGTCCACGGCCGAGTCGCCGAAGTTGTTGAAGCGCAGCCAGTTGCGGTCCAGGTCGTGCCGGTAGAGGTCCGTCACGATCTGGACGTGGTCGCCGAGCTCGGCGCGCCAGCTCAGCACGCCGCTCGTCCGCCACCAGCTCATGCGATCGAGCTCGGAGGCGGCGTAGCGCCGCGTGGGGTCGACGGCGAAGTCCGCGTCGGTCAGGCCGAGGTAGGTCTCGTTGCTGCGCTCGCGGCCGAAGCCGAGCCGCAGGTCGACGCGGTGGTAGTGGTCGCGGTCCGGATTGCTCTGCAAGAACCCTCGCAACACGAAGTCGCTGCGCGAGAACCCAGTGTCCGCCCGCTGCGCGGCGCCGACCCGGTCGAGCTCCTTGAACCCGGTGGAGCCGATGTCGAGGGCCTCGAAGAGGACGCCGCCCCAGCGGTTCGAGGTCCCCCAGTGGAAGTGGATCTTGCGCGTGTTGAAGCGACCGTAGGAGAGGTCGAACCCGCCTTCGGGGCGCGTCGGGATCGGTCGGCTCACCAGGTTGAGCGCGCCGCCGATGGTCTGGGGCCCGTAGAGGAGCGCCGCCGGCCCCTTGAAGACCTCGACGCCGACCATCCGCGTCATGAGCGGAAAGTAATAAGCCGCAGGTGCCGAATAGGGCGCGGGCCCGAAGAGCACGCCGTCCTCCATCAACGTGATCTTCTTCGAGCGATCGGAGCTCGCGCCGCGGAGGCCGATGTTGGGGCGGAGGCCGAAGCCATCCTCGGTCCGCACGTAGACGCCGGGCACCTGCATCAGGATGGTGTGCGGGTCGTCGTACTCGAAGCGCTCGAGGAGCGTGTCGTCGAGCACGGTCACGCCACCGCCGACCCGGAGCGCGTCCTCGGGGCGAAACCCAGTCGCCACGATTTCGCCGAGCTGGAGGTCGTGGTCGCGGATGGTCGGCGCCGCCTCGTCCTCGTCGTCCCCAGCGTCGAGCGCGTCGTCGAGCTCGTAGAGCGAGTCGTCGTCGAGCTCGTCGTCGAGCAGGTCCTCGTCATCGGGCGCGTCGCCTGCGTCCAGCCCGTCGTCGTCCACCGCGTCGTCGTCTGCCGCGTCGAGATCCGTCTCCGGCGCCTCTTCGCTCGCCGCGGGCTCATCCTCGGACACCTCGGGCTCGTCCTCCACTTCGACCGGCGGCGGCTGCGCGGACGAGACGGAGACGACGAAGAACGAGAGTAGGAACGTGGCGCCGAGCGCCGTCCGGCGGCTCGTCGCAGCGCAGCGCGAGTGCGAGGGGTTCATCATCTTCCTCGGGCGAGGCGGATCGGCGCGGAGTCTGGCGCCGGCAGGATCCAGGACGCGAAGCCGATCCCGTCGCGCACCTGCGCGAGGTCGACCTCGGGGTCGATCAGACGGGCGAGCGGTCGGCCGTTCAGCGAGGCGAACGCGTCGACGCGCACCTCGACCTGGGCGTGACCGCGAGCCCGGAAGTCCTCTGCGATGCGGCGGGCGAGCTGCAGGATGAGGTCGGGCTGCCCGCTCATCTCGCGCTCTTGGTGGGGCGTGAGGTAACGGCTCGGGGGAACCACGAGCTCACGTCGTCGGCCCGGTACGGTGACGCGGAACGCGACGCTGCCGTCCTTCTCGCGGCACATCACCCGCCAGCTCCAGCGCATGCCCTGCTCGTGCCAGAGCAGATCACCTCCGTAGGCGTGCGCCCGGAGGGGCGCGACGACCTGGACGAGCGCGAAGAGCGCGAGCGCGCCGGCGAGCACCACACGCCACGGGCGGCGCGGCGGCGCGGTCTCGAGGGGTCGAGCGTCGGCGGGCGCCTCTCTCCGGTGCTCGACCTCGCCCCCACCGACGCGCGCTCGAACCCGCGCAAGGGCTGCGACGACTCCACGCGGCCAGCTCGGGTCGAAGAAGATCGTCGCCGCGCTCGTCATGATCAGCGGGAACATGCCGATGGTGAAGAGCAGGTGCGTCGCGAAGTGGAAGCCGAGCAGCACGACGTAGGCCGGCACGCGCGTGCGCCGCCAGCTCAGCCAGAAGGGGATCGTCGTGTCGTAGAGGAAGCCCGCCCACGCGAAGACGAAGGGCACGTAGGGGAGGTCCAAGAAGGCGCCGAGCAGCGGGACCTCGGTGCGGGCGTGCAGCCAGATGTCGAGGGGCTGCGCGTGGAGCAGCCAATCGCCCGTGGCCTTCGCGAGGCCCGCGTGCACGTAGACCACCGCGATCTGCAGGCGCAGCGCCCAGAGCATCCACGCCGGCAGGGTGGCCACCGGCGGCGCCGCACCGCGCCGGGCCGCGCGGCGTCGCGCGAGCCAGCCGTCCACGCCGCCGACCTGGCCGAGCGGCATGAAGCACATCCAGAACGCGAGGACGCTGAGCAGGTAGTAGTGGTTGAGGTAGTTCGTGACGTCGATGAGCTCGACGTAGGTGAAGAGCAGGAAGAAGGCGACGATCGCGACGCGATAGAAGAGCCCGAGCGAGATCAGCACGCCGAGCACGGCGAGCACACCGAAGGCCACGTGCATCCACGGGCGCGGGAGCACCTCGACCCACTCGAAGCCCCAATATTTGAAGAAGAAGCGCGGCTCCTCGAAGAAACGCTCGACCCACCCGTAGGCCAGGAAGCGGAGCGCCCCGACGGCGGCCAGCACCCCGAAGAGCACGCGGAAGACGACGACCGACGCCGGATCGATGGGCGCGTGCGCGCGGCCCCAGAGGGCCTCCCAGCGCGAGCCTCGGTCAAGCGACGGCTGCTCGTGGCTTCGTTCGTCCGCGACCACGACGCCCCCTCAGTCGTTGTCGCCTTCGGCGCGCCGCGGGAGCTCGAGGTCGAGCACGGCGAGGAACTGCGTCTTCAGGATGTCCGTGATCGCCTTGACGGCGTCGTAGAGCGGATCGAGTCCGTCAGGGTCCGCCGCCAGGATCGCCGGGACGTCGTCCTCGATGCCCTCGGCGAGCGCGATCGCGGCGTCGATCGCGCCGAGGAAGTCGTCGGCGAGCTGGTCGGCGCCGAGCTCGCGGAGCAGATCGTCGAAGCCGCGCCCGGTGCCGCCCTCCGCGCCCGCGTAGATGAGGCGCGTCCCGCGGAGGTTGTCGAGCACGTTCGGGATCGACCGCGCCGCGTAGAGCGACTCGCGCAGCTCGGGGCAGGTCTCGCCAACACACCGCGTGCTCAACCCCATCGGGTCGGCGAGCTTCATGTCCTTGACCTCTTTGTCGACGTAGAAGAGCGCGTCGCTCAGCGCGTTCAGGGCTTCTTGGGCCGTCGGGAAGAGCGCGCTGCCGCTCCCCGCGCTCGTCATCGCGTCGAAGAAGGAGTCGTCCCAGCGCGCGACGAGCGCGTTCGCCGCGCGCACGAGCAGCGTCGCGACGGTGCGCGACATCGCCGCGCGCCGCGCCGGGAGCTCGCCGACGATGGGCGTCCACAGGCCCATCGAGTTGATCGACGAGTTCGGGGCGCAGGCGTTGGCGCTGGCCTCGTAGAAGAGCAGGTACTCGAGCGCGTCGAGCCCCTGCACGTTCACCGCCTTGGCCGCGAAGGCGTCGACGTCCGCGTAGTCCTGCGAGACGAGCTCTTGATCGACGCGGCAAGCGTTCACGATGGGCCAGGAGTAGATGGCGTCGCGCATATCCTCGCCGCCGATCACGGGCCCCATGGCGCCCGCAGGTCCGACGAGCATCACCTCGACCTGCTGCCAGGTGCCCATCGCGCTCCGCCAGGCCACCCGAGCGGCCTCGTGATCCGCCTCGGCCCCGCTCGCCGCCCACGCCGTGATCGCGGCCTCGAGGGCCGCCGCCTCGGCCGCGAACTGCCGATACGCCGGGAGGATCACGTCGCGGGCGAGCTCCTGCACGGTGGCCGCGCGAGGGGCCGCGAGCGGGCCGGCGTCCGGGGTCGGGGCCGGGTCGTCATCGCCGCATGCGGCGGAGAGCAGGCAGAGCGAGAGGAGGAGGCGTAGGGACATGGCGGGGCCGTGAGGTAGCAGAAGAGGGAGGGAAAGGGAGGCGAGCTAGGCCGGGCGGTTCGGGTCGGTCACGGGCTGCGGCGGCGCCGTCACGGAGAGGGGCCGGCGCTCGCCGGCCCCGCTCCGGCGGTCACCAGCTCGCCACGTCCTCGGCGCGGAAGCCGTACGCCGCCTGGAGCAGGTCGCGGGCCTCGAGGAGCGCGGCGCGATAGGCCGTGATGTCCGCTTCGTCGGCGGTCGCGAGCACCGGCGCGTCCCCGACGAGCGCGTGGAAGCGCTCGAAGAGCGTCTCGGTGCCTCCGTCGACCATCGCGTTCAGCGGCGAGCGCGGGTTGAACTGCAGCCCGAGCGCGAAGCCCTTCATCTCGGCCCAGTGCTTGGCGTGGTCGAGGAACGAGTAGGAGTCGGTGCCGAAGGCCTCCATATCGCCGAGGGTGTCGTTGATGTAGTGGACGACGGTCGCCGAGTAGGCGCGCTCCCACGCGCCGACCGCGGTGTCGCGATAGCCGCGGAGCTCGTCGAGCTGCGCGGGGGTGAGGTCCCCTTCGACGCTCTGGATGAGCTGCCGACCCGCGAGGAAGGCGCCGTAGGCGTCGCCCGTGAGGTCGACCATGCCTGACGTCGCGCCACGATCGCGTCGTGCTGCGTTGACCGCGCCCGCGAAGTTCATCTCCGAGAGGAGGTCGATGCGGCAGTCGCCGTTCGTGTCGTGGTAACCCGCGCTCCAGCCCTCGCGGCCGCCACGTCCGGCGATCTCGTCGTCGGTGTAGAGGTCGTAGTCGCGCGCCGCGCCGAAGTAGCCGAAGCCCTCGTCCCATTGGTGCGCGAGGATCGTCCAGGAGCGTTCGCCGTCGCGGGTGTTGGGAGAGAGCAGGCCCTTGTTCGGCACGTCGTCGTCGAGGTAGTCGTCGGTGCCCTGGCTGAACGCCACGCCCATCACGAGGAACTTCTGGATGAGCTGATCGAGGTCGAGGCCCTCTGGCGTGACGTGCACCGGGAGCGACTCGCCGCCGGGCCCCATGCTGACGGCGCCTTCGGCGCGCGCCTGCCCGCGCTCGGCGAGCAGCGCAAACCACGCACGCACGAGCGTCTCGGGCGTGGTCGGGGTGGAGCCGCCGACGGGGCTGCTCCAGCCCCGGAAGTCACCCGTGGTCCAGTTCCGGTGGTCGGTGGAGGGATCGTTGCCCGCGAGCTTGTCGACGATCTGCTTGCCGCTCGAGACGTCGTTGAAGGTCCGCTGCAGCGTCTCGGGCATCGTCACGATGCCGTGCGGCTCGTCACCGTCCGAGTCGCCATCGAACTCGAAGTAGTAGTTGAGCCCGGCCAGGATGTTCTCGGCCGTGTCGAAGGTCGCATCGGGCCCGTCGATCACCGTCGTCAGCCGCTGGATGAAGCGCTGCAGCTCGAGGATCAGGACGTGGCGAAGCGTCTGGCCGTCGTAGGCCACGCTGCTCGCGCCCTCGACGAACTGGCTGCCGAACGAGTACGAGGCTTCGTTGGCTTCCGCGTCGCACTCGTCGACGCTCGCGTCCGTGTCGAGGCCGCCGTCGAGGCCAGGCCCGCCGTCGAGGCCAGGCCCTCCGTCGACGCCGGGGGTGTCGTCGTCACCACAGCCGGCCAACGCCAGGGCCACGAAGAGAGGGAGGGTGAGCTTGAAGGATGTGCGCATGGGTAGGGTTCGCTCGTTGGCGCGCACGGGCGCTCTTGAAAACGATTTTCGATAGCGCGAGCGTAGCGGCGACTTGCGAAGTTGCAAGTCGTTTTCATTGCGACTTGGAGTTTCCGCGCGAATTCGACCTCCGCCGGCGGACGAGCAGGTCGCGCGAAGGCGGCCGGGTTGACCCCCGAGTCCACCTCCGAGTCCACCTCCCGCCTCCGAGTCCGAGTCCGAGTCCAGCCCGGCCCAGCCCGAGCCCAGCCCGAGCCCAGTCCGAGTCCGAGCCCGAGTCCGAGTCCGAGTCCGAGTCCGAGTCCGAGCCCGAGTCCGAGGCCGAGTCCGAGTCCGAGTCCGAGCCCGAGCCCGAGTCCGAGGCCGAGGCCGAGTCCGAGTCTGAGCCCAGCCCGAGCCCAGTCCGAGCCCGCGTCGGCGTCTGAGTCGAGTCGAGTCCGAGCTCAGCCCAGCGCGCGCCAGCCGATGTCGCGCCGCAGGTGCATGCCCTCGAAGTGGATGCGATCGGCCGCGGCGTAGGCGCGGTCCGCCGCCTCGCGGAGGGTCGCCCCGACCGCGGTCACGGTGAGCACGCGGCCGCCGGCCGTCACGAAGCGGTCTCCGTCGCGCTTGGTGCCCGCGTGGAAGACCGTCACGCCCGGCACCTCGGCCGCGCGATCGAGTCCCTCGATCGCTCGCCCCTTCGGGTATGCCCCTGGGTAGCCCTCGCTCGCCAGCACGACGCAGAGCGACGCCGGCGCGTCCCACTCGGTCTCGACGCCCTGTAGGTCGCCCTTCGCCGAGCCGTCGAAGAGCGCGAGCGCCGAGCCACCCCAGCGGGTCATCAGGCACTCCGTCTCCGGGTCACCGAAGCGGGTGTTGTACTCGAGCACCTGCGCCTTCCGGTCCGCGCCCTCCCCCGTGATCATCAGCCCCACGAAGAGCGCCCCGCGGAAGGGGAAGCCCTCCGCCGCGCAGCCGCGCAAGGTCGGCTCGACGATCTCCTCGAGGATCGCGCGTTCCAGCGCGGGCGAGACGACGGGGGGCGGCGAGAACGCGCCCATTCCTCCCGTGTTCGGCCCGCGATCGCCCTCGAGCGCGCGCTTGTGATCCTGCGCGGGCGCGAGCGCCACGTAGCGCGTCCCGTCGGCGACGACGTGGAAGCTGACCTCTTCGCCAACCAGCGTCTCTTCGACGACGAGCCTCGCGCCCGCGTCGCCGAGCTCCCTGTCGCGCGCGAAGCGATCGATGGCGGCGAGCGCCTCGTCCGCGTCCTTCGCGACGACGACACCCTTGCCGGCCGCGAGCCCGTCGGCCTTGATGACGAGCGGACGCCCGGCGTCGCGGACATACGCGCTCGCCGCGTCGGCGTCGTCGAAGACCCGGTAGCCCGCGGTCGGGATGCCGTGGCGCGCCATGAAGTCCTTCGAGAACGCCTTGCTGCCCTCGAGCCGCGCCGCGGCCTTCGAGGGTCCGAACGCCGCGATGCCCTCGGCCTGCAGCGCGTCGACCAGGCCGAGCACGAGCGGCGCCTCGGGCCCGACCACGACGAGCGTCGCGCCGACACGCTTGGCGAGCGCGACCTGCCCCTCGAGGTCGTCCGCCGCGACCGGGTGGACCGCGCCCACCTCCGCGATGCCCGCGTTGCCCGGCGCCGCGTGCACCTCCGCGCCCTCGCGCGAGAAACGCCACGCGAGCGCGTGCTCGCGCGCGCCGCCCCCCACGATCAGCACTCGCTTCGTCATCTCGCGCTCCTTCGGCTCGGCGCTCCGTTCTTCAACGGGAAGTCAGTGGCGGAAGTGCCGCACGCCCGTGAAGATCATTGCGATGCCCGCGCGATCGGCGGCCGCGATCACGTCATCGTCCTTCTTGCTTCCGCCCGGCTGCGCGATCGCGGTCACGCCCGCCTTCGCGGCCGCCTCGACTCCGTCGGGGAAAGGGAAGAAGGCGTCCGACGCCATGACCGATCCGCGAGCGAGCTCGCCCGCCTTCTGGGCCGCGATCTCCACGGCGAGCACGCGCGACATCTGCCCTGCGCCGACGCCGACCGTCACGTTCCCCTTGGCGAGCACGATCGCGTTCGACTTCACGTGCTTGCAGACGCGCCACGCGAGCTCGAGCGCGGCGAGCTCCTCGGCCGAGGGCGCGCGCGCCGTGACGACGCGGCCGCTCGAGACCTCCGCGCGCGCCGTCGCGTCACGATCCTGGACCACCAGCCCGCCCGAGACTCGCTTGAAGGTCATCATCGGCGCGTCGGCCGCCTCGAGCTCGCCGAGCGCGAGCAGGCGGAGCTGGCTCTTCTTGCGCAGGCGCTCGAGCGCGTCCGGCTCGTACGAGGGCGCGATCACGCACTCGAGGAAGGTCTCCGCGAGCCGATCGGCGGTCGCGAGATCGACCGCGCGGTTGAGCGCCACGATGCCACCGAAGGCGCTCAACGCGTCCGCCTCGCGCGCCGCGACGTAGGCGGCCTCGAGCGTGTCGGCCACCGCGACGCCGCAGGGGTTCGTGTGCTTGACCACGACCGCGCCCGGGCGATCGAGCTCACGCACGCACTCGAGCGCCGCGTCGACGTCGACGAGGTTGTTGAAGCTCAGCTCCTTGCCACCCGCGCCGACGGACTCGGCGCGCGCGAGCGAGCCCACCGCCGCCGCGCGCTCGACGTAGAATGCGCCCTTCTGGTGCGGGTTCTCCCCGTAGCGGACGTCGTACGCCTTCTCGAGCTGCAGCGTGAGCGTGCCGGGGAAGGGCGCGCGGCGGACCTTGCCCTCGGCGTCCTGCTCGAGGCTCGTGAGGTAGCCGGCGATCGCGCCGTCGTACGCCGCGGTGTGGCCGAAGGCCTTCGCGGCGAGGCGCGCGCGCAGCGCCGCGCTCGGGCCCTCCTCCAGCGCGGCGAGCACCTCGGCGTAGTCCGCCGGATCGGTGACGACCGTGACGCGCGCGTGGTTCTTCGCGGCGCTGCGCACCATCGACGGGCCGCCGATGTCGATGTTCTCGATGATCTCGTCGTGCGCCGCGCCGCGCGCGACGGTGTTCTCGAAGGGGTAGAGGTTCACGACCACGAGGTCGATCGGCTTGCCCCCGAGCGACGCGAGCTCCGCGCGGTCGGAGTCGAGGTCGCGCATCAAGAGGCCGCCGTGCACGCGGGGGTGCAGGGTCTTGACGCGGCCGTCCATCACCTCGGGTGACTCCGTGTACGTGCTCACGTCCACGACGGGCACGCCGGCCTCGCGCATCGCGGCGGCGGTGCCACCCGTCGAGAGGATCTCGACGCCCGCGGCCGCCAGTCCCCTCGCGAGGTCGACGATGCCAGTCTTGTCGGAGACCGAGATGAGAGCCCGCGCTACCTTCGCCACACCACACCTCCTGACGCGCGCTGGCGCGTACGGGCCCGGGGCTAGCACGGGGCGTCGAGCCGATCACGCGGTCGGCTCACCTGGCGACCGACCTCGCGCTCCAGACGCGAGGGCGAACCTGCTTGCCGCGGTGGCCCAGACCGCTCTTCGCCCCGCGGGTGCTGGCGCGAGGCCGCTTCGCGACTAGAACACGTTTCGATGACGAAGCGACTGGGTCGGGTGATGGTGGGGTGCGCGCTCTCCGTGCTCGCGCTCGGCTCGGGGTGCGGCGACGATGACGGCTCCTCGCCTGACGCGAGCGAGCTCGACGCGGGCCTCGACGCCGCGACCGAACCGGACGCTGGCCCGGCTTTCCACCCGGGCCCCTACGGCCCGCGCAGCCACGATCGCGTGGGCCCCTTCGTCGCCCCGACGCTCGACGGCGCGCTCGACTTCGAAGCGTCGTGGACGGGCGAGGACGTCTTCCTCTTCTCGCTCTTCGTGCCGGGCAACGCCTACGCCGAACGACTCTGGCGCGGCTCGAACCTCGAGTGGCTCTTCGAGGAGCTCCCGCCGAACGTGCAGCTCGTCTTCGTGGCTGCGGGTGAGGGCGCGGACGTCGTCGACCACGTCCGCGTCCTCGAGGGTCGCTTCGCCGCGCTCTTCGAGGCGCGCCCGGATCTGCTGCCCTGGCGCGCGCGCCTGCACTTCGTCGCCGAGCGCGCCCAGACGCTCGAGGGGGCGCTCGGCGAGCGCATCCGCGAGCGCGGCACCTTCGGCTTCGGGGTCGACCGCATGCAGCGCTGGCGCGACGCGGGGTTGCTCACCGCGCCGACCGCTGGGGTCGGCGCCGCGGAACTCTACTATCTCGCCTTCGAGGCGCGGGCGTGGAACGCCGAGCACGCGAGGGACGCGCGCCTGGCGGCGCTCGACGCGACGCACGGCGTGACCGAGGTCGTCGTCTTCGACGGCGCACGCGCAGGCGGCGGCTGGGGCGACGACACCGGCGCCGAGGCCACGGTGACGCTGCCGGACGCCGCCACGCTCGCGACCTTCGACACGCTCGAGGTCGATCTCACGACGAGCTGCGACGACCACGACCAGAGCCGCTGCTGGGAGTGGGACCGGTTGGCCACGCTGCGGCTCTGCGACGAGGAGGGCTGCGACGTCGAGCTCGCACGGTGGATCACGACCTACGGACGCGAAGGCCGCTGGGTCACGGACATCACCCACGCGCTCGCGCTGCTGGGCGAGGGCGGCGCGCGCCGGCTCCGCTGGGACGGCAGCGTGACACGGACGACGGAGGAGTCGGTCGACCGCCGCTACGTCCTCGATCTGCGCCTCCGCTTCTCGAACCGCGGCAAGGGCGAGCGCCCGGTCGCCGCGACGCCGGTCTTCCGCGGAGGTCGCTTCGACGAGGCGTACAACGAGGCGCAGGCGCCCGTCCGCTTCACGCCACCGGCCGGCGCGACGCGCGTGGAGCTCGTCACGCTGATCACGGGCCACGGCTTCGGCGCCGAGGCGTCGAACTGCGCCGAGTTCTGCAACCACACGCATCACTTCTCGCTCGATGGCGACCCAGCGATCGTGCTCACGCACGAGCGCGCGGGCCGGCCGAGGGGTTGCCTCGACATGCTCGACGAGGGCGTCGTGCCCAACCAGTTCGGCACCTGGCCTTTCGGCCGCGCGGGCTGGTGCCCCGGCCACGACGTGTCGCCTTGGCGCGCCGACCTCTCGGCCGCGCTCGGTCGCGAGGGCGAGCGCGTGCTCACGTACGAGGCTGGGCTCGCGGGGACGATCCCCTACGTGCCCGTCGTGACGGATCCCGACGGCTACCGCGCCGACATCAGCCTGAGCGCGTGGCTCGTGTTCTATCGCTGACGATGGAGTCCGGGTGGGCGCGGCGGAGCGCGCTCTATGCGGGATGCCGGATGGCCTGCGCGACCGTCAGGGTCGCGACGTGGACGATCGTGGCCACGCTCGCGCCCTGCTGCAGCACGTTCACCGGGCGGCGCACGCCGAGCACGATGGGGCCGATCACCTCGTTCCCGAGCGCGCTCACGAGCTTGTACGCGATGTTGCCCGCGCTCAGGCTCGGGAAGACGAGCACGTTCGCGGCGCCGTCGAGCTGCGCGAAGGGATAGGGCCGCCGCGCGCTCTCGAGGAGCGCGACGTCCGCCTGCATCTCCCCCTCCACCTGCAGCTCGGGCCGGCGCCGCCGCACGAGCTCGACCGCCTTCGCGACCTTCCGGGACTCCGCGTGCGGCGCGTCGCCGAAGTTCGAGAAGCTCAGCATCGCGACGCGCGGCGCGAGCCCCAGCTCCTTCGCGAGGTCCGCGGTCAGCGTCGCGATCTCCGCGAGCGTCTCCG
Source organism: Myxococcales bacterium (assembly GCA_019637115.1). GTDB lineage: Bacteria > Myxococcota_A > Polyangia > Polyangiales > Houyiibacteriaceae > JACKEH01. The sequence continues at coordinate 20,556 of JAHBWH010000035.1, read as the reverse complement.
CGTCCGGCTCGATGTTGATCGTCGTGTCCGCGAAGAGCTTCACCCCATCCTTCGCGATCACCAGATAACACCCGCACGCGCGCTGCACCCCGGGAGAGACTCCGACCACCTCGAGCGCGGGGCGAATCGTGCGCGGATACGGCGAGGTGAGGCCACAGACGAGCCCATCCACCGCGCCCTCGTGCAGCATCATCATCCCGTAGTAGGTGCGGCTCTGCTCGAGCTGCCGCCTCGCGCGGTCGCGCGTGATGCCTTTGCGCTGCCGGAGCTGCCAATAGGCCTCCGCGTACGCCTCGAGGTTCGGCCAGTTCGTTCGGTCGACGAGCTCCACGCCGCGCAGATCGACCCCGAGCTCCTCCGCCCGGCTCCGGATCACGTTCGGCCGCCCGATGAGCACCGGCCACGCGATGTGATCGCGCGCGAGGATGTCCGCCGCGCGGAGGATGGAGTCCTCCTCGCCTTCGGGGAAGACGACCCGCCGCGGGTTCGCGCGCGCGAGGCTCGTGACGTGCCACATCACGCGCCGCGTCGGGCTGAGCTTGCGCTGCAGCTCCTGCCGATAGGCGACCACGTCGACCGCGCGACGCGCCACGCCGCTCTTCATCGCGGCCTCGGCGACCGCGGGCGCCACCCAGCTCAGCACCCGTCCGTCCATCGGCTTGGGGATGATGTAGTCCGGTCCGAACTTCAGCGCGTCGCCTCCGTAGGCCGCGAGCACGTCGTCCGTCACGCCCTCGCGCGCGAGCGCCGCGAGCGCGCGCGAGGCCGCGAGCTTCATGTCGTCGGTGATCGCCGTCGCCCCGACGTCGAGCGCGCCGCGGAAGATGTAGGGGAAGCCGAGGACGTTGTTGACCTGGTTCGGGTAGTCGCTCCGCCCAGTGCCTACGATCGCGTCCGGCCGCGCGCGGCGCGCCGCGTCGTAGCCGATCTCGGGGTCGGGGTTGGCGAGCGCGAAGACGATCGGGCGCGGCGCCATCGAGCGCACCATCGCCTCGCTGACGATCCCACCTGCCGAGAGGCCCAGGAGCACGTCCGCGCCCTCGATGGCATCCCCGAGCGTCCGCCTCGGGTCGTCGGCTGGCCGCGCGAAGGCCGCGCGTGTCTCGTCCAGCCCCTCGCGATCGGCGTGCACGACGCCGTCCAGGTCGACCAAGGTCACGTTCTCGGGTCGCACCCCAAGCCGCGCCCAGAGCCGCAAGCACCCCATCGCCGCGGCTCCCGCCCCGACACAGGTCACGCGCAGCGCGTCGAGCGACTTCCCCTGCAGCTCCGCCGCGTTCGTCAGCGCCGCGGCGCTGATGATCGCCGTACCATGCTGGTCGTCGTGCATCACGGGGATGCGCATCCGGCGCTGCAGCTCCGTCTCGATGTGGAAACACTCCGGCGCCTTGATGTCCTCGAGGTTGATGCCCCCGAAGGTCGGCTCGAGCGCCGCGACGACCTCGATGAAGCGCTCGGGATCGCTCGCGTCGACCTCCAGATCGAAGACGTCGATGTCGGCGAAGCGCTTGAAGAGCAGCGCCTTGCCTTCCATCACCGGCTTGGACGCGAGCGGCCCAATGTCCCCGAGGCCCAGCACGGCGGTGCCGTTCGTCACGACCGCGACGAGGTTGCGACGGGCGGTGAGCAGGTCGGCCTGCGAGGGATCGTCCGCGATCGCCCGGCAAGGCTCGGCCACGCCGGGTGAGTAGGCGAGCGCGAGATCGCGCTGGGTGCTGACGGACTTCGTCGGGACGACCTCGATCTTCCCGGGCCGACCCTCGCGGTGATAGGCGAGCGCCTCGTCTTTTCGGATCATCCGGCCGAGTATGCGCAGGCGTCGCGTGCCGACGCCAGCGCTACTCCGTGAGCATCCAGAGCCCCCCTTGGTTCCAGAACGCCGCGCCGATGGCGCTCGGTGAAGGAGCGCCGGTCATCGAGAAGGGAGGGAACGCCGCGTTCGGCTCACGTCGGTAGAACTCGAAGCAGGAGCCGGCCTCGAGCAGGTGTGTGTGGGTCGCCGTGCCGATCGCGAAGTACGGGCCGACGGTCGTCGCCGCGGCGCCGCAGAGCGTCGATGGGTTCCCGTTCCCCCAGCCGCGGGAGTTCGCGGTGTCGAGGAAGGTCCATCGCAGCTGCGAGTGGCTCGGGGCGAGCGGGGCGGACCACGCGTCGCTGAACATCGTGACCGTCCGGACGTAGGTCACCACGCGGGTCGACAGGCGAATGCTGTACAGGTACGCGCCGGTCGGCGAGTGCAGGGTGATGCTCTCGTTGTCGCCGTCACCGCCGGCATGATTCGCGGGGACGGTGTAGGCGGCGCGGATCGAATCACCCGCGGCCTGCGGGAAGAGCGTGTCGCGAGGCCCTTCGGCGATCCATTGACGATCGGCGAGTCGGAGCACGTGGTACGTGCTGTCCGTCAGCACGTACGCGAGCGCGATCGTCTCCAGATCGAACGCCGCGCGCACCGGCGAGCGCGGCGCGAACGTGCCGTCGCCCAGCGGCCACGCGCTCCAGCTCGTTGCGCCGGCGGGGAGGCGATAGATCGCGCACGGCGAGACGCCGCACGGCCCGAGCGGCGGCCCGGCGTCGACGCCCGCGTCGAAGCCCGCGTCGAGCGCTGCGTCGAAGCCCGCGTCGGGCTCCCCCGCGTCCGTCGGCTCGCTGGCGTCGGCGGCCGCGTCGGTCCCCGCGTCCTCACGGCGCGCCGCGGCGCAGCGCCCATCGATACACCGCTCACCCGCGGCGCACTCCGCCACCGTCGTGCACATCACCGTCCGCGCCTGCGCGCAGCTGGCAAGCGTGACCACGATCCCCACGAGCGAGCCGATCCGCGTCATCGCGGCGCAGTGTACCACCGCAGCGAACACAGCTCACCACCGCCGTTCGCGACACACCGCTCACCGCTCGCGACACGCCCGCCCGCGACACGCCCGCTCGCGACACGCCCGCTCGCGACACGCCCGCTCGCGACACGCCCGCTCGCGACACGCCCGCTCGCGACACGCCCGCTCGCGACACGCCCGCTCGCGACACGCCCGCTCACTCGTCGGCGCACCGCCCGTCGACGCAGCTCAGACAGTCGACCTCCGGCGTACGCGCCTCGAGGACGACCGTCACCGCGCCCTCGTCGCTCGGCACCTGCACCGCGACGCACCCTTCGGCGAACCACGCGCAGCTCCGATCACGCGCGCGCACGGACAGACCGTACGTGCCCTCGTCGAGCGGCGCGGGCTCGGTGCCGGTGCGCTCCCCGAGCGCGAAGCGGTACGCCGAGAGCTCGGCGCCGCCGCAGCCGCCCGCGAGGACCCGCGCCTCGACGAGCACGGCGTCGTCGCGCAGCGAGACCGGCGCGAAGCGATATTGCCACTCGAGCACGTCTGCACAGGACGACGCCCCGAGCGCCACGCTGGCGAGGACACCACGCGAGGCCCATCGAGGCAGCACGGCCCATCGGAGACGGCGCGACGTCCGAAGTAGCGCAGCCCATCGCGGATGGCGCGAGCTCCATCGAAGGGCCCTACCGAGGCGTCCTTCGGGCGCGCTCACTCGATCACCTCGATGGGGCGCCCGAGCTGGGTCCGCGGATCCCGCTGCGTGATGGCGACCACCGAGACCGCGGCGCCGACGACCAAGACGCCGGCGATGACGCCGAGAGCCACGGGCCACCGACGACGGCGCGGCGCTTCGCGCTCGTCGCCCTGGCTCGGTGCCACGCTCGACCCGAGCAGGGGCGGCCCCGGCTCCGCGAAGAGCGGACGCTCCCGCGATCCGTAGCTGGCGATCACCGCGCCGCCGGGTCCGACGGCCTCGACGTAATACCGGACCACGTCGATCGCGCCCACGCGGACGCGCGCGCCCTCGGCCCGCCAGCTCCCCTCGCCTCCGTCGTGCCGGACGCGCACGAGGCGGACGAGCTCCCCGTCCGCGACGCCGCGCAGCTCGACGCCTCCGGGGAACGCCTCGGCGCTCGCGCGCACGTCGATCGCCGGGGCGTCGACGCGCGCCTCCTCGAGCAGGCGGCGGAGCCCGGGTGGCGCGGTCCGATCGAGGGTCAGCGTCGGCTCGAGCGCGAGCAAGGCGCGCAGATCGCGGCGCGCCCCCTCGGCGTCGCGCCGCGCGTAGCTCGCGGTGGCGCGCCCACGGAGGGCCTGGAGCACGGCCTCCCGGTCGAGGCCGCTCGTCGCCTCGAGCGCCTGGTCGAAGGCGCGCTGCGCGTCCTCGAAGCGCGCCTGATCGAGGAGCTGCCGCGCGCGCTCGAGCGACGCGCGGGCGTCCTGCGCCTCGAGGGGGCCACCCCCGGCGACCCAGAGCCCGAGTGAGAGCCAGAGCGAGAGGTGGAGCCCAGCTCGAGCCCACGAACGTTCGGAACGAGAGAGCGCGCGCATCAGTCGCCAGCCGCGCGCGCATGATACCATTCACGCTCGTGTCCGCGCCGGCTTTCGAAGACATCTCCGAGACCGTCCCCCTCCGCGCGGGGGCGCGCTTCGGCCGCCACGTGCTCTGCTACGAGCTCGCGAGCGGCGGCATGGGCACGGTCTACCTCGCCAAGACCGAGGGGCCGGGGGGCTTCGAGAAGCTGGTCGCGCTCAAGCGCGTGCACCCCCACCTCGCGCGCGACCACCGCTTCGCGACGATGTTCCTCGACGAGGCCCGCATCGCCGCGCGCATCCACCACCCGAACGTGTGTGGCGTGCACGACTTCGGCGAGGAGGAGGGCACGTTCTACCTCACGATGCCCTACATCGCTGGCGAGCCGCTCCACCGCGTCCTGCGCGCCGCGAGCCGCGCCGAGGGCCCGCTCGCCGCGCTGCGGCCGTGGATGATGGCGCGCATCGTCACGGACGTCTGCGAAGGTCTCCACGCGGCGCACGAGCTGCGCGACGAGGAGGGCCGGCTCTTGGAGGTCGTCCACCGCGACGTCAGCCCGCAGAACGTCATGGTCGGCTACGACGGCAGCGCGCGCATCCTCGACTTCGGCGTCGCGAGCGCGCGGCACCGCCACTATCAGACGTCGACGGGCGAGGTGAAGGGCAAGTTCGCCTACCTCGCGCCCGAGCAGATCGACGCGAAGCCCGCGGACCGACGGGTCGACATCTGGGCGCTCGGCGTGGTGCTCTGGGAGGGGATCGCGGGCCGGCGACTCTTCGCACGCGAGGCGATGGCGGCGGTCGTGCGCGCTGTCACCCACGACCCGATCCCGCCCCTCGCGGACGCCGTGCCGGGCATCGCGCCGGAGCTGCAGGCGGTCGTCGACCGGGCCCTCGCGAGAGATCCGGCGCAACGCTACCGAACCACCCGAGAGATGGGCCGGGATCTCCTCGCGGCGCTCTCGCGCCACCACGTGCTCGGCCCCGCGGACGTCGCCGAGTGGCTCGAGGCGCTCTTCCCCGAGGGGCGGAGGTCGGTCGAGCGCCTCGTCGAGCTCAGCCGTGTGCTCTCGCTCACGGAGGTCTCGGGGATCGAGGAAGCCCCCACCCGCGCGGCCGCGCCCACACCCACACCCACACCCACGGTCGAGCCCGCGATCGCGCCCCTGCAGGCGGCCCCGGCGGTCGTCCCTGCTGGTCGTCGGGCGGCCTTCGTCGGCGCCGCGGCCCTCATGGCGCTCCTGGGCGTCGGCATCGGGGTCGGCGTGAGCCTCGGCGGCTCGCGCGACGACGTGCGCGACGACCTGCGCGACGACGTGCTCCGCGCGCCGGCGAGCGCGTTCGCTCCTCCGACGCCACGCGGCGCGGCCTCGGCGGATGGCGCCGACGCCCCTCCCGCCCCCGAAGCCGCTCGGGTCGAGGCGGATCTCTCGGCCCCCGCGCCCGCCGCGGCCCCTCCCGCCCAGGACGCCTTCGGCGCCCCCGCCACCCCCGAGCCCGAGCCCGAGCCCGCGCCCAGCGCCAGCCCTCCGAGCGCCGCAGCGACGATGGCCAGCGCGACCGCGCGTGGCGCGGGCACCGTCAACGTGGCGGTACCGGGCGGCTGGGCGATCGTCTATCGAGGCCGGACGCGCCTCGGCGAGGCGCCCGGAAGCTTCTCCCTCCCAGCCGGCACCCAGCAGATCGGCGTCCAGCCCTTCGGGGAGGGCCCCATCCAGCGGCGATCCGTCGACGTGCCGGCGGGCGGCGTCGTCCGCCTCTCGGTGGCGGCCCGATGACCGCGACGCTGGACCCTCGGTGCGTCTCCGGTTACATCCCGGGCGTGCACGACCGCCGTGAGATCCGCCCCGAGGGCCTCGAGACCTCCGCGCGTCGCACGAAGCGAGGTTCCGCGTGAAGGTGGACCTGCGCAAGAGCCTCTTCATCCTGCCGAACCTCTTCACGCTCTCGAGCGTGCTCTGCGGGTTCTACGCCATCCTCACGGCGACCAAGCCCGATGTCAGCAACGACGACTTCTACCGCGCGTCGATCCTCGTCATCTTCGCGATGTTCTTCGACACGATCGACGGCCGCGTCGCGCGCCTGACCAAGACCCAGAGCGCCATCGGCGTGCAGCTCGACTCGCTCGCAGACGTGGTCAGCTTCGGCGTCACGCCGGCGGTCATCGTCTACCGCTGGGCGCTCGAGAGCTTCGGCACGGCCGGCATGCTCGTCTGCTTCGGCTACCTCGCCTGCGGGACGATCCGGCTCGCGCGCTTCAACGTGCTCGCGACCGAGGAGTCGGGCGCCCCGAAGAAGCCCGGCAAGTACATCCTGGGGCTCCCGATCCCAGCCGCCGCCGGCATCCTCATCTCGCTCGTCGTCGCGAACACCGCCGCGCGCCAGACCAGCATGAGCGACGTCCTCGGCCACCCCAGCATCGTCCTCGCGGTCGTGATCGCGCTCTCCTTCTTCATGGTGAGCACGATCCGCTTCCGCTCCTTCAAGGACATCAAGCTCTCCGTCCGCACCGTGGTCCTCCTCGTGCTCGCGCTCGGGTCGACCATCTTCATCGCGTTCCGCCTCCACATCTCCCTCGCCTTCGTCTGGCTCCTCGGCAGCTACATCGTCATCGGGCTGGTCGAGACCATCCTTCAGATGACGCCGAGCGCGCGACGAAGGAGGCGGGAGGAGGCAGAAGAGGGCGCCTGAGCCCGTACTTCGTCGGTCGACGCGGTGACGGGAGCCGGGTTGCCTTTCGCGGCGCCAGCCTCACGTATCCGCCCCAACGTCCTCCGACCGAAGTCCGCTCATGACCTTGCTTCACGCCGACCGCCGCCACGCCTTCCTCGATCTCGACGCCCGTGAGAAGTCCAGCCTCGGAGGGGACTTCGCCTCCCCCGCAGCGCACGCGCACTACGCCCCCGAGCTCCGCGTCGAGCCCGTCCACCTCGACGTGTCCCTGCGCGTCCAGCTCGACGAAGGACGCGTCGACGTCGAGCTCGAGCACACCCTCCGCGCCAATGACGACGGGGCCGACGCCCTCACGCTCCACGGCCTCGAGCTCCGCGACCTCGCGGTGGAGGCCGAGGGGGTCCGCTGGACCTACGACGACCGCGAGCTGCAGCTCACCTTCGACGCGCCCCTGACGCGCGGCGAAGAGCGGCGCGTGCGCTTGCGCTACCACGTGATCGAGCCGAAGAGCGGCCTCGTCTTCGGTGCCCCGAGCGCGCACGACCCGGACGCCGGCCGCTTCGTCGCGTCCGACCACGAGACCGAGCGCGCGCGCCACTGGCTCTGCACGGTCGACCTGCCCGCGGCGCGTCCGACCCTCCGCTTCCGGATCCGGGCGGCGGCGGACCTCACGGCGCTCGCGAACGGCGCGCTCGTGGGTGAAGAAGACCACGGCGACGGCACGAAGACCACCGAGTGGCGGCTCGACCAGCGCTGCCCGAGCTACCTCACGTGCTTCGCGGTCGGCGACTTCGCGCGCTGGGACGGCGGCGAGGTCGATGGCGTGCCGATCGCGTGCTTCGCCTCGCGCCCCTACGACGCCGCGCACCTCGAGCGCAGCTTCCGCCACACGCGCGCGATGCTCGAGTGGCTCCCGCGACGCCTGGGCGTCCCCTACCCCTACCCCAAATACTTCCAGCTCGCGGTCCCGGCGATCGGCGGCGCGATGGAGAACATCTCGCTCGTCACCTGGGACGAGCGCTTCCTGCTCGACGAGGCGCTCGAGACCGAGGAGCGTGAGCTCATCGACGCCATCAACCTCCACGAGATGGCCCACGCTTGGTTCGGCGATCACGTGGTCTGCCGCGACTACGCGCACGCTTGGCTGAAGGAGGGCTGGGCGACCTACCTCGAGACGGTCTGGCTCGAGGAGCGCGAGGGCCGCGACGCGGCGGACGCCTACCTCTGGACCTACGCGCAGGCGTATTTCCGGGAGAGCGACGAGCGCTACGCGCGCCCGATCGTGACGCGGCGCTTCGACTCGAGCTGGGACCTCTACGACCACCACCTCTACCCCGGCGCCGCGTTCCGCATCCACATGCTCCGCCGGCTGCTCGGCGAGGGCCCCTTCTGGGAGGCCGTCACCGCGTACCTGCGCCGCCACGGCGACGGCCTCGTGGAGACCGACGACTTTCGTCGCTGCCTCGAGGAGGCCTCCGGGCGCTCGCTCGCGTCCTTCTTCGACCAGTGGCTGCACCGGGCCGGGTACCCGAAGGTCGAGGGCCGCTTCCGCTGGGATCCGAAGCGCGGCGAGGGCACCTTCGAGCTCACGCAGCGCAGCTCCCGCGGCAAGAAGGACCCCGAGCCCTTCGTCCTCGAGCTCGACCTCACCTGGTGGATCGACGGTCAGCGGCGCGTGCGCCCGGTGCGTTTCGACGGCGAGCGCTTGGTGCAGACGATCGCGATGGACAAAGAGCCGGAGCGCGTGCGCGTGGACCCCGAGCTGAAGTCGCTCTTCTCGCTCGAGCTCGACGTCGGCGACGCGCGCCTGCGGGCGCAGCTCGCGGACGACGACGCCTGGGGCCGCATCCTCGCCGCCCGCGCGCTCACCAAGGACGGCCGGCGCGCCGGCGTGCAGGAGGTGCTCGCGGCGTATCGACGTGAGCCGCTCTGGCGGGTCCGCGCCGCGTTCGCGGAGGCGCTCGCCGAGGCCAAGAGCGAGCCGGCGCTCGAGGCGCTCCTCGCGCTCGCGGAGGAGCACGACGATCCCAAGAGCCTCGCGGCGCTCTTGAAGGCCGTCGGGAGCTACCGCGACCCGCGCGTCGTAGCGCTCCTGGACGCCCGCCTCGCCAAGGGGCTCCCTCCGCGCGCCGCCGAGGCGGCGTGGGAGGGCCTCGGACAGCAGCGTGAGCGCGCGCCCTTCGCGCACCTCGTGACGGGCGCCGATCGCGCGGACCCGAGCGGGTTCGCCCAAGCGGGCGCGCTCCGCGGCCTCGCGCACACGCGCCACGCCGACGCGCTCGAGGTGCTCCTCGCGCGCTCGCGGCCGGGCGCCTCTCCCGCGAAGGTGCGGCACCACGCGGTGCAGGCCATCGGCGTGTTGCTGCGCTACGCGAAGGATGGCGCGCGAGAGCGCGCGATCGAGGCGCTCGTGGACCTCTTGCGCGACGCGAGCGCGAAGGTCCGCGACGCCGCCGCGGTGGCGCTCACGCTCGGGCGCGCCCGGGAGGCGCGCAGCGAGCTCGATCGCCACCGCGCGCGCCTCACGCCGCAGGAGCAGGTGCGCTTCGACCGACGCCTTCGCGCGCTCGCCCGCGGTGAGCAGGGGCTCTCCGACGCCGAGAAGCGGATCGAAGAGCTCGAAGGCCAGGTCCGCAAGCTGAGTGAGCGGCTGGAGCGCGCCGAGGCGAAGCTCGACGCGCGCTGAGGGCGCGGCCGCGACGTCGCCAGCCCGCGGACGAGCGTCGGCGGCGCTGGCCGACGACGCCCCGCGGGCGTATGAAACGAGTATGAGGATCCTCGTCGTGCTCGCCCTCGTCGCCTGCGGTGGCTCGCAACCTCCGCCCATGAGCCCGAGCGAACGAATGGGCGCGATGGACGGCGAGGCGGTGCGCCGAAGCGGGTTCACCTCGGGCGGCCACGTGACGCTCGGCTTCCGCGTCTCGCTCGAGGACGACGGACTCCAGCGCGTCCGGATCATCGCCGTCTACCAGAACATGGACGGCGAAGAGACCACCGAGGACCTCGGCGCCTACGTAGGCGAAGCCGAAGAGATCCGACCCGCGTCCGGCGAGATCGGTCACCTGCGCCTGCGCCATGGGGACGAGGCGCACGACCTCACCGTGCACCGCCTCGACACGGGCAGGCTCGAGCTGCGCCTCGACGGTCAGCGGGTCCGCGAGCTCTCCTTGCCGGACACCTACCCCGACCTCGAGGTGCGTCGCCGCGAGCCCTTCCTCGTCCCGGCCCTCGAGCGTCCCACCATGGACTGACGACCCGAATCCAAAAAAGCACGTCGCGAGCCGGATTCACGCAGAGGCTCGCAACGGAGCGTGGAACGTGGCTATCCTCCAATCTCATGCCCGAGATCCTCGGCCGCTTCGAGCTCGTCGACAAGCTCGCCACTGGTGGGATGGGCGACGTCTACCTCGCGAAACAATGGGGTGACGGCGGCTTCGTCCGGCAGGTCGTCGTCAAGCGGCTGCACCCGCACCTGAGTGAGCGACCCGCGCAGCTCGACGACTTCCGCAACGAGGCGCAGCTCCTCGGCCTGCTGACGCATCCAGGCATCCCGCACATCATCGACTTCCGCTTCGAGCAGGGGCGCTGGTACATCGCGATGGAGCACGTGCGGGGCCCGACGCTCGGCGCCGTGCGCCGCGCCGAGCAGAGCATCGGCCGCGTCATGCCTTGGAAGGCCGCGATCGGGGTGACGCTCCAGCTCTGCGACATCCTCGGCTACGTCCACGAGCGGCGCGACGACCTCTCCGACGAGCCCCTCGGGATCGTGCACGGGGATCTCAGCCCCGAGAACGTCATCCTCGGACGCGACGGCCAGGTGCGCCTGCTCGACTTCGGCATCGCGGGTGACGTCGAGCACCGCCAGCGGCAGCGCGAGCGCGAGAAGGGCATCCGCGGGACGCTCGGCTACATCGCGCCCGAGGCGATCTCGAAGGACCAGCCCGTCGACCAACGCGCCGACGTCTTCGTGCTCGGCGTGCTGCTCTACGAGATGACGACCGGTCAGCGGCTCTTCCCCGGCGACGGCCTGAACTACGTGAACGCGGTGCTGCAGCGAGAGCCTGTCGCGCCGAGCGAACACCGCCGCGATTACCCTGCGGACCTCGAGGCCGTCTTGCTACGAACGCTCGCGCGAGACGTGGACGCGCGCCCCGCGGGCACCCGCGAGCTGCGGCGCGCGCTCGAAGACGTCGCGAGAGCGCACGAGCTGCCGACGAGCGGCCGCGTCGTGAGCGACTACGCCGAGACGCTCTTCCCCGCCCGCGAGGACCGGTTGCTCCAGCCGAGCGTGCGACCCGACTCGCTCGAGACACGAGAGCTGCCCGCGGTCCCCCTCGAGACCGACCCGAACCTGCTCTCGCCCGAAGAGCGCGCGGAGGTGCTCGCCGATCTGCGCGATCTGATGCTGCCCGACATGGAGGAGCTCGATCCCGACGAGCTCGCGAGCATCCCGCCGCGGGCCGCGCCACCACCGCCGCCTTCACCCACCGAGGAGCCGCCGTCCGAGACGAAGACGCGGGTCCGGCGGCCTCCCGGCGAGAGCGAGGCGGGCGCCCAGCCCGGCTTCTACATCCACGTCGCGGACGAAGACTGACGGGCGCTACGCGTGGTCCGACCCCTCGGACGAGGCCGACGGGTCGGGAGCGTCCTTCAGCCGCGGGTCGTGGCCCCGAAACGACGTCGCCTCGGCGTCCTCGAGCGGCTCGTCGCGCCCGACGAACGCGAGGAGCGCGCCGAGCAAGAACGGTGACGACGGACAGAGCGCCCAGAGCGCGAAGACCGGCGGCGCCGCACCCGCGGCGAGCAGCAGCGGGATCGCGACCTTCGGGCGGCGCCGCGTGAACCCCGCCCCGAGGCCCCCGAGGACCATCGCGCCGAGCAGGCCGCCTGCGGCGCGCGCTCGCGCCTCCGCGTCCTCGAGCCCCGTCGTCGCGACCGCCCGCATCCGCGCACCGGAGCGCTCGATCTGCTCGATGCGGTCGACCTGCTCGAGCCGCGCGTAGGTGCTGCCGACGAGGAAGAGCCCGAGCGCCCCGCAGACGACGCTCCCGACGAGCGCGAGAAGAAAAGCCGCGGTGCGCATCGCGGGCATCTAGCACGCGCTCGCAGCCCCAACCCGCCGTTCGACTCGTTTCTCGCTCGAGAGCGCGCTCGCTCGCCGAGCGACCCGCCTCTCAGCCGTGTTCACCGGCCGCCCTGCCGGGTGGCGCGCAGCTCGCACAACAAGCGGAGGCTCCTGGGAGGGTGCCCGCCCCGCGCTTCATGCCCCCCCAGGGCACCGACGACGAAACGACTTGCGCGAAACGTAAACGCGATTTATTTTTTGACCATGAATCACGCCTCTCCGGCCCCGCGACGACGACGCCACCGCGCGAACCTCGAGCGCCTGCTCGAGGCGGCGACGCAGATCGTCTTCGACGAGGGGGTGGACGCCCTCTCGATCAAGAAAGTCGCGGACCTCGCTGACTACACGCCGGGCGCGCTCTACCGATACTTCCCTTCGAAGGACGCCCTGCTCGCCGCCGTGGTCGCCCGCGTGCTCCACGGGCTCGCCGAGAAGCTCACGGCCGCCCAGGGTCGCTCGCCGCTCGGACGCGTCGCCGCGCAGGCCCGCGTCTACCTCGCCTTCGCCGACGACGAGCCGCACGCGTTCGCGCTGATGAGCGCGATGACGGGCGACCCGCGCAACGTCGTGGACGACGACGCGAGCGTCGCTGCGATCCTCGAGGGCGTGGTCGAGACCCTGCGCCCAGTCGCTGCGGCCCTCGCCGAGGCGGCGAGCGCCGGGCAGCTCGAGCCAGGGCTCGCGAGCGATCGAGCGCTCGCCCTCTTCGGCGCGCTCCAAGGCGTCATGCAGCTGCGCAAGCAGGAGCGTCGCGCGCCGCACCTCGTCGACGTCGACCGCCTCTTCTCGCTCACCCTCCGCGCGCTGCTCCGCGGCTTCGGCGCCTCAGCCGAGTCGGTCGACGCCGCGCTCGCGGCCGGTTGAGCCCCCGCCTCCGTACCCCCCCGCTCCGACCCGCTCCCTGGAGAAGCCATGCCCATCGTCCCCGCCGCCCTCGCCGCCCTGCTCGGCGCCCTGACCTGGACCCTCCTCGAGTACGTGATCCACCGCTGGCTCGGACACGACGCGCGCTTCCGCCCCAACCCCTTCGCGAAGGAGCACGTGCGGCACCACAGCCAAGGCGACTACTTCGCGCCGACCTTCAAGAAGGCCCTCGCGGCGCTCGCCGTGCTCGGGCTCGTCGGCGTCCCCGCCGTCCTGCTCGCCGGCCTCCCGCTCGGCCTCGGATACACCTTCGGTCTCGTCGGCTTCTACCTCGCGTACGAGATCCTCCACCGCCGAGAGCACACCCACCGAGGCGTCGGCCCCTACGGGCGTTGGGCGCGCCGCCACCACTTCTGGCACCACTTCGGCAACTCGGCGAAGAACCACGGCGTGACGAGCCCGCTCTGGGACCTCGTCTTCGGCACGTACGAGGCGCCGGGCGTCATCTTGGTCCCCGAGCGGCTGAAGATGACGTGGCTCACGGATCCCGAGACGGGCGACGTCCACGGCGATCTCACGCCGCACTACCAGCTGCGGCGGCGCAAGGCCGCCTGACGGGTGCCCGAGACCGTGTCCGAGACCGTGTCCATGGCCGTGTCCATGGCCGTGTCCGAGACCGGGTCCAAGACCGGGTCCGAGATCGTGTCCGAGACCGTGTCCGAGACCGGGTGCGCAGGGAGACGGGCCCGTCCGACGTGGGCCCGCCCAACCGCTGCCATCCTCAGTCGATCGTGACGCGGATCATCTGCACGGGGACCACGGGGCGGTCGCGCGGATCGGTGCGCGTCGTGCCAATCTTGTCGACGACGTCCATGCCCTCGGTGATGCGCCCGAAGACGGGGTGCTTCGACTGGCCGGGCGTGAAGAAGTCCAGGTAGGGGTTGGCGCGCAAGTTGATGAAGAACTGCGAGCTGCCGCTCTGGGGCCCGGCGTTCGCCATCGAGAGCGTGCCGCGGTCGTTCGAGATCTTCGCGTCCGCCGGGTGCTCGTCGGCGATCGGGCCGTAGGGCGACTTGCCCGTGCCCGCCATGCGGCTCTCGGGGTCGCGGCTGTGCGGGCACCCGAACTGGCACATGAAGTCGGCGATGACGCGGTGGAAGTGCAGCCCGTCGTAGAAGCCCTCTTTGGCCAGGCGCACGAAGTTGCCGCCCGTGATGGGCATCTTGTCGACGAGGATCTCCGCGCGGAAGGTGCCGAGGGAGGTCTCGAAGGTGGCGATGGGGTTGCTCATGTGGAGCCGAGGTAGCGCAGTCGGGCCCATCCGATCAAGGGGCCGCCTGCCGTTTGACACGGCGCGTCATCGGCCGTAGACCGACTCTGAATCGCCATTCACCCGTGCGGGGGCGTGAGCGAGGGAACGGGAACGGGGCGCGACGACGCCCAAGCGCGGGGCGCGGGGCGCCCGCGAGGAGGTCTCATGGCGAAGAGCGATCAAGCCAAACGACTCGGCAAGAAGGGGGAGCGCGTCGCGATCGTCGCGGGCCTGCGCACCCCCTTCGCCAAGCAATGGAGCGCCTACCGCGACGTGAGCGCGCTCGAGCTCGGGACGCTCGTCGTCGCGGAGCTGATGGCGCGCACCGGCGTCGATCCGAAGCTCGTCGAGCAGCTCGTCTACGGGCAAGTGGTGCCCTCGGTCCACGCCCCGAACATCGCGCGCGAGATCGTCCTCGGGACCGGCTTGCCGCGCGACATCGAGGCCTACAGCGTCAGCCGCGCGTGCGCGACGAGCTACCAGTCGACCGTCAACGTCGTCGAGGCGATCGCGACCGGCACCATCAAGGTGGGCGTCGCAGGCGGCGCGGACAGCTCGAGCGACGTGCCCATCACCGTGAGCAAGCGCCTCGCCTCGGCGCTGATCGAAGCGAGCAAGGCGCGCACCCTCCAGCAGCGCTTGCAGGCCTTCCTCGGCCTCAAGCCCGCCGACCTCGCCCCCGTGCCGCCGGCCATCAAGGAGTACTCGACCGGTCTGTCGATGGGCGAGAGCGCCGAGAAGATGGCGCAAGAGAACGGCATCCGCCGCGCCGCGCAGGACGACCTCGCCCACCGCAGCCACACGCTCGCAGCGAAGGCTTGGGCCGACGGGCGACTCGCCCACGAGGTGATGGAGGTCTTCGTCCCTCACCGCTACGAGCAGTCGATCCGCGAGGACAACCTGGTGCGCAAGGAGTCCGATCGCAGCAGCTACGACAAGCTCAAGCCCGCCTTCGATCGCAAGCACGGCACCATCACCGCCGGCAACGCCTCGCCGCTCACCGACGGTGCGAGCGCCCTGCTCGTGATGCGCGAGGACGTCGCCAAGGCCGAGGGCCTCGAGGTGCTCGGCTACGTGCGCAGCTACGCCTTCGCCGCCCTCGATCCCAAGGGACAGATGCTCATGGGCCCGAGCTACGCGACGCCGAAGGCGCTCGATCGCGCGGGCGTCGCGCTCGCGGATCTGACGCTCATCGACATGCACGAGGCCTTCGCCGCGCAGGTCCTCAGCAACACGCAGGCCTTCGAGTCGAAGGCCTGGGCGCAGGCGCACCTCGGTCGCGACGAGGCCATCGGCGAGATCGACTGGGATCGCTTCAACGTGGCGGGCGGCTCGATCGCGCTGGGCCATCCCTTCGCGGCGACGGGCGCGCGCCAGATCACCCAGACCCTCAACGAGCTGCGACGACGCGGCGGCGGCCTCGGCCTCTGCACCGCGTGCGCGGCCGGCGGCCTCGGCGCCGCGATCATCCTGGAGGCCGCGTGATGACCGAGACGAACGACAGCCCCCGGGCCCTCCGCGTCGAGCACGCGCCCGTCGACGCGAACGACGCCTCCGCCGGACGCATCGCGATCCTCGTCATGGACGTCCCGGGAGAGAGCGTGAACACGCTGCGCGCGGACTTCACGGACGAATTCGCGCGCGCGTTCGGCGAGCTCGAGGCCGACGCGAGCGTGAAGGCCGTGGTCTTCACGTCGGGCAAGAAGGACGGCTTCATCGCCGGCGCCAACATCGACATGCTCGAGGCTTGCGCGTCGGCCGCCGACGCCGAGGCGCTCTCGCGCGCCGGTCAGGCCGCGATGAACCGGATCGCGGCCGGCAAGCCCGTCGTGGCGGCGATCCACGGGGCCTGCCTCGGCGGCGGGCTCGAGGTCGCGCTCGCCTGCCACGCGCGTGTGGCGAGCGACTCCTCGAAGACCAAGCTCGGTTTGCCAGAGTGCCAGCTCGGCCTCTTGCCGGGCGCGGGCGGGACGCAGCGTCTGCCCGCGCTCATCGGCGTGCAGGCGGCGCTCGATCTGCTGCTCACCGGCAAACAGGTCGACGCGAAGAAGGCCAAGAAGCTCGGCTTCGTCGACGAGGTCGTCCCAGCGGCCATCCTCCGCGAGGTGGCGATCGAGCACGCCGTCCGGCTCGCGAAGGCGCCGAAGAAGCGCGCGTCCTTCTTCGAACAGCTCGGCGAGCAGCTGGGCGACAAGGAGGCGCTCACCGAGCTCGCGCTCGCTGGCAACCCGCTCGGCCGCACGTTGCTCTTCCGCGAGGCGCGCAAGGCGCTTCACGCGAAGACGCGCGGCAACTATCCCGCGCAAGATCGCATCCTGGACGTCGTGAAGGCCGGCCTCGAGGGCGGCCTCGACGCGGGCCTCGACGCGGAGGCGAAGGCCTTCGGCGAGCTGGTGATGAGCGCCGAGTCGAAGGCGCTCCGCAGCATCTTCTTCGCGACGCAGGCGCTGAAGAAGGATCGCGGCACCGACGAGGACGTCGAGCCGCGCCCCATCACGCGCGTCGGGATGCTGGGCGCGGGGCTGATGGGCGCGGGCATCGCGTACGTGACGACCGCCGTGGCCAAGACCCCCGTGCGCCTGAAGGACCGCGACGCCGCCGGCGTGCTCGCGGGCCTGAAGTACGTGCGCGAGATCGTGGACGAGCGCGTGAAGCGCAAGCGCATGACGCGCCTCGACGCCGACGCGCTCATGACCCAGACGACGGGCACGACGGACTACTCGGGGTTCTCGGGCTGCGAGGTCGTGATCGAGGCGGTCTTCGAGGACCTCGCGCTCAAGCAGCGGATGCTGCGCGACGTCGAGGAGGCAGGCCCCGCCGACGTGATCTTCGCGTCGAACACGTCCTCGATCCCGATCGCGAAGATCGCCGAGGCGAGCGCGCACCCGGAGACCGTGGTCGGGATGCATTACTTCAGCCCCGTCCACAAGATGCCGCTGCTCGAGATCATCGTGACCGAGAGGACGGCGCCCTGGGTGACGGCGACCTGCGTCGAGCTCGGCAAGCGCCAGGGCAAGACGGTCATCGTGGTCAACGACGGCCCCGGCTTCTACACGACGCGCATCCTCGCGCCGTACATGAACGAGGCGGCGCACGTGCTCTCCGAGGGGGCGCCGATCGACGAGATCGACGGCGCGCTCCTGGACTTCGGCTACCCGATCGGTCCCATCAAGCTGACGGACGAGGTGGGCATCGACGTCGGCGCGAAGGTCGGCAAGGTGATGCTCGAGGCGTTCGGGGCGCGCATGTCGGCGCCCGCGGGCATGGAGAAGCTGATCGCCGACGACCGCAAGGGTCGCAAGAACGCGCGCGGCTTCTACCGCTACGGCAAGGACGAGCGGGGCAAGAAGCGCAAGGGCGTCGACGAGACCGTCTATGACGTGCTCGGCGCGAAGCCGAGCCCCGGGAAGGTGAGCGCCGAGGACATCGCCTGGCGCTGCACGCTCCAGATGGTGAACGAGGCCGCCCTCTGCTTCGAAGAGGGCATCCTGCGCTCCGCGCGGGACGGCGACATCGGGGCGATCTTCGGTCTCGGCTTCCCTCCCTTCCGAGGGGGCCCCTTCCGCTTCGTCGACGCGGTGGGCGCGGCCGAGATCGTCCGCCGGCTGCGGGGCTACGAGCGCAGCTTCGGCCCGCGCTTCACGCCCGCAAGGGTGCTCGTCGAGATGGCCGAGAGCGGCGCGGCGTTCCACGGCGAGCGCGCCGTTCGCCCCGGTCGCTGAGGGTGGCCCGACGCTCGCGCGCGGTCTCCGCGAACGAGCGTCGGGTGGGTCGTTGGGCCTGACCCCCGTGCTGTCTCACGAACGTGCAGGGCCCGGTACCCAACGCTTTGTTTCGGCGAACGAGCGGCGGGTCGCTGGGCCCGACGCCCGTACGGTCTCGCGAACGTGCAGGGCCCGGTACCCACGCGTGGTCTCGGCGAACGATCGTCGGGTCGGGCCTGATAGGCCCAACGCCCTCAGCGGCGCGTGCCCCAGAGCTCCCCCGGGATGACCTCTTGGCCCTCCCACGCCCCGACCAACGAGCCGAAGCCGGGCCCGAACCAGAGCTCGTAGCGCCCGCTGCCGAGCCGCTCGTCCGACACCGCCTGGGTCGTCAGGGCCACGCGCCCGCGGCGGCAATCGGGCGTGGCGACGACCGTCTCGTCCAGCCCGTCGTACGTCGCCGAGGTCCACGCGATCCGACCGGTCCAAGGCGCCTCGGCGCCGAAATCTCCGATCCGCCACCGGAAGGCTGTGCCTTCCGCGTCGACGGCGCTCCCCTCCCACCGCCCCGCCAGCGCGCAGCGTGGGTCCTCGGAGAGCGCGAAGGTCGCCGACCACGTCGACGTCCCGTCGTCGTCGCTGATCACCAGCTCGTCACGCGCGACGTCGAGCCGCAGCCGCGGATCGGCGTTCTCGATCGTCGTGCCGGTGTCCTCGGCGCTCACGATCTCTCCATCGTGCACGACGCAGCGGTTGTAGCCCGTGGAGCTCGCGCCGTAGATCGTCTCGCCGCCGCAGCGCAGGATCAGCCGGCACGGGTAGCTGGCGCTGATGACCGTCGCGCCGGTCAGCTCGCAGGCGCTCTCGCTCGGCGGCGCGCGCCGATCGCGAAAGGCCGCGAGCACGGCCGCTGGCGGGTCGCCGTCGGTCCGCGTCGGTACCGCCAGCAGCCGCAAGCGCTCGCGCACGGCGGCCTCGCGCCCCGCGTTGCTCGCGGCGAACGGCGCTCCGCGCCGCGGCACGGAGAGATCCTCGACGTGGAACGCTCGCACGCCGCTCGCGTCGCGCAGCGTCGCGGATTGGGTGCTGGATCGGAGCGAGAAGGACACGCCCGCCTCGGCGGCGTCGAGGCTGGCTCGATAGGCGTACGAGCCTGCCGCCTCGGGGGTCTCTCGGAGCTCGCCCTGGACCGGGCCTTCGAAGCGCACGTCGCCCGCGCACGAAAGGCGCGCGCGCATCGGACCGATCCCGCCGCGAACCCGCTCGACCTCGAGCACGATCGTACACGGCGTGCGGTCGTCGGCCTCGGCGTGCCAGAGGAGCCGCACGGTCTCCGAAGCCTCCACGGGCTGCGGCTCGGGCACGAAGTCGGGCGGCGGGAGCTCGACCTTCGGCTCGTCGAACGGTTCGGGGTAGACCTCGTCGAAGGTGAGGACAGGCGCAGGCCCGACGTCGGGCCCGAGGAGGACCTTCTCGATCAAGAAGCCGAACAAGACGAGCACGACCCCGACGGCAGCGAGCGCGTAGAGGCAGCCGTTCCCACCACGTTCGGGTCTGTGCATGACGCGAGGGTACCGCGGATCGAGCGCGCCGTTGACCGCCGCGCGTCGTTGACCGCCAAGTGATGCTGACCGCCAGGTGATGCTGACCGCCGGGCGATGTTGACCCCGACGTCACGGGGTCGCTACCCTTCGACGGGTGGTCGCAGCGTCAGGGGTGCTGAGCGGAGTATGACTCGGTCCTTCCTTTTTCCTCACACCATCGCCTGCGTCGCCACGCTGTTCGCAAGCTGCTCAGTGGACCCCTCCGGTCTCGGCGAGCAAGACGGCGCCGTGCGCGATGGCGGACCTGACGTCGACGCTGGCCTCGATTCCTCGACGGACGTCGGGCCACGCGAGGACACTGGCACTGACGACGCAGGTACCGACGACGGCGGCACTGACGGTGGCACTGACGGTGGCACTGACGGTGGCACTGACGGTGGCGTCGACGCAGGGATCGACGCGCCGGCGTGCGCGGGCGCGGAGCTCCGCTGCGTGGGCAATACGCTCGAGCGCTGCGAAGGCGGCGCCTTCACCTTCGTCGAGAGCTGCGGCCTCGGCTGCCTCCCCACCGGCTGCCGCGCCTTCGACCCGTCGAACGTCGACGCTTCGCTCTTCTTGCCGCCGGACGGCTCGAGCCAGGCCCTCGCCAGCCCGACCTGGGACACGACGAGCTGCGCCGCGCTGCCCCACGCACCCCTCGACGAGGCTACGTACTGCGTGCTGCGCTTTCCAGGCGATCTGACGGTGACGGGCACCCTGACGATCCGCGGCGATCGCCCGTTGATCGCGCTCGTCTCGGGGCGCTTCACGCTCTCGGGCGCCATCGACGCCAACGCCGACGGGCTCGTGGGCGGGCCGGGCGCTGGGCGCGGCGCCACGAGCATGCTCGCCGCGACGGGGAGCGCGCCAGGCGGGAACGGGAGCACGTCCGGCCTCTTCGAGGACGGCGGCGGCGGTGGCGGTGGATCCGCTTGCGCCGACG
>JAHBWH010000349.1 GCA_019637115.1 Myxococcales bacterium | reverse complement strand
TCACACGTCGCGGCGTCCCCGCTCTTGACCATCGCCTTGGTCCGGCTCCGGGCTGCTTTGAGGCTCGCCCCTGCCTCCGTATGGCCGAAGTGCTCCGCGAGCTCATCGAGCAGGCCGGCGGTGGGAAGGATGTAGGCGTCCCCGTATCCCTCGACGATGTTCTTCAGCGCGCGGACGGTGTCCTCGAGCCGCTCCGCTTCGACGACGGTCGCACGCGCGTCGGCCGCGAGCTCGTCGGCTCTCGCACGCGCGTCGGCGACGAGGCGCTGCGCGTTCTGCCCAGCCTGCTCGAGCATCAGCTTTGCGCCAGCCTCGACTTGGGCCTTGGCGACAGCGGCCTGGGCGAGCGTGGCCTGCGCATCGTTCGTGGCACGCGCCCGGATGTCCGCGGCCGCCGCTTCGGCGTCCGGTATCGCCTGGTACCGTGCGAGCGAGGCGGCACGGTGCTCGGCGACGGCCGCGCGCTGGCTCACCTGAGCAGCGTGGTGCTCCGCGGCCGCTGCGCGTTGCGCGTTCATGTGCGCGTCGCGAGCGTACGCCGCCGCTTCCGCTTGCGCGCGCATCAGCTCCGCGCGGGCGCGCGAGCCCTGTACGGCCGCGACCACCGCCACCACGACGACCCCAACCAACAGGAGCGCAACGAGTGCTTCCATCAAACTCTCGACGGTACGCGACGGCGTTCGGCGGTCACCATCACCCTCCGGGCTTACCCTTGGACTCAAGTCGGATAGTCATCGGCGCGCTTTCAATGACTTGCGCGCTTGGTGCGCCGCGGCGAGGTGCGAGAGGCGCTCGAGTCCACGCCCGAGGGTCATCGAACCGGGGGGACCGTTGCCCTTCTGATCGATCCAGCCTCCGAGTTCCGCGATCCATCGCGTGACGTCGGCGATCGTCGGCGCACTCGGCACGACGCGCTTCTTCCTCACGCCACGACTCCGCTGGTCTCGCTTCAGCATTTCGATCTCGTCCGCGGAGAGCTCCGTGCTTGCCGGGGCATCGGGCGTGTTCCGCGAGCGATACTTCAGGCGCTCGATCCGCGTCGCGACAGCCGCGAGAATCGTCGTCCACTTTCTCAGCGCCTCGAAGGAATGAAGCTGGGCCTCCTCGACGTTGCAGCCGCCCTGCTTCCACGTGCGATGAAACTCCTCGATGCGCCATCGATTGCGGTAGGCGTCGACGATCGACTCCGCGCCCGGTCCCGACACGACGGGCAGGTTCGTGAACAGTAGCCAGTCGAGACGATCCTTCTCGAACGAGCTGACCTCCATCAAGGACACCGCGGTCAACTCGAGGCGTCCCGATTCACGGCTGGTCGTGCCGCCCTTCCGGATGTCGAACTCGACTCTGTGGCTTCGCAGCTCAACGGATGCGCGACGCGCAGATCTCCGGCCCGTCCGTCCGATCTCGACATCATGGCGACCAAGAAGCGGCGCACTTTTCAGACTGTCGCGCAGCGTCAGCGTCGAAGGCGCTGCCACTCGACGGTCGTACTTTGACCGCACGATGAAGTCGCATTCGAGCCGCCCGAGCGCGAAGAGGATGTCGCTGTTGTCGGCTTCGCGGTCGATGACGATGCATGCGCGTACGTTCACCTTCGAGAGCCGCTCGATCGCGTTCTTGGCTGAACGTACGAAATTCGCGCACTCCTTCTCCTCAAAGGGGCGCTTCTGGTTTCGCTCCGTCCGCTTGTTCTTCGGCATCACCTCGAGGTCTTCACGCGCCCAGAAGATCTGATCGACGAGGCCGAGTGGCACGCCATCGCTCGCCACCGCGAACGCATTCATGACCTGCAACCCGCGTGCAGCTCGATTCGGCGAGCCAACGCGTCCCAACGCTCGCTTCCCGGCCTCGTCCGTAAGAGTGAGCGACGTGCCGTCCACGAGCACGAAGACGGTCTTGCTCTCGCGAGCGCGCTCAGCCGTCGCCTCGAATAGAACGGTCGCGATGACATCCGCCTTGATCGCCGGGTTCTCGAGAAAGTCGTATGCGCCCGCCCGTTCTTCGTCGCGATCGAACACGGCTGCGACCTTACCCGAAGGCCGCCGTGCCGCTGCCGCCGCCATTGCGACGAGCCGGCGGCTTCGTCGGATGTCTTTCAGACACGCTTTCCCGAAGCTCTCCTGGGCCCACGCCGCTGCCGATTGGTTCTGCATCAGCCGACCGAACGAGCAACTTCCACAGTTAATTCCGGATCATCCCGACCGATGGAGCGAAGGGTAAGCCCTGGGGGTGATGCACGCGCGCCCGCGTTCGTGTTCCCTTCGACCGGATGCGCCGAAGTCAGGAGCGAACGCGTTGAAGCCGATCGCCGGCCTTGGGCTCGGCGGGCCCGTCGTCCGAGCGGACGCCGGCGCGGCACCGACGCTGCTCGGCGCGCCAGCCTGGGGTCCGAACGGGCTCCTCCGGGACCTCGAGCTCCGGCTGGGCTTGCCTCCCGTAGACGAGTCGACGAGCGCGCGCGTTCCCCGCTGGGCGGCGCGCGCGAAGGCGCTCGCAGACATAAGTGCGTTCTACACTCGTTCCTTCGCCGTCGACGAGGTCGGGACCGCGACCACGCTGCTCGAGTGGCGCGATGCGCTCGTGGAGGCAGGCTGGGATGGCGGAGCGATCGCGGGCGGCGGTGAGCGCCTCGACGCGCTCGCGCGACTCGAGCGCCACGAGGGTGAGCCGCCGCCGGGCCGCGCCGAGCGTCTCGTCCGGTGCGAGCGCGCCCTCGCGAGCGCACCGTCTCGGCTCTACGACGCACTCACGCTCGTCGACGACGCCTCGCTCTGGCCGCGACGCTGGCGAAGAATCTTCGAGCGCCTCGAGGCGCTCGGGACGCCGTTCGCGCGCCTCGACGTCCCGCTGCCGGGGGCTCCTCCTCACACCGACCTCGGCCTCTTGCAGGCGCGGCTCCGTGGCGAGACGCGCGACGGGACGGTCCGTGGCGACGGGACCCTCCTCTTCTTGCAATCCGACACCCCGAGCGATCTCGCCGAGCTCACCGCGGCACTGCTCGCGAAGGGGCGGACGGCAGGCGCGGACGTCGTCGTTCGCTGCCGCGACGCCCACCCTCTCGAGGCCGCGCTCGCTCGTCACGGCCTGCCCGCGCAAGGCTCGTCGACCGAGAGCGT
>JAHBWH010000348.1 GCA_019637115.1 Myxococcales bacterium | reverse complement strand
CCCCTACCGTTCCGCCCGCTCTCGGCCCGGCCCTTCCGCTCGCTTCCGCCCGCTCCAGGCCTCTCGAACGCCGCCATGTCCCCCCGCGACCCCACGCTCGAGCGACGACGCTCGCTCCGCTTCGGCTGGACCTTGCTCCTCGTCGGCGCGACCGGAGGCGTCACGCTCGAGCTCGCGCACGCCTTCAAGCTCAGCGCCTACCTCGACGACGCCCTGACCCGGCTGCTGCTGACCTTGGCCCACGCCCACGCCATGGGGCTCGCGCTCGTCGTGCTCGCCCACGCGGTGGCGGGCGCCGATCGGGTGGGCGCGCGCACGGGCCACATGCTCCGCGTCGGGAGCGCGCTCGTCCCGCTCGGCTTCGCGCTCGGAGCCGTCGGACACCCGGAGAGCGACCCCTCTCTGGGTATTCTGCTGACGCCCGTCGGGGCCGCGCTCGTGCTCTTCGCGCTGGCGTCACTGACTTGGACGGCCTGGCGTCCTCCACCCCCGTAGCGAGTCCGTCGCGAGTCCGAACGGCCCTCGCCCGTCGCCCCCTGCTTCCGGGCCCCTGCGCTCGAGAAACCGGGGTCCTCCGCCCTCGTCGCGAGTCCGAACGGCCCTCGCCCGTCGCTCCCTGCTTCCGAGGCCCCACGCTCCAAAAACCGGCGGATCTTCGTTGGTTGCTGGTACCGTCTCGCCCGTGGAACTGGCGCCCAGCCCAGTCGCTCGGCGACTCATCGAGCTGTGGAGTCGACGCGCCGACGGCAGCCTCGACGTCGGCGGTCGCGTCGTCCACCTGCGCGCGGGCGAGGTCGTGCGCGTCGAGGCTGGGCCCGGCGATCCGAGCGTCGCCGACTTCCTCGTCCGCGCAGGTCACGTCACGCACGCGCCCGCGGGCGGCGACGACGTCGACGCCCTCTCGACTGCTGGCGTCGCGGCCGATCGGCTGCGCCGCGCCCGGCGCGCCACCTGGATCGATCGGCTCGTCGCAGGCCTCGCCTTGCTCGACGCGGGCGGCGGTACGGAGGACATCCGCGCCACGCTCCCCCCCGAGGGCGAGGCCGAGCCGCTCGTGCCGCTCTTGCTCGACGCGCTCGCGCGCCGCGCCGCCGAGCGGGACGCAGGCCTCGTCGGGGAGCGTGCGGGACACCGCGTCCACCTACACCTCGAGCTCCCCGCGACCGCCGAGGCCCAGTCGTGGGCCAAGCTCGATGGTGCCGATCTCCGGGCGCCGCTCGCCAAGCTCCTCGTCCGGCAGCCCGGGGCGGCGACGCGCGTCGCGGCGCTGGTCCGCGCGGGCCTCGCGGTCTTGGTCGCCCCCGGCGAGCCGGTGCCGCCGACTCGTCGAATCAGCAGCCTCCCGCCGCCCCGCACCGCGCTCGTGCCCTCGCTCCCGCCGAGCCGCGGACCGCTCCTCGAGCTCAGCCCCGGCCTCGCCCGCGACCTCTCGCACGACGGACCGCTCGCCAGCCCCATCCGCGCCTGGCCCGCCGCCGGAGAGCCGCTCGTGGACCCGCTCGCGGCAGCCGAAGCGCGCGTACGCCAGCTCGAGCAGACCGGGGCTCCCGGCCCTCGCCGCGCCGAGGCTTGGGCCGAGATC
This sequence comes from Myxococcales bacterium, assembly GCA_019637115.1. Lineage (GTDB taxonomy): Bacteria > Myxococcota_A > Polyangia > Polyangiales > Houyiibacteriaceae > JACKEH01. Next base: position 1,547 of record JAHBWH010000348.1, on the reverse strand, counting down.
GCGCGCCTCTGGCAACGCGGCTTCGGCGCGCTGGAGGAGGCGTGCCGCGCGCAACGGGAGGCCGCCGCCGCCGATCCGACCGACTCCCGGGCGTCCCGCGAGGCCGCCGCGCTCTGCGCCGCCACGGGGCGCCTCGAGCTCGCGCGCGCATACGCTCGGGCTGCCCGCGCGGCCGCCCCGCCCGACCAGCTGGCGGAGATCCTCTCGGAAGAAGCCGACCTCGCGCGGCGCGACGGGGACCTCGACGAGGCGGCGCGCATCCTCGACGAGGGGCTCGCCGCCGGTCCATCGCCCGCGCTCCGGGCGCGGCTCGTCCGCGATCGGCTCGCGCTCGGCGCCGCGCGCTCGGGCCCGACCGAGATCCGCGCGGCGGCCCTCGCGCTGCGTGAGGCCGCCCCCGAGCGCGCGACCTATCTGCTCGAGCGCCTCGCCGACCGGGGGGAGCTCGAGGACGTCCGCGCGTTCGCGGAGTCCCTCGTGGACGTCGGGCTCGCGGAGGCCGCGGTCGCCTACCTCACCGAGCGCGCCGCCGCCGCCGAGGACGTCGACGAGCGGCGCCTGCTCCGGCTCCTCGCCGCCGAGACAGCCGAGCAATCCGAGCGCCCCGACCTCGCCTTCGACGCGCTCGCGGACGCCTACCGCGACGAGCCCTACCTCGACGTCCTCTCCGAGCCGCTGATCCAAGACGCCCACGCCGCTGGCTGGCCAGAGACCGCCGCCGTCTGGGCGGAGAGCCTCGGCGCCCGCCCCGAGGCGTCGGCGTCCGAGCGCGCGTACTGGCTGCGGCGAGCGGCCGAAGGGTTCCGCGCGCTGCTCAGCGGGCGCTCGTGGGCGCGGGAGCTGCTCGAGCGCTCGCTCGAGCTCGAGCTCGACCCAGAGGCGCTCGCGCTCGTGCGCGCCGAGGCCGAGACCTCGCGGGACCTCGCGTCGCTCGCCGACTGCCTCGAGCGCGTCGCCCCGCGGCACCTGCCCGACGCCGTGCCGCTGCTCGAAGAGCTCGCAGAGCTCTGCGAGACGCGGCTCGGGTCGGCGCAGCGCGCGCTGGCGGCGTGGCGGACGATCCGCGCCGCCCGGCCCGATCACCCACGCGCAGCCGACGAGCTGGCGAGACTGGAAGAGAAGGCGAAGATCAAGCGTGGGCTCCTCCAGCTCGCGGAAGAGGATCTGGAGCGAGACCCCTCTCCCGCCACGGCGCGGAAGCTCGCCGCGATGCTCCGGGACCAACCCGACGACCGGCTCCGCGCGATCGAGCTCTACGAGCGCGCCTTCGACGCCGATCCGAGCGACCGCAGCGCGGCCCTCGCGCTCGAGCGCCTCCACCGCCTGCGGGGCGACCACGTCGCGCTCCGCGCGCTGCTCGACCGACGCGCGTCGTTGGACGAGACCGCGGCGGGGGAGCGCTCTCGGATCCTCGCGACCTTGGCAGGTCTCCACGCTCTGGCGGGCGACCTCGCGGGGTGCGCCGAGGCATGCCTCCGTTGGCTCGCCGCCGATGGCGACGAGGACTCGACGCGCTCGGAGCTCCCGCTCGCGCCACGCGCGGAGAT
>JAHBWH010000347.1 GCA_019637115.1 Myxococcales bacterium | reverse complement strand
ACGCGGGGGCCCCGAGGGCGTCGGCTGGTCACGAGCCGCTCGTCACATGCTGGCGAGGGGAGAGGTCGGCGCGAACGTCAACGGGAGTAGCGGCAGCCGGTCTGGCCGTCTTCGTGCGCCGCCGTCTCGGAGTGCGCCGGCGCCTCTGGGAGCGCCTCTCCCGTGATGGCCGCGCGCTGGTAGGGGCAGCCACTCGAGCACGAGCAGCTGCTCGCGCGCCACGCGCTGACCGCGCCGACCAGCGCGATCGCGCCGACCGCCAGGGTGGCCTTGCGTCCCATCGGAGAGAGCGCGCGCCAACGGAGCGCGATGGCGTGACGGAGGAGGCCCACGAGAGAGGTCGGTCGCTGCTGCATGAGGGATAGCGTAGGCGCGTCCGCGCCGCCTGGCCAGCCCCTCCCCCCGGACGGGGCCTCAGAGCCAGCGGCGCCGTCGGAAGTACACGAGCATCCCGAGCGCCAACGCGACCATCCCGCCCCAGACGCCTGCATAGCCCCAACGCCACTTCAGCTCGGGCATGTGCTCGAAGTTCATCCCGTAGACCCCGACGATGAACGTGAGCGGGATGAAGATCGTCGCGATGATCGTGAGCACCTGCATGACCTCGTTCATGCGGACGGAGACCAACGCGAGGTGTCGCTCGTGGAGCGTCGCCGCGGTCTCGCGGAGGAGCTCGACGGTCTCGAGCACCTGCATCGCGTGGTCGTGCGCGTCACGCAGGTAGGTCCGCACGGCGGGGGAGATCGCGTCGTCGTCCGAGCGGAGGAGCGACCCGAGCATGTCGCGGGTCGGCCAGATCGCGCGCCGGAGGATCGCGAGCTCTTGACGGATGCCGTGTACGAGCTCGAGGTGCATGGTCGTCTGGCGGCTGCGCATCAGCTCGGGCTCGAGCTCGTCGAGGCGGCTCGTGAAGGCCTCGAGCACCGTGAAGTAGTGATCGACGACGAGGTCCAGGATCGCGTAGAGCAGGTAGTCCGCCCCCATGCGGCGCAGGCGCCCCTTGCCGAGGAGGAGCCGCTCGCGGAGCGCGTCGAGCACGTCCCCGGGTCGCTCCTGGAGGGTGACCACCGTGTCCCCCGCGATGACGATCGAGAGCTGCTCGTCGTCGAGGGTGGGCACGCCTGTACCGTCGACCAGGCGGATCATTCGGATGACGACGTAACGATAGTCGTCGTAGGCCTCGAATTTCGGTCGCTGATGGACGCTGGCGATGTCCTCGAGCGTCAGCGCGTGCAGCCCGAGGGACGCCGAGAGGGCCTCGAGCGTCGGGAGGTCGTGCACGCCGTTGACGTTCACCCAGCGGACGTGGCCCGGGGGCGGCGCGAGCGGTCCCTCGAGGCGCGTGAGCGTCTGCCGCTCGCACGCCTCGGGCCCGTACGTGAAGACCTCGAGCGCGACCTCGTGGCCCTGCGCCTCACCGGTGTAGATGAGCGTGCCCGGAGGCGCCCCCACCTTTCGCGTCGTCCCCTTGCGGCGTTTCCTCCTGCTCATGTCGACCTCGGACCGGGCCTCAGCGTACCGCGGCGTGGAGCGCCGCGAGCGTCGTCTCGAGCCCCGAGCGCTCGTCCCGCGGCTGCCGCAGGAACGCCTCGATCGCGTCGATGCGCGCGAGGGCGTCGTCGACGCGCTTGTCGCTGCCGCGCTGGTAGGCGCCGAGGAGGATCAGATCGCGCTTGCTCTCGTAGGTCGCGAGCAGCTCGCGCAGCCGCGCCGCGTCCGCGCGGTGCGTCGGCGAGGTGACCTGATCCATGACGCGCGACAACGACCGCAGGACGTCGATCGCCGGCCAGCGCTGCCGCGCTCCGAGCTCGCGGTCGAGCACGACGTGCCCGTCGAGGATGCCGCGCACCTCGTCCGACACCGGCTCGTCCAGATCGCCGCCCTCGACGAGCACCGTGTAGAACGCCGTGATGCTCCCGCGCTCGCTCGTCCCGCTGCGCTCGAGCAGGCCAGGGAGGGACGCGAAGACGCTGGGGGGATAGCCACGGCGGGCCGGCGGCTCCCCCGCCGCGAGGCCGACCTCGCGCCCGGCGCGCGCGAAGCGGGTGACGCTGTCCATCATCAGGAGTACGCGCTTTCCCTCGTCGCGGAAGTGCTCGGCGATCGTCGTCGCGACGTGCGCGCTCTTCATGCGCACGAGGGCGGGGGTGTCGCTCGTGGCGCAGACCACCACGCCTCGCGCGCGGCCGTCGGCGCCGAGCGCGTCGTCGAGGAACTCGCGCACCTCGCGGCCGCGCTCACCGATGAGGCAGACGACGAAGACGTCCGCCTCGGCCTGCCGCGCGATCTGCCCGAGCAGCGTGCTCTTGCCCACGCCGCTGCCGGCGAAGAGGCCAACCCGCTGGCCCTCGCCCACGGTGAGCAGCCCGTCGAGCGCGCGCACCCCGAGCACGAGCGGGCGCGTGATGCGAGGTCGCGTCATCGGGTTGGGCGGCGCTCGCACCACCGGCGTGAGCGCGCCCTCGATGGGCGGGCCCCCGTCGATGGGCTCGCCGAGCCCGCCGAGGACGCGACCGAGCATCGCGTCCGAGACCCGCACCTTCAGCGTCCCCCCGAGCGGGCGGACCGCGTCGTCGGGGCCGATCCCCTCCGGGTCGCCGAGCGGCATCAGCATCGCCTCGTCGTCGAGGAAACCGACCACCTCGGTCAGGAGCGGCTGACGCCCGCGGCGCTCGACCACCGCGACCTCGCCGAGGCGCATGCCGGGGATCGAGGCGCGCACGCCGAGGCCGACGAGCGATCGGACCCGGCCGCGCACGGCGACCGTCTCGACGTCGCCGAGCCGTCGGAGCATGGAGTCGAGGTCGAGGCCCATCCGGCCGCGGACCCTACCACGTCCTGCGCTCGACGCTTCGGCGCAGCGCTCGAGCCCCTCCCCCACGGAGCGCAGCTCGAAGCGGATTCGATTCATGCGAGGCGGAGCGGTCAGCTTTCTATGAGGGGCTGTCGCCAGGTCGCCAGCCCCTCCCCCACGCGGCATGAAGCCCCGTGGGGCCCCCTCCCACGAGCCTTCGCTCGCTCCGCTCGCTGCGCGCCGTCCGGTAGGGCGGCTTGCGAAATCGGCCAAGCATCCTTTCAGCTTCCTATGAGGGGCTGTCGCCAGGTCGCCAGCCCCTCCCCCACGGGGCATGAAGCCCCGCGGGG
>JAHBWH010000346.1 GCA_019637115.1 Myxococcales bacterium | reverse complement strand
GAGTCCGTGTCCGTGTCCGTGTCCGTGTCCGTGTCCGTGTCCGTGTCCGTGTCCGTGTCCGTGTCCGTGTCCGTGTCCGTGTCCGTGTCCGGGTCCGGGTCCGGGTCCGTGTCCGTCTCCGCGGCTGGTGGGTTGTCCGGGCGCCACCACCTGCGCGCGATGGGGCCGCGGCTCCTGGCGCGACGAGGGACGCCGCTGCGTCAGGTGGGAGGAGGACGACATGAACCGCGGAATTGACACGATCGACGAGAAACCTCTACACCGGAGGTCGCATGAGCGCTCCCTCCTTCGACCCCGGTTCGTTCTACGAGCTGGATGTGGCACGCGGCACCGTTCGCGCGCGCGGCGGAAACCGCGTGCTCGTGCTCTACGACAGCAGCGCGGCGGCGTTGGTTTCCGCAGCGGCGCGGAGCGGCGCCCAGAGCGTGCTCGAGGAGCTGGGATCGGTCCTCGGCGCACAGGCGCGTGAGCTCGTCGGCGACGTCACGAACGCCACGCCCGAGGCGGTGCTCGGCGAAGCCGCCGCCCTCCTCGGCACCTTCGGGTGGGGGCGGCTCGGGCTCGAGCGGTGGGGCGGCGCGCTCGTTGTGACGGTCGCGGACGCGCCCGCGCTCCCCGGAGAGGCGCTCGAGGCCATGCTGGATGGCTTCTTCACCGCGCTCACGAGTCGTCCGGTCGGCTGCGTGGCGGTCGAGGAGCGACGCTTCTTGCTCATCGACCCAGGCATCCGCGGCGACGTACGCGAGTGGGCCCGCGGAGGGATGAAGCTGCCCGAGGTGCTGAGCCGGCTCGGCGCGAGCGAGGTGGGGTGATGGACGCCGCAGGCCAGATCGAGAAGCTCGAAGCGCTCCTCCAGCGCGTCCGCCACAACCGTGAGGATCGCGGGGGGGCGCGCGCCACCCGCAAGCGCTTGCCCAGCACGCCGCTCGAGCTCGCGGTGGAGAGCGCAGAGATCCCGCTCCCCTCCGACCCACCGCCGCCTGCGTTCCAGGCCGCGCCTGCGTTCGAGCCCGCGCCTGCGTTCGAGCCCGCGCCTGCGTTCGAGCCGCCTGCGTTCGAGCCCGCGCCTGCGCCCGCCGCTGCCCATGACGAGGACGATTACGACGTCTTCATCGACGACGCCGCGGACGAGGAGATGGACCTGCCGACCATCCCGCCGCCCGCGGACGAGCCCGTGGCCGCCGCGCCGGTCGCGCCCGCGCCCGCCGCCATCGCGGCCCCCGCTCCGGTCGCAGCCCCCGCTGTCGCCGAGGCCCCTCCGCGAGCGCGGAAGTCCTCGTTCCCCGAGATGCTCCCGCCGGCCGCCGTCGTCGGCACCGAGATCTCGCTCGACGCGCCCGACGAGCCGCCGCTCCCCGAGCCGCCTCCCCCGCCGGCGCGCGCGCCGATGGCCCCCGAGTCCATCGCGACGGCTGCCCCGCGGGTGAGCGCGCCCGTCGCCCGCGTCGTCTCGGCGCCGGCGGCGGTCGAGCCCGACACCTTCGGCCGGCTTCTCGAGCGCTCGTTGAGCCTCCGTCCGCGTTGACCAGCGTCCACATTGACCGCCTGTCCGCGTTGACCGAGCGCCCACCGTGATCGCGTTCGTCGGCGTCGGGAGCAACCTCGGCAGCCGCCTCGCGCTGCTCGAGCTCGCGCGGCGCCGGCTCGACGCGCTCGGCGTCCGGGTCGAGCGCGTCGCGCGGCCGGTGACGACGCCCGCCCTGCCCGTGCCCGGCCTGTCGCTGCCCGACTTCGTGAACACCGTCTTTCGCGTGCGCTTCGCGGGCACCGCCGAGGGGCTGCTCGACCGCCTGCAGCAGGTCGAAAGGGAACTCGGCCGCACGCGGGATGTCCGCTGGGGGGCTCGGACGCTCGACCTCGACATCCTCGACTGGAGCGAGGCGCCGACGCGCACGCGACGGCTCCTCGTCCCCCACCCCGAGCTCACCCGACGCAACTTCGTGCTCACGCCGCTGCTCGACGTCGCGCCCGAGCTCGGCCCGGCTCTGCGACGCTTCGAGCGTCGCCCCGCCCGCCCCGCGCACGCCGACCCCCTCGACCGGTGGGCGGCCGCCCTCGCCCGACCACATCGAGGCGCGACGCTCATCCGGGCGCTCGAAGCAGCCGACCTCGACGAGGCGGCGCGCGCGCTCGATCATCCCGCGCGGGTCGCCGTCGCCGTGCTCGACGTAGGGCCCCCGGTGCGCGTCCGCTGGCTCGAGGCCGTCACAGTGCCACGCGAGAGTCTCTCGCGTGGTCCCGCGGACCACCGCTCAATGGACCGTATTGAGCGACCGAAGCGCCGCGCCTCTTCGAACGATTCGGCGCTCTAGTACCTCGACACAGGAGTCTTGACCGGTTCAGCGTGGAGGATCGGCCTCGAGGTCGGTTCCGCGTCGACGAAGGACAGGCCGAAGCCTATTCGAGGAGGCGCGGGGCCGAGAGGTCGAGGACCGCGATCAACCGGTCAAGACTCCTGTGTCGAGGTACTATAGTGCCTCCAACCCGACGTTCGTTCCGGGTATCCGCGGCCAAGGGCGCGGATCTCGCTGGCCGATTTCATCGAATGAGCTTTGGGATTCTCCGCTCGACAACCAGGTCGTCGTCCACGATCATACGACGATGAACCTCTCGGCGTGGTTGGTCTGCTCATTGATCGGCGCAGGTCTGCTCGCGCCGTGCACGAGGGATTCGGAGCCCGAAGACGCAAGTGCCGACGCGAGCGACGACGCTGGGGATCCTGCGCTCACCTGCCCGGGCGCCGACCACTTGCTCGCCGCCCAGCGCGCGCGGATCCGAGAGGCCACCCGATCGCCCGATGGTCTCGGGTGGTGTTGTCCGCCCACCCGGACCCCGACCTGCGACTGCGCGCCGCCGGGCGGCTTCGTGGCCGACCGATGCGAGTGCGGAGGCGACTGGGGCGTCTGTGACGCACACCCGCTCGATTGGCATCGCGGCACCGACGAGCATGGCTGCGACCGTTGGCTCATCACGATGGCGCACAGTTGCACGCCGACCGATGCTCGTGACCCCTGATCGCAACGCGCGCCGACCTCAGCTACACCCACCCTTCCCTACCGCGCGAACCGCTCCTCGTGCTGTCAGTTTGGAAGCCCGGTCTTCGGCGCTGGTGGACCTGGTGTCCACGTACGCGTTCACCCCATCGCGGGAGTTGAAACGCAGCCGAAATGCGGCGCGGGAGGGACGGCCCCACACCACGAAGCGGTAGAGCGAAGCGGTCACCTCGAGGCCGACCGCGCGAAGCGCGCGGCCGACCTCCGTTTTCGGAA
>JAHBWH010000345.1 GCA_019637115.1 Myxococcales bacterium | reverse complement strand
GGCGCGTGGAGCGCCTGATGCAGGGCGAGGCGGGCGCGGGCGAGGCGGGCGGCGACGATGCGCTGGCCGCGCTGAACGGCGCGCCCGGCGACGGAAGCGGGCCGAGTGTTGGAGACGGCCTGGGTGCTGGAGACGGCCCTGGCGACTCCGGCGGTCTCTCGTCGGCGCTCGCCGCGCGCCTCGCGGCGTTGGGCCTCGCCGAGGGCCCGTCAGGGGCGTCGCCAGGACGCGGCGGGGGCCCCGGGGGCGCGAACGGGCGGCCCGCGCGCGGAGGCCTCGAGCCGACCGGCGACGTGCACGCGCGCTCGGTCGTGCGCGAGGGGGAGCAAGCGGTGCAGGTGCTCGAGGGGCTCGGGCGCAACGCCGAGGCGCAGCAGACCTACGCCGAGCTCTACCCGAGCTACGGCGCGGTCGCCGAAGAGGCCCTCGCCAGCCCACGCATCCCCGCCGCGCGCCGCGAGACCATCCGTCGCTACTTCGAGGCGATCCGCCCAGGGGCCGAGGCGACGCCCGCCGGCGTCACCGACGACCGCGCCACCGAAGACCGCGCCACCGACGACCGCGCCACCGACGACCGCGCCACCGAAGGCCGCGCCACGCGCGAGCCAGCCGAAGGAGAGAGCCGATGATGACGAACGCGCCGAAGGTCCGTGACGACGAGGAGAGCGGCCCGCGCGCCGTGCTGACCACCGAGGAGGCCGAGCGTCGTCTCGCGCAGGGGCGCGACGTCGGCGCCCGTCTCCTGGCGGGCCTGCGCGAGGTGATCTTCGGCCAGGACCTCGTCCTCGAGCACGTGGTCACGGCGCTCCTCGCCGGCGGGCACGTCCTGCTCGAGGGCGCTCCCGGGCTCGGCAAGACGCAGATCGTCCGCACCCTCTCGGCGCTCGTCGGCGGCAGCTTCTCGCGCATCCAGTTCACGCCGGACGTCATGCCCAGCGACGTCCTCGGCACCTCGCTCGTCGTCTCGACCGACGGAGGCAAGGACTTCCGCTTCCGACCGGGCCCGATCTTCGCGGGCCTGGTGCTCGCGGACGAGATCAACCGCGCGACGCCCAAGACGCAGTCGGCGCTGCTCGAGGCGATGGCCGAGCGGCAGGTCACGGTCGAGGGCGAGACGCGCCGGCTTCCCCAGCCCTTCTTCGTGCTCGCGACCGAGAACCCGATCGAGATGGAGGGCGTCTTCCCGCTGCCCGAGGCGCAGCTCGATCGCTTCCTGATGAAGCTCGAGCTCTCGATGCCCGATCTCGAGACGCTCGCGCGCATCGGCGCGCGCGCCGAGGAGCCCGCGCGACCCGACGTCGTGACGAGCCCCGAGGAGCTGCTCGTCGTGCAGGCCACCGCGCGCGCGATCCCTGCGGCGCCGCACGTCGAGCGCTTCGCCGCCCAGCTCGTGCTCGCCACGCACGCCGTGCCGGAGGTGCGGCTCGGCGCGGGCCCCCGCGCGGTGCAGGCCCTCATGGCGTGCGGGCGTGTGCGCGCGATGCTCGCCGAGCGTCCGGCCGTCGCGACCGACGACGTGGCGGCCGTGGCGGAGAGCGTGCTGCCGCACCGGCTGGCGCTCGGCTTCGAGGCCGAGGCCCGCGGTCGCCGCGCCGTCGACGTGGTGCGCGAGCTCGTGCGCGCGGCGCCGGTCGGCGAGGCGGGAGGCGCGCGATGAGCCCGTGGTGCTTCGGGGGGCGCGAGGCGGAAGGCACGGCGCGGACGTCGGGAGGCCAGCGATGAGCAGGTGGCGAATCGGGGGGCGCGAGGCGGAAGGCACGGCGCGGACGTCGGGAGGCGAGCGATGAGCTGGTGGCGAATCGGAGGTCGCGCGGAGGAGCGCGCGGAGGACGTCGGGCGCGCGTCGGGCACGCCGCCCGCGCGGACGGCTTCGACGGAAGCTCGCGCGCCTCGTGTCGTCGGCAAGCGGGAGTCGTTGCTCGCGCCTTCGTTCCTCTCCCGGCTCGACCGGCTCCAGATCGTCTCGCGCCGCTTCGCGGAGGCGCGCCGTCGCGGTCGGCGCCGCGCCCGCCGGGCGGGCAGCGGCGTCGAGGCCATCGACGCGCGCGCCTACGTCCCCGGCGACGACGCGCGCCGCATCGACTGGAAGGCCTACGCGCGCTTCGAGCGCCTCGTCGTGCGAGTGGTGGCCGAGGAGTCGCCGCTCCGACTCGCGCTCGTGCTCGACACGAGCGCCTCGATGGGCTTCGGCGTGCCGACCAAGCTCCGCCAGGCGAGCCGTCTCGCGGCGGGCTTCGCCGCGATCGGCCTCGGGGGCGAAGACCGCGTGACCTCGGTGGCGACCGCGGAGCGGGCGGAGGTGCTCACGCGCGCGAGCGGCGGGCGGCGCGGGCTGCTCGAGCTCTGCGCGGCCCTCGACCCGCTCGAGGCGTCATCCGGCACCGCGCTCGCGCGCTCGGCCGAGGTGGCGAGCGCGTCGCTCGGCGGCCGCGGCCTCTGCGTGATCTTCAGCGACCTGCTCGATCCCGACGGCGCGCTCGCGGGCGCGCGGGCGTGCCGATTGCGCGGGCACGAGGTGCTCGTCGTCGAGGTGCTCACGCCCTTCGAGCTCGATCCCCCCGACCTCGCCGGCTTCGAGCTCGAGGACGCGGAGACGGGCGAGGTCGTCGAGCTCCCCGCGGAGGGCGCGCTCGCCGCGTACCGCGCGTGCCTCTCGACGCATCGAGCCGAGGTCGACGCGGAGGCCGAGGCGCTCGGGGTCGGGGTGCTGCGGCTCTCGACGGACGAGTCCTTCGACGACGTGCTCCTGCGCGCGCTCGAGCGCGGCGTCGTCGGCGGCGGGCACGTGCGCGGCGGCGGGCTCGGGAGGGTCGCGTGAGCTTCGAGGCGCCGCTCTTCCTCGCGCTCCTCGGGGTCGCCGTGCCCGTGCTCGTCATCGGCGAGCATGTGTGCGGCGGCGTGTGCAGGAGGGTCGCGTGAGCTTCGAGGCGCCGCTCTTCCTCGCGCTCCTCGGCCTCGCCTTGCCCGTGGTCGTCGCGTTCTTGGTGAAGCGACGCCATCCGACGCTCGTCGTTCCGTCCACCCTTCGATGGCGCATGCTCTCCGTCGCGCGCCACCGCAGCCGGCGCCTGCGCAACCTGCGGCGCTGGCTCGCGCTCGCCGCGTGCCTCGGCGCGCTCGCGGCGCTCGCGCTCGCGAGCGCGAGGCCGCTCGGCGAAGGCGCGGGCGAGACGCTCTACGTCGTCGTCGACGTCTCCCCCTCGATGGGCGACGCGCAGCGCGGCCCGCTCTCGGACGCGATCGCGCGCGTACGCGGGATCGCGTCGTCGATGGGCGCGCGGGATCGCGTGGCGCTGATCGCGGCGGGGCCGACGCCGGAGCGGCTGCTCGCCCCCACCCGGGACGCCGCGCAGGTCCGCGCGGCGGCGA
>JAHBWH010000344.1 GCA_019637115.1 Myxococcales bacterium | reverse complement strand
GTGCGCGTGCGCGTGCGCGTGCCCGCGCGGAGCGTCCGAGCCCGAACCCGAGTCCAAACCCGAGTCCAAACCCGAGTCCAAACCCGAGTCCAAACCCGAGTCCAAACCCGAGCCCAAACCCGAGTCCAAACCCGAGCCCAAACCCGAGTCCAAACCCGAGTCCGAACCCAAGTCCGAACCCGAACCCGAGCCCGAGTCCGAGTCTCCCAGCCCCGCCCACGCGGGTCCCACCCGGCGCGGCGCTGGCCACGACAGGCCGACCACCAGCAGCACCGCGCCGAGCAACACGAGCCACACGCTCGTCCGGTCGAGCGGGGCGAGCGGCGACCACGCGAGCGCGCGCCCGCGGACCAGGATGTCGCCCGATGGCGGCGCGTCCGCCCACCGCAGATCGAGCGCGTACTCCCCCGTCACCCCGAGCGCGTTCGCGGACGCGACCACGACGCACCCGGTCCCGTCGGGATCTCGGAGCACGCGGCCGGCGAGCGCCTCGTCGAAGGGCACGCGCGTCACGAGATCGTCGCCCGCGCCAGGGTCCACGAAGTAGACCTCGAAGCGCGCGGCGTCGACCCACCCCGACGCGAAGCCGTCCTCGGCGCAGACCTCGAGCACGAGCGCCTGACCCTCTTCGAGCGAGGCGAGCGCGAGACGGCTCCCCTCCGCGTCGAGGGCGCGCGGCATGCCGTAGACGTCGCGCTCGGCCGTCGCGCGGTCCGTGACGAGCGCGAAGCCGAAGCTCAGCCCGAGGGCGAGGGCGAGGAGCGAGCTCGTGAGGAGCAGCCGGCGCACGGATTCAGGGGCCCGTGAGGGGATCGTGATAGAGCGCGTCGAGCGAGAGCGTCGCGCTGATCGAGCGCAGGGTCACCTCGGGGCCATCGAAGGCCTCATAGGACCACGCGGTGCCGCTCGACCGGCGGAAGACCTCGACGTTTCGTCGATCCTGCGAGACGAGCACGTACTCTCGGAGGGACGCGAGCCGCTGATAATGAGCCCACTTCTCGCCGCGGTCGCTCGCCTCGGTCGACTCCGAGAGGATCTCGACGAGCAGGATCGGGTTGGTGATCGCGTCGGGATCGTCCTTCGCGCGGCGCAGCTCACCGCAGACGACGGTCAAGTCGGGGTAGGTGGACCTGCCCGTCGCTTCGACGCGCACGCGACCGTCGGAGGAGAAGACGTCACACGGGCGCCCCTCGAGAGCGTTCCCCACGAGCCGGGCCAGTCGCGCCGCGAGCCGGCTGTGCTCGGGCGAGCCACCAGCCATCGCGTAGACCTGGCCGTTGACGTACTCGTGCTTCGTATCGCTCGTCGCCTCGAAGGCGAGGTACTCGGCGTACGTCATCGGGGTCGAGGGCAGCGCGACGCTCACCACGATACGTTACCACGCCGGCTCGAGCGTTCGGCGCACACGCTCGGACTGGTCAAGTGGGTAGGCGGAGTGGGAGGGGGGCGACCGGGCGCGGTTCGTGTCTCCCTTCGTCCCGGTTCCTTCTGGTTTCTCTTGGTTCCTGCCAAGGGACGTGTCGCCGGAGGGGTCCTTTGGTACAGTCATCCCGCCAATGACCGAGGGTCTATTTCAACCGTCCGGCGTCGACCCGAAGATTGGGATGGTGCTGCAGGACCGGTACCGCATCATCCGGCTGCTCGGCGAAGGTGGGATGGGGGCCGTCTACGAGGGCGAGCACGTCCTCATCAAGAAGCGCGTCGCGATCAAATGCCTGCACGGGCAGTTCGCCACGAACCCCGAAATCGTCGCGCGCTTCCACCGCGAGGCGCTCGCCGCGACCAGCATCGGCCATCAGAACATCATCGAGGTCACGGACATGGGCCGGTTCCCGGACGGAACGGTCTTCATGGTCCTCGAGTACCTCGAGGGGCGCGACTGGTCGAAGGACATCGACGAGCAGGGGCCCCAGCCCTTGCGCAAGGTCGTGAAGATCCTCGGCCAGATCTGCGACGCGCTGACCGCAGCGCACGCCAAGGGCATCGTCCACCGCGACCTCAAGCCCGAGAACGTCTACCTCATCGAGCGTGGTAGCGACCCCGACTTCGTGAAGGTGCTCGACTTCGGCATCTCGAAGGTGCGCGACGCGGGCGGACCCGGGAAGGGCATGACCCAGACGGGCACCACGCTCGGCACCCCCTATTACATGGCGCCCGAGCAGGCGCAGGGCCGCAAGGACGTCGACCATCGCGCGGACCTCTACTCGCTCGGCGTGATGATCTTCCAGGCGCTCACCGGCCAATACCCCTTCGACGACGAGTCGTATCCGATGCTCGTCTTGAAGATCTGCACCGAGCCGCCCCCGCCGCTCCGCATGTACCGGCCGGACCTGCCCGCCGAGCTCGAGCACGTCGTGGCGAAGATGCTCGCGAAGCATCCCGAAGAGCGCTTCCCGGACTGCGCCGCTGTGAAGGCCGCCCTTGCGCCCTTCGGCGCGGTCGACGAGGGCCCGATCGTGCTCTCCGACGCGCCGAGCACGGCGAACCGCCCTCCCTCGATGCTGACGGGGAACGCGCCGCCCGCGACCGCGGCGAGCACGCCGGTGCCCGTCCCCGCCGCCGCGGCGACGGGTCCGATGTCGGCTGCGACGGGGCCACTGGTCGCGGCGGGCGCGGCTCGCTACGACGACAGCGGCGTCCGTCTGCCCGAGCGCTCGAAGGCCCCGCTCATCGCGGGGCTCGTCGTCGGGTTGCTCGTGGTCGGCGGCGCGGGCGCGTTCTTCGCCCTCCGGGGCGAGCCGACGCCAGCGTCGGCCGACGTGTCGACGCCACCGACCACGCCCGTGACGCCGGTCGGCACGCCCCAACCGACCGAGGAGCGCCCCGCGCCCCCAGAGACCCCCACCGAGGTCGCGCCACCGACCGCGACCGAGACCGTCGCGATCGTCATCACCACCGAGCCGGCCGACGCGGAGCTCTACCTGGACGGGGATCGCATCCCGAACCCCTTTCGCGGCCGCCTCCCGCAAGCCACCGAGGCGCGTCGGCTCGAGGCGCGCAAGGACGGCTACCGCTCGCTCGTGCAGGATCTCGTGCTCCGTTACGAGCAGGAGGTCGTGCTCCGCCTCGATCGAGGGCGCGGCACCGACGATCGTCGACCGAGCGCGATGCGCGACCCGAGCCCGACCGTGATGACGGTGGCGGAGGCGACGACGATGGAGCCCGCGCCCGTGACGATGGAGCCGGTGCGCGTAGAGCCGACGCCGCCCCCGCGCGAGCCCGACCCGCCAGCGATGGTCGCAGAGCCAGCGCCGACGCCGATGATGGACCTCGCGACGATCATGTTGTGAAAAAAGTCCCCTGCCCTTGCCCCTGCCCCCGCCCCCCCCCCCCCCCCCCTTCCCCCCCCCCCCCCCGGCCCCCCTCCCCC
>JAHBWH010000343.1 GCA_019637115.1 Myxococcales bacterium | reverse complement strand
GAGCATCCGAACGGATGCTCTGGCTCGTGAAGACGCCCGAGGCCTTTGGCCCCGGGCGTCTTCGCGTTGGGACCTCCGCAGCCGTTGCCCTGGCCGCCCCGAGGCCGCCAGCCCGAATCGGGTTGCCTTGTTTGTGAGATAACGCACTATCGTGGTGATCGGTTTGTACGCGGCTTGCGCACTAGGGGGGCGACACATCGGCCCCGCGTGAGTTTGGCGGCGCGGCCCAGTGAGCATCACTCACTCCCGTGGATGGGGGCGTGAGGAGGGCTTCTTGCGTCCCGCAGGTCGGGTCGGTGGTCGTGGAGGAATCATGAATCGACGGACGTACATCTTCATCATCGCGGCCCTTTGCGGCTCCTCCGCCTGCGCGGGCCTCGACGAACCCGGCCTCTTGAGCGGGGGCGCGCTCGGCGAGGAGCCGACGCCGGCCGACGTCGAGGGCAAGGAAGAAGCCATCGTCGGCGGCAGCGCCTTCTCGGGCCTGCCCGGCGTCGGTGCGCTCGCGTACGGGACGTCCACCTTCTGCACGGGCACGCTGATCACCCCGACGCGGGTCCTCACGGCCGCGCACTGCCTCGAGAACGCGCGCATCGGCTCGATGAGCTTCATCACCGGCCCGTCGAACCGGCAGATTCAGACGAGCACGCGGGTCGTCCGTGGGGTGATGCACCCGAGCTACGACCGCAATCGCCTGATCAACGACATCGCGTACGTCGACCTCGAGTCGGCGCCGCCCGGTGTCTCACCGATAGGACTGCTCCCCGCCAACTCGATGGACAACTCCTGGGTCGGGCGCGACCTTCTGCACGTCGGTTACGGCAACGACGACGGGCGCGCGCGCACGGGCGGCGGCGTCAAGCGCGCGGTCGTCATGCCGATCAACCAGGTGATGTCCAGCCAGTTCCGCTACGGCGGCGGTGGCCGCAACACCTGCAACGGCGACTCGGGCGGCCCCGCGCTCTACCGCACGTCTTCGGGTGAGTATCTCATCGCCGGCGTGACCTCGTACGGCGACCGAAACTGCGAGCAGTACGGCGTCAACGCCCGCTCCGACGTCTACCTCAGCTTCCTCGGCGTCAGCGGCGGCCCGCACCCGGACAGCCGCCCCGACAGCAGCACCCCCGACAGCAGCACCCCCGACACGACCCCGGCGCCTGGCGCGCCGGTCGCGCAGCGCTTCACCGACTCGCAGTCGCTCCCGCAGGGCCGCGCGCAGTTCTACGACCGCATCCCCGTCACGCCGGGCAGCCCCTTCCGCGCCAGCCTCCGCGGCACCGGCGACGCCGACCTCTACGTCCGCTGGGGCAACCGCCCGACCGCGAGCGCCTTCGACTGCCGTCCCTTCGCCGGCGACAGCAACGAGGTCTGCGAGCTGACGGTGCCCTCTGGCGTCCGCGAGGCCTTCGTGGCGGTGAACGGCTTCCGCGCCTCCACCTACACGCTCGACGTCACCTACTACGCGCGATGAGCGCGGACGCCCATTCCCCTGGGGCGGAGCCGCCGGCTGGACATCGGTCGGCGGCTCCGCCGCGTCCGTCGCCCGTCGTCGATGAAGAACGCGCTTCGCACGCGGTGGTGCAGCGCGAGCGTACGCAACGCTGGGCGCGCACGAGATCGAGCGGGCGCAAGAGCGCGATCTGGCGCATCTACGCGCTGGCCCACCGCACGCCATCTCGTCACAATCACGAGGACCGCCGATGACCCGGAGCGACTCGGGCCTCATACGCTTTCGCGAGCACTACCGCAGCCGCGCTGCCCGCGCGCAGCGCGCTCACGAGCCTGGCAAGGACTCGCTCGCAGGCCTCGTAGAGCTCTCCCAGCGCGGCGATCGCGTGGCGCTCGGGAAGCTCTTGCGTGCGCTTGCCCCGCGGCTTCGAGGCGCGGTTCGCGCCATCTATGGTGGTGAGCATGCCGACGTCGACGACGTGCTGCAGGAGGCGTTGCTCGCGTTCATCCGCGCGCTCCCCTCGTTCGAGGGCCGTAGTAGCGTCCTGCACTACGCTTACCGAATCACCGTCCGCGTCAGCTTGCTCGCCCGCCGACGTCAGCGACGACGCCACGACCGCGTGGACCTCGTCGAGGCCCCCGAGCTCGTCGCGAGCGGCGACGAGCTCGACCCCTTCGCGGAGCCGCGGCGGAACGTGCTGCGTACGCTCCTCGACGAGCTCCCCTCGGTCCAGGCCGAGACGATGGCGATGCGCATCTGCCTCGGGATGAGCCTCGAAGAGGTCGCGCTCGCGACCGACGCGCCGGCGAACACCGTGCGCAGCCGCATCCGGTTGGCTCGCCAGGCTCTGCGGCGCCGCATCGAGTCGGACCCGGAGGCGCGAGAGCTACTCGAGGGTTGGTCATGACGATCGGTTCGAGCGATCGTTCGGGGGAAACGATGGATGGCGTCTGGCGCGTCGGTGGGGAAGGTTGGGGGAGATCATGACGGATACGTTCCGCTTGGTAGACGAAGCGCGGCAAGGGACGCTCGACGACAGCGGCCTGCGTCGGCTCGAGATGGTCTGCCGGAGCCAGCCCGAGATCGCGCTCGAGCTGAGCCTGATGGGGCTCTTCGACGACGTCCGCGTGCACGACGAGGGGGACGCCGACGTAGACGTGGCGTGCGCGCTCGCGGCGCACGAGGCCGAGCTCTACGAGGAGGAGGCCGCCACCACCCGCTATGATGCGATGACCGACACCATCGTCGAGCGGGTCCTCGCGGACCATCGCGGAGCGCTCGCGGTCGACGACTTCACGTCCACCGCGTCGTCCGAGATCACGGCGCCCTCACTCGCGCACCCTCCGCTCGACGCGACGCCTCCACGCAAGCGGCGTCGCGAGCAGACGGGGATCACGGCGGTGACCGAGATCTGGTCCGCGCAGCCGCCTCGCCGCCGCCTCGCGATCTTGCGCGGCTTCGCGGTGGCGGCTGGCCTGCTCCTCTCGCTCGGGGCGGGCTGGGTCGCGCGGGGAGTCTTCCACGGCGGCGCGGCGAACCACTCGGCGCCCACCAGCGTAGCCGCTCCATCTTCAGCATTCCTGCTCGAGCAGGCCGTCCGGGCCGAGGCGGTGGGCGACCTGCCCACTGCCGAGCGCCTGTACCGCGAGGTCGCTGATGCGGGCGACCAGGCGGAGGCCGAGGAGGCGAGGCGAGCGCTCGCGCGTTTGGGCCGCTGATCGCGGTCACCCTCATCAACCAGGCGGAGGCCGAGGAGGCGAGGCGAGCGCTCGCGCGTTTGGGCCGCTGATCGCGGTCACCCTCATCACTCGAAGACCCCTCCGGCCCAATCACGGACGGGCGTGTGATGAGCCCCCAGTTCGGGGACGTCTCTCGGGTTCCCCACCTGGCGTCCGCCACCCCCTCCGCCGCCAATCCGCCGCCAGCGGCCGTTTTGACGCCCTGATTCGTGAATGATTTCAGCGT
>JAHBWH010000342.1 GCA_019637115.1 Myxococcales bacterium | reverse complement strand
TCCTGCTCAAGCAGCCGCTCCCGCGCCCAATCATCCCGCTCGTCGGCGACCCCAGCGCGGTCCGCTTCAACGTCGTGCCCCGCGACTTCGTGGTCGAGGGGATCACGAAGCTCTCCGCGCGCACCGACAACGTCGGGCGCACCTATCAGCTCGCCGATCCCGAGCCGCTGACCGTGGTCGAGATCATCGACGCGATGGAGCGGGAGCTCGGCAAGCCGCTCGTCCGCATCCCCCTCCCGCTCTCGCTCGCGAAGGGCGCGATCGACCGCGTGCCCGGCGTGCAGAAGGTCTTCGAGTTCCCGTCGCACGTCGTCGACTACTTCGCCCACCCGACCCACTACGACACGACCTGGGCCGAGGCGGATCTCGAAGAGGACGGCGTTCGCTGTCCGCGCTTCGACTCCTACCTCGGTCGGCTCTTCGACTTCGTCCGCGCCAACCCCGGGATCGCCTCGGCGGCCATGGTCTGAAGGGGCCTCGCGTCGAGCGCGTCTCGGCTTGGCCCGAAAACTGCTTTCCCACCGCGACGCGAGGACGCGCAGCGCGCGCCTCGAGACCACGAAGAGCGCTCGGACCAGACCCTCCCAGACCTGCCCCCCAGCTCTGCTCCCAGGGTCCCCGCCGCTCGCCTCCTCCGCTTTAATCGCCGATTAATCCTCCCCTCGGGCTCGATGCCGTAGGCTCCCGACCCGCGGTGGCCCTCCGCCCGGCCTCCTCCTCATGAAACTCTGGCTCGCCTACGTCCGCTTCGCGACCGACCGGCCCCTGGTCCCGCTCGCGATAGGGCTCGTCCTCACCGTCCTCGCCTCGTTCGGCGCACGCCAGGTCGAGGTCGACGCGAGCCTCGAGGCGCTGCTGCCCGAGGACTCCCCGACGCTCGAGGACATGGACCTCCTCCGGGCGCGGGTGGCGGGGACCACGCCGCTCCGGCTCATCGTCACGAGCGAGGACGCCGCGCTGAACCGCGCGCTCGCGGCGACCCTCGCCGAGCGCGTCGCCGCGTGGCCCGAGGCCCGCGTCGCGTTCGCCGAGCGCGACCCGAGCTACCTCGTCGAGCGCCGTCTGCTCTTCCTCCCAGAGTCGGAGCTGCGTTCGCTCGCCGACGACCTCGAGGACCGCCTCGAGTGGGAGCGGTGTGAACGGACCCCGGGCTGCGTGAACTTCGAGTCACGGCCCGAGGTGCCGACCGAGGAGGCGCTGCGCGAGCGTTGGTCGACCTTGCCCGAGGCCCAAGCGCTCTCGCGCCTCTTCGGCGAGGGCTTCGTCGGCACCGACTCCCAAGACACCGACTCCCAAGACACCGCGGAGGACGCTCGGGCGGGGACCCTCTGCTCGGACGACGGGCGCGTCTGCGGCGTCATCGCCGTGCTCGACGGCGATCCGCGCGAGCTCGACCACGCGACCGAGATCGTGGCCCGCGCCGAGGCGCTCTTCGCCGAGCTCGAGGCCGACGTCACAGCGCCCGCCGCCGGTCTGCGGATGCTCGTCGACGGCGTCTACCGCAACACCGCCCTCGTCAAGCGCGGCGTCGAGGGCGATCTCCTGCGCACCTCGGTCGTGGGCCTGCTGCTGCTCGTGCTCGTGCTCGTCGTGCAGTTCCGCGCGATCCGTGCGGTGCCCTTCCTGCTGGTGCCTTGCGGGGTCGGCATCCTCTGGACGCTCGGCCTCGTCGGCGCGTCCCACCCCACGCTGAACCTCATCAGCGCGTTCGTGCTCGCCATCCTCGCGGGCATCGGCGTGGACTTCGGCGTGCACCTGCTGACCTTCTACGGCCGCGTGCGCGCCGAGCGCGCGTCGGTCCCCGAGGCGCTCGAGCGCACCGCGCGCGAGCTCGCGCCCGCGATGCTCGCGGCGGGTCTGACGACCCTCTGCGGTTTCCTCGCGCTCTCGGCCGCGCGCTTCCGTGGGCTCTCCGAGCTCGGCCCGATCGCCGCCCTCGGCATCTCGCTGACGCTCCTCGCGTTCGCGCTGCTCTTCCCCTCGCTGGTCGCCGCGACCCACTACGTCGCGAGTCGGCGCGAGACGCTGCTGCGGGTCATCCCGAAGCTCCGTCCGCTGCGCTACCGCGAGGCCACGGCGCGGACCGTCGTCTCCCTCGGGTTGACGCTGGCGGCGGGCCTCGGCGCGCTCGGGCTGGGCCTCGTCGGGCCGGGCGTGACCCTCGAGACCGGCACGGCCAGCCTCGAGTCGCCCGACGTGCGCCACGACGTCGACGCGGACGCGGCGTTCCGCGGCGCCGCGCGCTCCCTTCCCGCCGAGAACGTCGTCCTCCTCGCGGAGGACCCGGACGCGCTGCGGGTCGCGGTCGCCGACCTGCGCGCGCGCGACGAAGAGACCGTCCCGCTCGAGGAGGCCCTGCTCCTCGAGCCCGAGACGTTCTTCCCACGTGACGCGGCCGCGCGCCTCGCTCAGGTCGAGCGCCTAGCGGAGATCGCGGGCGACCTGCTGGCGCGCGCCGACGAGCCGCCTGCCGCGCTGCGCTCGCTGCACACGCTCGCGGAGGGCACCACGGCCGTCACCCTCGAGGGCTTGCCGTCGTGGCTGCGGGAGCAGTTCATCGAGCGCGACGGCACCTTCGGCCGACTGGCCGTGCTCTTCGTCGACATGGACGGCGCCGACTCGCTGGCGATGGCCGAGCTCACGGAGGCGATGAACCGCTGGCGAGAGGCGCACCCCCACGTCGCGTTCAGCTCGACCCACGCCGTGCTCGGCGAGGTGATCCCGACGCTCGAGCGCGACGGGCCCCGGATGCTCGCGATCGCCGCCCTCGGGGTGCTCTTCGCGCTCGCGTTCCTCGCGCGGTCGATGCGGCGCGCGATCCTCGTGCTCGCGCCCTTGCTCGTGAGCACGGCGTGCACTGGGGGCGCGATGGTGCTCGCCGGGATCGAGCTCAACATGTTCAACCTCTTGGTCGTGCCCGTCGGCTTCGGGATCGCGATCGACGGCGCGATCTACGTCGCCTGGCACCTCGGCGACGGGCGCGGCGAGCGCGCGCGCGCGACCTTCCGCGCGGTGCTCTTCAGCACGCTGACGACGCTCACGGCGTTCGGCTGCCTCGTGCTCGCGAGCCACCCCGGCCTCGAGAGCATCGGCTGGCTCGCGCTGCTCGCGATGGCGATCTCGACGCTCGTGAACCTCGTCTGGCTGCCCGCGCTGGTCGTGCTCCTGCGCGTCCCCGACGACCGACCGACCTCGGTCGAGACCGAGACGCCGGACGCCGTGGTCTCCTGACCCTCCGAGCACGCGCCGACGTGTGCCTCGAAGCCACGGTGTACCTCCGAGTCGTGCCTGCACGGCACACTGACCCTCATTCGCGCGCCCCTCGCGCCGCATTCTGGCAGCGCTTGAACCCCGGCGGCGTGAAGCGTGCTGACCCATCGGCGAGTCAGCGGCGGACGAGCTCGACCTCGAAGGCCCAGGGCCAGTGCTTGCCCGTCAGCAGGAAG
>JAHBWH010000341.1 GCA_019637115.1 Myxococcales bacterium | reverse complement strand
ACGCGCGCCGCCACCTCCCGCTCCTTCGATCGACTTCCCCCTCGAAGTAGGCGCGCCAAGCGAAGCAGCCGAGCGCTCGCGCCTCGAAGCGTGACCGCCACAGACACGAAGGCCCGACCTGCTCGCGCGGGCCGGGCCTCGGTCGATGCCTGACGAATCAGGAGCGCGGGATCTTCAGGGCTGCGCGCTTCAGCGTGTTGTGGTTCTTGTGCATCGTCACGTTGTACGTGAACGCCGAGCCCTGCTCGCCGATGATCGCCGACCAGTGGAGGAAGAAGTACCAGAGGCGGTACATGCGCTCTCCGTACTTCTTCACGATCGCTTCCTCGTTCGAGCTCCAGATGTCTCGCCAGGCGCGGAGCGTGCGCACGTAGTGCGGGCTCATGTTCTCGACGTCCGCGATCTCGAAGCCCGCCTTCTCCGCGGCGCGGAGCATGGAGGAGAGCGGCAAGCTCGCGTCGGCGCCGGGGAAGATGTAGCGGTTCATGAAGAGCCCCCAGATCAGATCCTCGGGCGCCATCGTGAGCGCCGAGATCGGGTTCTGCGGGTTGTACAGGTTCCGGATGCCCGTCCACTGCAAGACGAAAAGGCCGTCGTCCGCGAGGAGCTCGTGCACCTTCGAGAAGTAGGCGTCGAGGTTCTTGAGGCCGACGTGCTCGACCATCTCGAGCGAGACGATCTTGTCGAACTTGCCCGTCACGTTGCGGTAGTCCCGCACGTCGACGCGCGCCTTGCCCTCGACGCCGTAGGCCTTGATGCGCTCCTTACCGAACGCGACCTGCTCCTCGGCGAGGCAGACGCCGAGCGCGTCGACCCCGCGCTCCTTCGCGGCGCGAGCGACGAACGTCCCCCAGCCGCACCCGATGTCGAGGAGCGTCTCGCCGGGCTTCAGCATGAGCTTGTCGCAGCAGTGGTCGATCTTCGCGTACTGCGCCTGCTCGAGCGGGGTCTCGGGCGTCGGGAACCAGGCCGACGTGTAGACCATCGACTCGCCGAGGAACCAACCGTAGAAGTCGTTTCCGCGGTTGTAGTTGTCGCCGACGACGCGCTTGTCCTGCGCCTTCGAGTGGATGAAGACTTCGGGGATGAAGTTCGTCACCGCCCACTTCAAGTGGGAGTCGGTGATGCGGAACGACATCGTCTCGTTGCGCGAATCGAAGAACGCGTTCCACTTTTCGCTCGGGATGTCGAGCTTGCCCTCGATGTACGCCTCGTAGACGTCCGACATGGGGACCTTCTTGCCGGTCCAGGCTTGGGCGAGCGTGCTATCCGCGAACGTGACGAAGTCGTGAATCGTGTTCATTTCGCCCGGCCCTTTACCACGGCACGCGGCAGGGGCGAAGCACTCTAGCGTTCGAACAGTCCGCGCTGCGCCCGCGCACGCAAATCCGATTTCATCAAACAAAACCAGAAGGTGCGCACCACGCCGTGACGAGGCACGCCGCTGCGTAGCCGCGTCTCCAGTCGCCGCGCACCACGTCGATCTCGTTCGGCTTGCTTCGCTCGACTCGAGCGTGCCGTTCTGCGTCGTGGCGAGGTGCCCCGATGAGGCCCCCCGCCGTCGCGCCGGCGTCGAGGGCGTCCATCGACGTCGTCTACGACCACGAAGCGCACGGCCGAGGGGACGACCGCCGCAGGAGGCTGCCCGGACCGCGAGGCCTGGCACTTGCTGGTCGACACCGACGAGGACGCGGCGCAGGAGTCGGCGCGCCACGGAGACCGGACTCAGCTGGCGCCGCGCTCGATCGAGCGCCTCGTCCGCACCGCCGACGAGACGAACATGAGCCCGCCCTCCACCAGCCGATGAACGACTTCGCCGCGACGTACCGGATCCAGCTCCACGAGCAGTTCGGCTTCAGCGCTGCGCGCGACCTCGTGACCTACCTGTACGAGCTCGGCGTCACCCACGTCTACGCGTCGCCGTACTTCATGGCGCAGCCGGGGAGCACGCACGGCTACGACCTGGTCGACCCCAAGCGGCTGAACCCCGAGCTCGGCACGGACGAGGAGCACCGCGCGTGGACCGACGCCCTCGCGGCGCGGCAGATGGGGCACATCGTCGACTTCGTCCCGAACCACATGGCAGCGTCGCCGCGCAACCGCTGGTGGCACGACGTGCTCGAGAACGGGCCCGCCTCGATCTACGCCGATCACTTCGACATCGAGTGGCACCCGCCGAAGGAGGCGCTCCGCGGCAAGGTGCTCCTGCCCGTGCTCGGGGCGCAGTACGGAGAGGTCCTCGAGGGGGGCGAGCTCCGACTCGAACGCGACGGGGGGAGCTTCTGCGTCCGCTACCACGACAAGTGCTTCCCGGTGAACCCGCCCACGGCTGCGCCGCTGCTGATGCGCGCGATCGAACGGCTCGAGCTCCCGTCGGAGGACCCGCGCCGGCAGGACCTCGAGAGCATCGCGAGCGGGCTCTCGCGGCTGGCCGTCGAGGTGCCGAAGGAGCGCGCCCGCGAAAAGGAGGTGCTGAAGCGCCGGCTCGCCGCGCTGCTCGCGGAGCACGAAGACGTCGCGCGGGTCGTCGACGCGGAGGTCGAGCGCATGAACGGCGTCCCGAACGACGCGCGGAGCTTCGACGACCTCGATCAGCTCCTGGTCGATCAGATGTACCGGCTCGCCTACTGGCGTGTCGCGACCGAGGAGATCAACTACCGCCGCTTCTTCGAGATCAACGAGCTGGCGGCGATCCGGATGGAGGACGGCGCCGTGTTCGACGACATGCACGAGCAGCTCCTCGAGCTCGTCGCCGAAGGTCGGCTCCAGGGCGTGCGCCTCGATCACGTCGACGGCCTCTACGATCCGGCGGGCTACTTCACGAAGCTGCGCGCCGCGCTGGCCGAGGCGCGGCCGGGGGCGTCGATCACGGTCATCGCCGAGAAGATCCTCTCGCACAACGAGTCGCTGCCGACGTCGTGGGAGGTCGACGGCACGACGGGCTACGACTTCCTCGCGGCGCTGAGCGGCCTCTTCGTCGATCCGCGCGCCGAGGAGCACTTCACGCGGCTCTACCGCGAGGTGACGGGGGACACGCGGACCTTCGGCGAGCACGCGTTCGAGTCGAAGCGGACCATCCTGCGCTCGAGCCTCGCGAGCGAGCTGCAGATGCTGGCGCTCAGGCTCGAGCGGATCGCGATGCGCGACCGGCGCTCCCGCGACTTCACGCTGGCGACGCTCCGCCGAGCGATCGGCGAGACGATCGCGGCGTTCCCCGTCTACCGCACGTACGTGCGACCCGACGGCTCGCGCGATCCCACCGACGTACAGATCGTGACCCGCGCGATCCGGATCGCGCGGCGGAAGAACCCCGAGGTGAACCCGTCGGTCTTCGCGTTCCTCAAGGATCAGCTCCTCTTCGAGCTGCACGGCGAGGAGGACAAGGACCGCGCTGAGTTCGCGATGCGCTTCCAGCAGCTGACGGGGCCGGTCGTCGCCAAGGGCGTCGAGGACACGGCGTTCTACACGTACGTCCGCTTCGTGGCGTCGAACGAGGTCGGCGGCTCGCCCGATCGCTTCGGGACGTCGATCCACGCCTTCCACGCGCTCAACGTGGAGCGGCTCGCGCGCTGGCCGCACGCCATGACCGCGACGTCGACGCACGACACCAAGCGCGGCGAGGACGTGCGCGCGCGGCTCGCGGTGCTGAGCGAGATGCCCGACGCCTTC
>JAHBWH010000340.1 GCA_019637115.1 Myxococcales bacterium | reverse complement strand
CTTCGGTCGCGGTCTTCGGTCGCGGTCTTCGGTCGCGGTGGCCGGCCGATCCAGTGACGACGCCACACACCCGCGCCTGCTACAAGGAGGGCATGACGGATTCCAAGGAACCCGCGGCGACGCCCTGGGCCGGCTTCCTCGGCACCTGGACCTATGATCCGACCCGAGCCGTCTATGAGGTCGGCGGCGCGCCGCTGGCGGCGACCTACCGCGTCGAGGCGGGGGAGCGGGATGGGGCCCCTGTGTTGCGCTTCGCGATGGACTGGACGAGCGCCGAGGGCGAGGCGCTCTCACTCTCGCTCGAGGCGCCGCCGGATGGGCTCGCGCACCCGCTCGACGGTCCAAACGTCGACGCGCTCGTGCTCCGCTGCGTGGACGCGCGGACGCTCGAGACCGACGCTCTGCACGCCGGGATCGTGCGCGCCCACGTCCGGCGCACGCTCTCGGCGGACGGTCGAGAGCTGCACATCGTGCAGCAGTTCACGACCGACGAGGAGCTGCTCCTCGTGAACGAGAGCTACTACACGCGCGTCGACTAGCCGAGGCGCGCGAGCGCGGCCTCGAGCTCACTCTTCTTCGCGTCGAGGTCCGCCGCGTCGCGCTTCGTCTTCTCGACCAGCTCCGCGGGGGCCTTGTCCACGAAGCTCGGGTTCGTGAGCTTTTTGCCGAGCACGCCGAGGTCCTTCGCGACGCGCTTGAGCTCGCGGCCGAGGCGCTCGCGCTCCTTCGCCGGGTCGATGACCCCGGGCACCGCCGCGCGGAGCCCGGCCACGACGAAGATCGCCGCGTGGGCGAAGTGCGCGCTCGGGTCGTCCAGCTTCGCAGCCGGCTCTTCGTGGAGGTCGGCGTTGAGGAGCGTCTGCACGAGGCGCGCCTCGCTCCGCAGCACCGCGAGCGCCAGCTCACCCTCCGCGCCCGCGTAGTGGATCGCGACCCGCTGGCTGCGCGGCAGGTCGTGCTCGGCGCGGACCGAGCGCGCGCTGGTGATGAACGCCTTCAGCCCATCGAGCGCCGCCTCGGCCTCAGCGTCCGCCCGCGCATCCGTCGCGGCGGTGGGGTAGGGCATCACCATCACGCTCGGCGTGTCGGCGCGGCGTAGGCCCGCGGCGTACGCGGTGTCCTTGGGCACCCGCTGCCAGATCTCCTCGGTGATGAAGGGCATCATCGGGTGGAGCGCGCGGAGCACCGTCTCGAGGACGTGCACGAGCACCGCGCGGGTCTCGGCCACCACCGCGGGGTCCTCACTCTCGAGCAGCGGCTTGCTCAGCTCGAGGTACCAATCGCAGAGCTCGTCCCAGACGAAGTGGTAGAGCGCGCCGCTCGCGTCATCGAGCCGGTAGCCGTCGACGCCCTCGCCGGCCGCGTCGAGCGCGTGCGCGAGCCGCGAGAGGATCCAGCGGTTGGCGAGCGCGCTCGCCGCCGGCGCGGCGCCGCTGGCCCGCGCGTCGCTGCCCTCGAGCTTCATCAGCGCGTAGCGCGCGGCGTTCCAGAGCTTGTTCGAGAAGTTGCGATAGCCCTCGACGCGCTTGAGGCTGAGGGCGATCCGTCGCGACTGCGGCGAGTACGAGAGGAGCGTCATCCGGAGCGCGTCGGTGCCGTACTCCGCGAAGCCCTCGGGATAGGTCTTCTTCAGGTAGCTCAGCCCTTCGGGCTTCGACCCCGCGGCCTCGGCCTTGGTCACGAGCGCGTCGAGCGAGGTCCCCGAGATCACGTCGAGCGGGTCGATGACGTTGCCCTTCACCTTCGACATCTTCTCGCCGCGCTCGTCGGTCACGAGGCCCGCGAGGAGCACGCGCGAGAAAGGGACCTCCCCCATGAAGTGAAGGCCCATCATGATCATCCGGGCGACCCAGAAGAAGAGGATGTCGTAGCCGGTCTCGAGGTCCTGCGTCGGGTAGTAGCGGCGCAGATCCGCCGCGTCCTCGTTGGGCCAACCCAGCGTCGAGAAGGGCCAGAGGGCCGAGCTGAACCAGGTGTCCAGCACGTCCGGGTCGGCGACGAGGTCGGCCGAGCCACACTTCGCGCAGGCGCTCGGATCTTCGCGCGTGACGTTCACGTGCTCGCACGCCTGGCAGTAGAAGGCGGGGATGGCATGCCCCCACCAGAGCTGCCGGCTGATGCACCAATCCTGGATGTTGCGCAGCCAGTGGAAGTAGGTCTTCGTCCAGTCCTCGGGGAGGATCTGGATGCGGCCGTCCTCGACCGCGGCGATGGCGGGGCCCGCGAGCGGCTCCATCTTCACGAACCACTGCGTGGAGATCATCGGCTCGACGATGGTGCCGCTGCGCTGAGAGCGAGGCAGCGTCATCACGTGCTTCTTGCTCCCGCGCGCCAGCCCGAGCTCGTCGAGCTTGGCCTTGACGGCGCGGCGCGCGACGAAGCGCTCCATGCCCGCGAAGGGCCCGCCGTTCTCGTTCAGCGTCCCGTCGAGGTTGAGGATGTTGATCTCCTCGAGCCCGTGCCGCTTGCCGGTGGCGAAGTCGTTCGGGTCGTGCGCGGGCGTCACCTTCACGACGCCGGTCCCGAACGCCATGTCGACGAGCTCGGCGTCCGTGATGATCGGCACGAGGCGGTCGACGAAGGGGTGTTTGCCGAAGCAGCCGTGGAGGTGCGCGTAGCGCTCGTCGTCGGGGTGCACCGCGAGGGCGGTGTCGCCGAGCATCGTCTCCGGCCGCGTGGTCGCGACCACCACCTCGCCGCGCGCGTTCCCTTCGGCGTCGACGACCGGGTAGGCCATCTCGAAGAGCTCGCCCTGGACGTTCTCCTGAGTCTCGACCTCGAGATCGCTGAGCACCGTTTGGGTCTCGACGTCCCAGTTGACGAGCCGCGTCCCCCGGTAGATCAGGCCCTGCTCGTAGAGCCGCACGAAGGCCTCGCGGACCGCGACGCTCAGGTCGGGGTCCATCGTGAAGCGCGCGCGCGTCCAGTCGCAGCTCGACCCCATCTTGCGGAGCTGCTCGTAGATGCGCCCACCCGAGCTCCTCTTCCACTCCCAGACGCGCTCGACGAAGGCCTCGCGGCCGAGCTCGTGGCGGGTCGTTCCCTCGCGCGCGAGCAGCCGCTCGACGACGACCTGAGTGGCGATGCCCGCGTGATCCGTGCCGGGGATCCAGAGCGCGTCGTAGCCCTTCATCCGGTGGTAGCGCGTGAGCACGTCCTCGAAGGTCGTGCGACAGGCGTGCCCCATATGGAGCGTCCCCGTGACGTTCGGCGGGGGGATCGCGATCGTGTAGGTCTTCTCGCCCTCCCCAGTCGGAGAGAAGAACCCGCTCGACTCCCAGAAGTCGTACCACCGGGCCTCGGCCTCTGCGGGGGTATAGGTCTTCGGAAGGAGGGTCTCGTCGTCGTTGGCGTCGCTCATCGCAGGCGCGGAGGCTGGTCGGCGCGACACGCGGGGTCAAGCCCGCGCGTGCGGCGATCGGACCCGCTACGGCCGTCGGACGCGATCGTGGACGCCGGACGCGAGAAAGCCCGCCGCGTTTTGCGGCGGGCTCTCGGTCGTCGGCGATCGGCCCTCAGGCCTCGCGCATCAGCCGCGCGATCTCCTCGCGGATGAGGGTCTCGGCCAGGTCGGGCACGACCTCCCAGACGACCTGCTCGATCACCTCGCGGCTCAGGGCGAGCACGGCGTCGACCTGAGCGCTCGAGAGCCCGAGGCCGTCGAGCTTGCTCGCGAGCTGTCCATCCGGCGCGGTCGCGGCCGCCACGGTCGCGGCGGGCGCCACGGGGGCGGGC
>JAHBWH010000034.1 GCA_019637115.1 Myxococcales bacterium | reverse complement strand
ACGGCGGCGGTCTCTGGCGGAGACCGCGTTTCTCTCGAAGAATCGGCCCGCCAACCTTGGCGACTCTGGCGGCGAGCTCGGCGTTCCTGGCGGATTGGCGGGCGGAGGGTGGCGGAACCGCCAGGTGGGTCGGAGCGCTCGCGAGCGCTCACCTCCGCGCTGAGAAGCGGCTACGCTTCCCGCGTGCAAGCCCCCCGGAGGTTCGACGCTCGCGACGCGCGCTCTCGGAGCACGCGCGTGGTGCCCGTGCCCCCAACGCCAGTGCCCCCAACCCGAAGTTCGTCCCAGGTTGCCGTGGATGATCGGCGTGGAGGTCGTTTGCCGCGCAGGCGTTGGGCAGGCCGAAGCCTATTCGAGGAGGTCGGAGAGCGAGATCCGCGTCCTTGGCCGCGGATGCCCGGAACGAGCTTCGGGTTGGGGGCGCTCGTGCTCGTCGGCTTCGCCTTCGCCCTCGTCGCCCGCGCCGACGGAGTCCTCCACGAGTACGTGCCCGACGCCGGCGATGAGGAGCTCGAGACGATCCTCGGTCGCGGCGGCGAGCCCGCCGCCCTGGTCTACGACGACGCGATCCTCACGGCCCCGACGGGCGGCGCCCGCCGCGCGAACGAGCAGGCGATGAGCGCCTTGCCCGGCTCCGGCCGTGGGCGCGAGACCGCGGGTCGTCGCTCGCCGACTTTCCGCCCCGACCGCATCACCTCGCTCGAGGAGAGCGTCGGCTACTTCGCGGTCTTCACCCCGACCATCGCACCCTTCAAGCGCATCTCCGCCCTCGACGCCGTCGTCGCCTCCGACGGCACCCCGGTCCTCGGGGTGTCCTCGCTGCAGACTGAGCGTGTGCCCGTCGAGGGCGCCCTCGCGCCTGCCCCCGACGGCCGCCCGCGCGACCGGTTCTGGGGCAACGTGGTGCTCGACTTCCGCCACGGCGCCCTCGTGCCGCTGCCCTCGGTCTCCCCCGAGTCGCGCATCCTGACGCTCCGCACCGAGCGGCTCGGCGTCGGCGACGACGAGGTGGATATCGAGATCCACCGCGACCTCGCCGGAAGCTTCTTCGCCTCGGCGCCGCCAGGCGTGCGCGACGAGGTGCGCCTCATCTTCCTCACGGACGCCCCGCGCGACTACTTCCGCCGCGACGAGCTGCCCGATCTGCCCTCCGATCTCTACGCGGACGAGGTCTTCCCGCTCGACCCGCGCGTGAGAGCGGACGCGCTGCGCTTCGCCCGCGAGCTCGGCCTCTCGCCCGGCGCCTCCTACCGCCGCACGCTCCCGCTCTTGGTCGAGCACTTCCGCAGCTTCGTCGAGTCGGACGAGCCGCCACCCTCGACGGGCAACATCTTCCTCGACCTCGCGCGCGGCATGAAGGGCGTCTGCCGGCACCGCGCCTATCCCTTCGTCATCACGGCGCACGCGCTCGGGCTGCCCGCGCGCTTCGTGCAGAACGAAGCCCACGCGTGGGTCGAGGTGAAGGTGCCGACCGCGGCGGACGTGCCGGGCTGGCTGCGCATCGACCTCGGCGGCTCGGCCGCCGGTCTCGACGCGCACGGCACCCAAGACCGCCCCCCGCACCGCCCGCTCGGCGACGACGTCCTCCCGCGGCCCGAGCCCTACGTGCGGGCCTACCGAGAGATCGCCGCCCGAAGCCCCGCCCCGATGAGCGACCCGCTCGACCTGCCGCCCGCCTCGACTCGTCCCTCGGAGGCGAGCGCTCCCTCGGCCGCGAGCCCCAGCGGGAGCGCGTCGCCTCCAGGGCCGGCGGCCTCGATCCACGGCCCACGGCCCCACGCGCGCCCGCTGCGGCTGACGGTGGAGGGTCGCGCCTTCGAGGTGTTCCGTGGCCGACGGCTCACCCTTCATGGGCGCGCGCTGGACCCAGACGGGCTCGGCGTCGAGGGGCTCCGCGTGGAGGTGCACGCCCGAGGCCCGATCGAGCGCCTGCTCGGCGTCACGGTCACGGGCCCCGAAGGGCGCTGGGACGTGAACGTGGGCGTCCCGCAGGAGCTCCCCGTGGGCGACTACGCGCTCCTGGTGCGCTCGCCCGGGAACGAGCGTTTCTTCCCCGCGACGGCCCGCTGAGCCGCCCTCGGGCCCGGCCGACAAGAGCGCTCGACCTCCCGGGTGGAGCGGTTACTCTGTCGCGGTGAGCCTCGGCCCCCTCGACATCGTCCTCATCATCCTCGGCATCTCGGTCCTCGTGATCGTGCACGAGTCGGGGCATTACCTCGCCGCCCGCGCCTTCAAGATGCGCGTCCTGCGGTACTCGATCGGCTTCGGCCCGACGCTCTTCAAATACCAGCCGAAGGGGAGCCCGACCGTCTTCCAAGTCGCCGCGATCCCCTTCCTCGCCTACGTGCAGATCGCGGGCATGAACCCGCACGAGGACGTCGATCCCGACGACCC
Source organism: Myxococcales bacterium (assembly GCA_019637115.1). GTDB lineage: Bacteria > Myxococcota_A > Polyangia > Polyangiales > Houyiibacteriaceae > JACKEH01. Next base: position 53,351 of record JAHBWH010000034.1, on the reverse strand, counting down.
GGAGCTCTTCGGCAACAAGAGCGTGCTGGCGCGCATCGTGACCATCGCGGCCGGTCCGTTCGCGAATTACCTCTGCGCGTCGTTGATCGTCTTCGCCATCGGCCTCGCGGGTTGGCCGCAGCGCTGGCTCACCCTGCTCACCCCCGACGATCCGCGGGCAGAGCCCGCCGCCCCCGCCGAGCCCATGACGGTCGGCACGGTGCTCGACGACGGCGTCGCCGTCGCGGCCGGCGTCCAGGTCGGCGACGTCTTCTACGAGGCGAACGGGCGCCCGATCCGCAACGTGAACGATCTCATCGAGGTGACCGCGGCGCGAGGCGGGCAAGAGACGGTCTACGGCATCGAGCGCGAGGGAGAGCGCTTCACGGTCACGATGACGCCCGCCCTCGGCGACGACGGCGTGGGGCGGATCGGCGTCGGCGCGGTGCCCCCCGAGCCCGTCTACGTCGCCTTCGACGTCGGGGAGGCCGCACGCACCGCGATCACCTTCCCGTGGAAGCTCACCGTGGTGCAGCTCGAGGGCATCGCGAAGATGGTGAAGGACGCCGACACGTCGCAGCTCGGCGGCCCCGTCGCGATGGGCAAGATGATCGGCCACGCCGCGCAGAGCGGGCCGACGGATTTCTTCGCCGTGCTCGCGCTCCTGTCGACGGCGCTCGGCCTCTTCAACCTCTTGCCCCTGCCCGCCCTCGACGGGGGCCGCCTGACCTTCCTCGGCTTCGAGGTGATCACCCGCCGCCGCCCGAACGAGCGCTTCGAGGCGGTGGTGCACATGGTGGGCATCGTCTTCTTGCTCTGCGTGCTCGTGCTCGTGACCTTCCGAGACATCTTCGGGTAAGCGTCCCCGACGGGCAGCCGCGTTGCGCGCGGGCGCCCCGCCCCCGTGCACCCTCGCTCACCTTGCTCCGCTCACCCGAAGGGGCGATGGTCCCACGGGGAATGGACGAGGAGACCACCACGCTCCTGCAGCTCGCGCTCGCGATCCTCGCGCTCGCGTCTGCGGTGCTCGTCACGCTGCACGCGCTCGCCACGCGGAGCGAGCCGCGGTCGACGCTGAGCTGGATCGCGCTCGCTTGGCTCTCGCCCTTCATCGGCGTGATCCTCTACCTGCTGCTCGGCATCAACCGCATCCGCCGGCGTGTGCTCGCGATGCGCGACGCGGTGCCCGCCGAGCACCGGCGCTCGAGCGAGTTCGCGGTGAGCGCCGAGGACGTCGGCGACCTCTCGCCGCTCGCGCGCGCCATCGGCGCGATCAGCCGCCGTCCGCTGGTCGGCGGCAACGCGGTCGAGGCGCTCGCGGACGGGGACCAGGCCTACCCGGCGATGCTCGCCGCCATCCGGGCGGCCGAGCGCACGATCGCCTTTCAGACGTACATCTTCGAGCTCGCGGGGCCGGGGGAGGACTTCGTGCTCGCCCTCTCCGACGCGGTCGCGCGCGGCGTCGAGGTGCGCGTCCTCGTCGACGCGGCGGGTGAGCGCTACGGCACGCCCGCGATCACGAAGGCGCTCGCGCGGCGCGGGGTGAAGGCGCGGCGCTTCATGCCCGCCTTCCCGCCGTGGCGCTGGCCGTACGCGAACCTGCGCAACCACCGGAAGGTGCTCGTCGTGGACGGACGGGTCGGCTTCGCGGGCGGGCTGAACATCCGCCCCGATCACGTGCTCGGAGGTGAGCCGCGCAGCCCGACGCGCGACTACCACTTCCGCTTCGAGGGCCCCGTCGCGCGGCAGCTCGGCGAGGCCTTCGCCGAGGACTGGCTCTTCGCGACGGGGGAGCACTTCGAGCACGCCTACGAGGCCGAGGAGCACGAGGCCGGCGAGGCGCGCTGCCGCGTGGTCACCGACGGCCCCGACGACGACCTCGACCGCGCATGGAACGCGATGTTCGCGGCGCTCGGTGAGGCGCGCCATCGAATCGCGGTGGTCACCCCCTACTTCCTCCCCGACGCGCCGCTCGTCGCCGCGCTCGAGACGGCGGCGCGTCGAGGCGTGCGTGTCGACGTGGTGGTCCCTGCGCAGGGGAACCTGCGCTTCGTCGACTGGGCGACGCAGCACCTGCTCGATCGCTCGCTCCAGAACGTGCACGTCTGGCGGACGCCGCCGCCCTTCGATCACGCGAAGCTCCTCGTCGTCGACGGCGCGTGGTCCTTCGTCGGCAGCCCGAACTGGGACCCACGCAGCCTGCGGCTCAATTTCGAGATCGGTGTCGAGGTCTACGACGAGGGGCTCGCGCGGACGCTCGAGGCGGCGGTCGACGCGCGGATCGCGAGCGCGCGTCCCCACGCGCAGGAGACGCGCGTCCTGCCACGCTACCGCAACGCGGCGCTCTTCCTCGGCCAGCCCTTCCTCTAAGTCGTGCGTGCGTCCGGATCAGCGGCAGCTCACGACCTGGACGTCGTAGCTCAGCTCACCGTCGCTGAGCTCCGTGATGGTGACGCGGTAGGTCTCGCCAGCCTCCGCGTTCCATCCTTGGCGTGTCATCGCGAGGGTCGGCATGAGGCCGCCGCCGCCGAGGCGACGGGTCATCACCGCCATCGTCTCTCCGTCGGAGAGGCGCGTGACCGTTGCGCTCGTCGACCCCGTGAACGATACGCCGTGCGCCTGGAAGGACCACTCGCCGGTCGTGAGCTCGATCGGCGCGGGCCCTTGGTTCGGATAGGCGGTCCAGCGTCGGTCGCTGCCAGGCCCACTTCCGTCGAAGACGCTGAGGCATTGGCCCGGTCGGCCGCCCGACGAGCTGAAGCCGATGCCCACGCGGCCGAGCCGCGGTGTGAGGATCCAGCGGCGGTGGCCGAGGCTCTCGACGTTGCGGTCGAGCATGTAGCCCGCGATGGCGGCGCCCGGCGTCCCGTAGCCGAGCGCGATGTTCGAGCGACCCGCGGCGCCCGCGCCCCCGGCCGTGTAGCAGCTCCAGCTCATCGGCGGAGAGTGCGAGAGCTGGCCATTCGCGCTCATCATCGCCGCGCACTCCATCTGCGCGGCGTGCTCGCTCGGCTGGTCGACGACCGGTGGCAGGCCCGCGAGCCAGCGGTAGACGTTGATGCGGCGGAGCGTGTCCTCGATGCCCTCGAACGACATCGTCCCCGGGCCGCACGTCGTTCCGTCGCCGGTCCACGCGGGAGAGCCGTTCTCGATCTGCCCTTCGCGCCAGGCCGCGCAGACCTCGTCGTCGGAGCGGGTGCCTGGGTCGCCCGGGGGAGGCGCGACGCAGCCCGTGCCGTCGTCGACGAAGCCCGGTCGGCACGCGCAGGCGCGCGTGCGCGGGTCGCACTCGGCCCCCGCGCCGCAGCTCACGCCCGTGCACGGATCGGTCGGGCCGGCGTCGACGCCCGCGTCGGCCGCCGTCGAAGCGTCCTCGCCCGAGGCGTCGGCGAGCTCCGCGTCCAGTGCGGTCGAAGCATCGAGCGCGGCGTCGGTCGTGACGCTGCCCGCGTCCTCTCGCCCCTGCAGGCCCGGCTCGGTCGACGTGAGCGTCCCCGTGCACGCCGCGAGCGCGGCGCACAGCCCTACGGACCCGATCCATGACCGCATGGCCGACGAGAATAACCGATGTCGGGACAGGAGCGTGAGCCCCCCTCGTCCGCCAAGGGACTCGGATTCAGACTCGGACTCTCGGACTCGGACTCGGACTCGGTCGCTCGACTCAGAAGAACACGGTCGCGCCGAAGTGCATCGCGAGCTGGTTCGTGAAGACCCGCGCGACGATGTCGATGCCGAAGATCGACTCGCTCCTCCGGAACTGGCGTCGGCGCCAGCCGAGCTCGGCGAAGAGCGCGAAGCGGTCGAAGAGCAGCGAGGCGCCGCCGAGCAGGCCGGTGTTGAACCCGACCTCGTTGTCGGCGCGGTCAGGCCGGAAGGCGGTCAGCCCGAAGGGAAGGCCGAGGTAGGCCTCGAGCTTCAACGAGCCGAGGTCGAAGACGTAGCGGCCCTTCACCCAAGCGTCGAAGTCGAAGTAGAGGTCGGCCTCACGCGAGCGGCCATCGTATTTGTAGCCACCCATCTCGAACATCCCGCCGATCGCGAGGTACTCGAGCACCAGGTACTCGAGGCGGAGGCCGGCGCCGAGCGTCGGGTCGAGGCCACCGCTCGTGGAGCGGCCTTCGACACGCGCGGTGGACTGTCCCCCCGCGCCGAGCGCGAAGTACAAGGAGACGCGTGTCTTGTCCTCCGCGGCGGCGGACGCTGGAGCGAGCGAGGAGAGTCCGAGGGCGACGAGCGCCAACGCGCCGACGCGGGTCGTGAACGCCTTCATGGGAAGGGAGTATCACGACACGTGGGGGCACCGAAGATGATGTTCGACCAGAGGGGGCCCCACTGTCCGCGATACCCCGTGAAGCCGAGCGCGAAGCTCAGGGCGTCGCACGTGGCGTCCGGATCGGAGGCGGTCGGGTCGAGGCGGATGTCCATCATCGACGCGATGAGGTCCTCGAGGTCGCGGCGCTCGCGCGTGCCGCCGCAGAGGGTCCGGTCGGTGTCGAAGGTGCCGAACTCGTCGAGGGTGGTGTAGAGGTCGTAGGGGTCGTACCGGCCGAAGAGCACGACGTTCTCGAGCCGCTGCTCGTCAGCTCGAATCCGTCCGACGAGGTGGGCCCCGGCGAGCCGGAGCCACCACTGGGCTTCTCGTCGGCCCCAAGGCAGCGCGAGCTCCCCGACCGGGAGCCGAGCGACGACCACCCGATCGCGGACATAGGCCTCGGTGTCGAGGAAGATCGGCTGATCTCCCTCGGCGTCGTGGAACATCTCGTACATCGGGAGGAAGGTGTCGGTCCCGTCCCAGCGGGGCGTCGGGGGAGGGGTGATGCCGTCGTCATCCATGACGGTCGAGGCCAGGGTCACGGTGACCTCCGGATCGTCGTCCATGCCGTTCCAACCTTGGATGCGGACGAGGAGCCCTTCGCCGCGTCGCATGCGGTCGTCGATGCGGAACTCGAAGTTCGAATCGACCGCGATGATGGCCGGCCAGATCGCCGAGCCCATGACGTTGTCGACGCCGCGCGCACCGTCGACGGGCGGCGCATCGCCGCTCGGCGGGACGCATGGGTGCGAGCCGAGCCCGGACGTGCAGAGCCCGTCGAGGTCGTAGCCGACGCTCGACCAATGTCGTGCGCCCGGCATCTGCTGGTCGAGGATCGGGTCGCGCAGGGCGAAGATGAGCGTGCGGTCGCCGGACGGCTCTCCTTCGGGCGCCGCGGGGGGGTGCTTGAGGTCCTCGCACACGACGATGCCGCCGTCGCCCGCGTCCATGCTCGCGTCGCCTGCGTCCGCGCCCCCGTCCACGTCCGTGTCGCCAGCGTCCATGCCGCCGTCCACGTCTGCGTCCATGCCGCCGCCGCCGTCGGTGTTGGGGTCGCCGCCGTCGACGCCGCCGTCGCGGTTCAGGAAGGCGGGGTCGTAGACGTTGCAGCCCGCAGCGAGGGCGAGCAGCGCGAGCGCGGACGTGGTCGAAAGCGAAGGGCTACTGCGCATAAGGGTTCTCGAGCACGGCGTCGTCGTTGCGCATCGTCGTCGGCGTCGGCGTGGGCGTCGGCGTCGGCGTCTCGACCCTCGCCGGCTCCATCGTCTGGGCCACGGGTCCAGGGCGAACGGGGGGACGGCGGACGTCGCGCGGTCTCGAGGTCTCCGACGGCGCGTCCTCGCCTGCGCCTTCGCTTGCGCCCTCGGCGGTCTCGCCGAGCTGCGGCGCGCCGACCGCGGTGCTGGCGGTCGCGGACGGGCTCGGCGTGCTCGGCTCCGTCGGTGCCCCGGCGGCCACCGCGCTGTCCGCGACGGCCGCAGTCGTGGGGTCGGTCGGCTCGGGCGTGCTCCGGATCGTCGGGGTCGTCTCCGCCGCGGGCGCCGCGATGATCGTCATGGGTGGGGCCTCGGGCTCCCCGCGGCCCGCCAGGTAGGCGCCGAGGCCGACCACGACGATCAGCAGCCCGATCGCGGCGAGCTGCCAGATGCGCGCGTGGTTCTGCATCGGTGGGTAGGGCGTCGCGCTCGGCGTCGAGAGCTCGTCGTGGGGCGGAAAACCGGCGGTCGTCGCGGCGTCCTCGGCCATCTTCACCGCCGAGAGGACCGACGCGCGCTGCTGCTCGAGCGTCGTCCCGATGAGCGCCTTCATCAGCGCCGTGACCTGCTCGGGGCGCGCGACGCCTCCGACCTTCGGCGCCGCCTGCTCGAGCGCGGTGCGAAACTCGGCGGCGGTCTGGAAGCGCTCGGCCGGGTCGCGCGCGAGCCCGCGGAGCACCACGTCGTCCAGCGGCGCGAGCTCAGGGTGGATCTCCGACACCCGCTGGATCGGCGCCTCGAGGACCTTGCGCACGGTGTCGATGTCGTCCTCGCCACGGAAGAGCCGCTGTCCGGTCAGCGCCTCCCAAAGGACGATGGCGGCGCCGAAGAGATCGCCGCGCGCGTCGTCGATGCGCTCGCCGCCCTTGCCGAAGCGCTCCGGGGGCATGTACGCGAGCTTGCCCTTGAGCTGCCCGGTTTTGGTCGAGGACAGGCGCCCCTCGGCCTTCGCGATGCCGAAGTCCGTGATGCGCGCGATGCCGTCGGTGCCGACGAGGATGTTGTGCGGGGAGACGTCGCGGTGCACGACGAAGAGCGGCTCGCCATGCGGGCCGTGGAGCTCGTGCGCGGCGCCCAGGCCGGCGAGCAGGTCGCTGACGATCCGCAGCACGACTGGTGGAGAGATGCGCGCGCGCTTCTTCAGCGCGCCCCGGATGATCTGCGAGAGGTCCAGCCCCTCCACGTAGTCCATCACGAGGAAGGTGCCGTGCTGCGGGTCGTCCCCGACGTCGGTGACCGGGATGACGTTCGGGTGTCGGATCTGCGCTGCGAGCCGCGCCTCGTCGAGGAACATCGCGCGGACGTTCGGGTCCTCGGAGAGGTGCGGGTGCAGCACCTTGATGGCGACCCGCCGATCGAAGCCGGCGACGGCCGCGATGCGGCCCAGGTACACCGTCGCCATGCCGCCCGACGCGAGCTTCGCGAGGAGCTGGTAGCGGCCGAGGAAGGCCGAGGGAAGCCCGCCCACGCCGGGCAGGACGGGGCTGACGGCCTGCAGCGAGCCCGTGGGCGGTCCGTCGTTCATGCTCGGGGGGCTCATAGCGATCCCTCCAGGACGAAGATGGCGCCGTTGGCGGTCGGCGCGATCGCGGCGCGGGTGCGGGGCGCGTCGTCTCCCTTGAAGTTCGTGAGGATCGCCAGCACGGCGGTCGTCACGGCGGCGGCGGCGGTGAGGCCGATGAAGGCGTTCGTGCGCCGCTCGCGGCGAACCCCGCGGTCGTAGGCCTCTTGGGTTGGGTTGGCCTCGTAGGCGTCGACGCCGGAGAGCGTGTTCAGCCCCGACCACACGGTCAGCCCCCCGAGGGCGGCGGTGGTGATCACCCCCGTCACGAAATAATGCGGTGAGAGGCCGCGCCTCCGCGCTGGCGCGGGGTCCTCGCTGGTCGGTGTCTCGTCGGTGGGCGTCTGGTCGACCGTCGCCTCGGCGGGCCGCTCGATCGCCACGACGACCTGCTCTCCGTCGGCCCCGCGGACCTCTCGCTCGACGGCCACGTCGCCGAAGTGGGCGATCAAGCGGTGGCTCTGCCCCGAGCGCAGGAACGCGCCCTGGGTCCCGAGGAGTCGGCCGTCGACCTCGACCGTGCAGCCGTCGCACTCGACCGTCATGAAGATTGCGCGGCGCCCGGCCTCCTCGATGAGCTGGGTCGCGAGCTCGGTCGCCGCGGCGTCGTTGGGGTACGACTCGCCGAGGAGCAGCGCGAGCGTGCCCGCGCGCAGCAGGTCGCCGCTGCGCTGGTAGGAGCGGACCGCCTGCACCAGCGCCGCGCGAGAGGGCGCGAGCCGGTACGCGGTCATGAACCACTGCCCGGCCTGCGCGAACTCGCCGGCGACATAGAGCGACGCCGCGCGATCGTACGCTTGCGCGGCGGTCTGCCGGTTCTGGACGGCGTCGCCCGTGGCGACGCGATCGGACGCCTCGGCGTTCGTCTGCTCGGCGCTCTGCGCGTGAGCCGACGAGAAGCTCGAAGCCGCGAGGAGGAGGAGTGAGAGTCGAAGCGCGCGCACGGTGTCCGTATCGGTTCGACGTTGGGGGCGTGGTGCCCTCGAACGATAGAATAACCGGTGAGCAGGAATAATACACCTCGACGGGACAAATGGGGACAGGGAGTCCCCCGACGCGGTCGAAAAAAAGGCCCCCTTGGCGGGGGCCTCTCGTTACGTCATCTGGCTCGCGCCAGACTCCCGAAGCATCTCGTGGGCGACCACGTTCCGCTTGGGAACCTTCACTGAACGCGGAACGGGAAGTTCACGTTCAGCGTGGGGCGAGAGAAGGGCGAGACGCGGGCGTTGCGGACGCCGCGGGCGACGCAGGACTGCACCGCTGGCGGCACGCCCGTGACGTTCACGTTGCTGACGCGGCCCGTGTTCGCGAAGGTGATGGCCGCCGTCGCCACGCCGGCCGAGCCGCCACCGCAGCTCTGCACCTGCCGCGCGACGCCCTGCAGCGCGCTCCGCACCTCGTTGGGGGAGGGCTGGTCGGGGAGGTTCGACATCGCGGCCGGCGCAGCAGCGGCCATGGCGCTCGCCATCGGGGTGCCTCCGCCGCCAAGCGCGCGGTCGAGGAGGTCGTCGATGCTACCCGAGGCCATGCCCGTCATCGCGGCAGGGGCGGCCGCGGCGGCGGGCGCGCTGTCCATCGAGGTGGAGCGGGCGGCAGGCGCCGACGCCGACCCGCCGCGATCTCGCATGGCCGAGCTGCCTCGGGAGCCCGAGCCGCTGCTGCTCCCGCTCGCGCTCGAGTCCGAGTCCGAGTCCGCGGCCGCGGCCTCCTCGGCCATCGCCGTCGGGGCGGCCGCCGCAGGTGCTGGGACGGCCGCCTCGATCGCCGTCGCGGCCGCAGGCGATGGCGTGGCGGCGTTCGGGTTCGCGAGCTCTCCGCCCGCAGCCTGCGGCGCGGCGCCCGTCGCGACCGCCGCGACGGGCTCGGACGGCCGGGTCAGGATGACGACGAGCGCCACGATGAGGCCGACGACGGCGACGCCAGCGACCGAGAGCCCGATGATGAGGGGCTTGTTGTCCTTCTCCGGCTCGGCTGCCACGGGGGCGAGCACGGGCGCGCCGAGCGAGGAGCCGAGGCCGCCGGAGCCGCCGATCGAGAGGAGGTCGTCGGGGGCGGCCTTCTCACCCGTGCGACCGGCGCCGCCCGAACCCGTCGAGGCCGTCGCGCTCGCGAGCGCGCGGATGTCGATGAGGCCGGACCCCTCGCCCGTCGCGTGGCCGGCCTTGGGGCCGCTGCTGGCGAGCGGCGTGGGCGCGCTCGGGCCGCTCGCGGGCCCGCCCGTGGCGAGCGCCTGGAGGTTCGAGAGCGAGAAGAGCACCGAATTCTCGTTGCGCTGGCCGGTCATCGAGGCCTGCTCGGCCGAGACCCGCGGGCTCGGGGTCGACGCCACGACGTCGTCGTCGACGCCGCCGCCGAAGGGGCTGCTCGCCGGATCGGATTGCGCGAAGAGGTCCGCGCCCGCGTCGCTCGACGCGCGCGCGGCGGGCGCGGCGCCGAAGGCGTCGACCTGTCCGAACGGGCTCGCGGCCGCGGCGCCCGCGAAGGGATCCTCACCCAGATCGCCGCCAGCAGCCGCCGCCCCGAACGCGCCGCCCCCTGCGTCGTCCTGCGCCGGCTCTCCGCTGATGGCGGTGACCAGCTCGGGGATGTCCCGCGCCGGCTTCCAGCCGTCGAAGCCTTCCTTCCAGACGTAGGCCTCCCAGTCGATCGTGCCTTCCGTCATCATCGCCGCGAGCTGATCGGGCGAGAAGGGACCCTGCTGGTCTCCATCGACGACGACGTGCCACACGGCCTCTCCGCCGTAGTCGAAGCCCTGCGCGGCGGCGGCCTGCTCGCCCTCGGCGACCTGGTCGCCACGGACGACGATGACGTGTGTGCACTTCTTGCAGCGGATCTTGAAGACCTTGCCGGCGACCTTCTCGTCGGCGATCGAGTACTTGGCTCCGCAGTTGTCACAGACGATCTTCATGGACGGTTTGCCCCTTGTGAGGTGCGACGGGAGGGCCCGTTTCCGCAAGCGGTTCGCGATGATAGTCGCGCCGACCCGCCGCGATCAACCTTTGCCTGGCCTCGACGCGGAGTTGTCGACTCGTTGTGCTTCAGAGACACGGTCGGGCGCCGCGAATTGGCTCGGAGGGCAAAAAATACGTGGGGAGCGATCCCTCCGCGCCTCCCCTCGCAGCGCGTCGTTCGGCGGGCGGCTCGCGAAAACGGCCGAGCTCTCGTGCCACGCGCGGGAGCCCGCCAGGGGATGCCTGACGAGCCCTTGGGGTGGGGCCACTAGTTCAGCGTCTGGAGGGACGCGCCGTCCTTGCCGCAGAACACCACGTCGGCGTCGTAGGTCGTGCCGCACACGGGGCAGACCTTCTTGCCGGCGTCCGCGGCGTGCTTCTGGCGGGCGCTGAAGAGCGCGTAGGGCTCGAGCTCGTCGCCGTCGTGGTTGCATCGCCGCGCGTCGGCCGGATAGCCGCGTCGGCACGTCGGGCAGATCATCCCTCGCGCGCGGAGCTTCGGATCCTCGGGATCGAGCAGCGTCGCCCCGTCGTGCGGGCAGAACTGCGCGCCGCGATCGTTGACTTGACCGCACGTCGGGCAGACCCGCTTCGGCGGCGGCGTGGGCGCGGCGGTGGCGACGGGGCCCGCGACGATGGAGGCCGAGGCCGGCGCGCTCGGGCTCGGCGCCGCAGCGGGGGCCCCCGACGGGATGTCGTCGAGCTCGGCGGGCGCCGACTTGGCGGGCGACGCGCGCCGGCGGCCGAGCGCGAGGAAGACGACACCGAGGACGAGCAAGAGCCCGACGCCCCCACCGATCCACGCGGCCGGGGCGATGCCTCCCTCGCCGAGCGCGCGCGCCGCGACCCCCGATCCGCCCGCGGCCTCCGCTGGGCCGGTCGCGCCCGTCGCGCCCGCCTCGCGCAGCCGCCGCGCGGTCAGCGCGGTCAGATCCTCGGTCTCGACGACCACGACGGTCTCGGCCCGGAGCGCGCCGCTGGTCGCGACGATCCGAAAGGTCCCCTCGGCCTCGGCGGCCGCCGCCGGCGCGGTGAAGCAGCGCCCCTCGAACGTGCCGCCGCGCGCGCCGCTCGGGCGCACGAGGGAGTAGCTGATCGGCGCGTTCGGCACGCGGCAATTGCGGGCGTCGACGACGCGCGCCTGCACGCAGACCTGCCCGCCAGGGGCGATGGTCTCTTCGGTCGGGGTGAGGCGCACCCGCGCGGCGGGCCCGGGGGTGCAGGTCTCGGCGGGCTCGGTGGGCGTCGGCTCCGGGGTCATCGTGACCGCGGCGACCGGCGCGCCGACACGGGTCAGCGTGCGCCGCGCCGTCCGGGTCGCGACACAATGCGACTGCGCGAGGCGCCAATTCCATCGCGTCGTCTCTTCGAAGATGAGCTGCGAATCGCCCGCCGCGCGCCAGCGATAGGTGCCGTCCTCGCCCTGGGCGTCGTCGGGCGAGGTGCGGCAGACGGTCGTCCAGCGTCCGTCTTGGTAGGTGGTGGACGCCCGCCGCAGGCCAGGCCGACTGCTCCAGCATTGGTTCGTCGCGCCGCGGACGGCGCCCGTGAAGGTCAGCTGGTCGCCGCTCTGCCGCACCTGGACGTCGCCGCCGGGCTCCGTCTGCGTAGCGGGGAGCCGCGCGGGGCAGTCGGGGCCCCAGCTCCCGATCTGGTTCTGGATCTCGAGCGGACCCGCGCGCCACGCGCCCGTCCAGTCGTCGGCGAGGGCGGTGGGGGCGCCGAGCACGAGGAGCGCGAGGACGAGCGCGGAGGCTCGTTCCGATCGTCGGGCCGGGAGGTCGATGCGCATCGAAGCAGGCATGTACCACGCGGCCCCGCGAGGGGGCACGCGGACGGCGTCGCCGGACTGCGTCGCGGTGTCGGCGGACGGTGTCGGCGGACGGTGTCGGCGGACGGTGTCGAGCGTCGGACGCAGGCGTCGGCCTCAGGCGTGACCGAAGCGATACTCGCTGAGCTGCACCACCAACACCGAGAAGAGGAGGAAGACCACGGTGAGGCCGCTGATGAGCCCCACGCCGAGGAGCGGATCGACCTCGGGGGCGATCTCCGGGAGGATGCCGCCAGGCTCGAGGCCAGCGAGGCGTCGACCGACGTAGTTCATGGACACCCAGCGGATCGAGCCCGGGCCGAAGCTGAGGAGCCACTCGACGATGCCGAGGTAGAGGGCCGAGACGATCCCTGCGGCCTCGGGGACCATCGACCCCCAGAGCATGCAGATCGCCGAGTAGCAGATGCCGAGCAGCGCCAGCGCGCCGAGCGTCTTCAGCGTGCTCGGGAACGCGTCGACGAGCGTCGCGGGATCCGTCGCGAGCGACGCGAGGTGCATGACGAGGCCGCTGCCGACGAGGAGCGCGACCGTGAGCGTGGCGCCGGCGGCCCACTTGCCGAGCGCGAGCGCCGGACGGCTCACGGGGCGGGACGCGACGTACGCGAAGGTGCGGCTCTCGACCTCCTCGGCGATGGCGCCGCTCGTGAAGAGGAACGGCAAGAGGAACACCAGCAGCTTGAAGAAGCCCCAGCTGAAGCCGTTCTCCACCGCCTCGGCGGCGAGCTCCCGTGCGCGCTCCGCGCCGACGTCGCGCTGGCTGGCGTAGCGCGCGGCGACCACGGCGAAGAGCACGAGCGCGGTCGAGATCAGCCCGAGCCGCAGCTTCCGTCCGCGGACGAGGCGACGGATCTGCGTGCGGAAGACGACCGCGAAGCTGTGGCCGAAGCCGGGCGCGGCGGGGGGCCCGACGCGGGCGGGGGTGTCGGCGGCCTTCTTGCTCATGCGGCGCCTCCGGGACCTTGGACCTGACCTTGGTAGCCACCCGCGCTCGGCGCGGGCGTGGCCCCTTGCGGGCCGCTCATCATCATGCGGGCGCGGCCGACGGCGGCGTCGGAGCCCGTCCCCGCCCCGTGGCTGCTGCGCTCGACGAGGTAGTGGAAGAGCGCCTCGAGGCTCGCGTCCGGGCTCGTGATCGACTCGACGGGGACGTTCGCCTCGACGACCTTCTCCGCGATGACGCGGTAGGTGGCGTCGGGATCGTAGGTCATCAGCTCGACGCCGTAGGGCGCGAACTGCATCCCGACGATGCCCTCGACGCCGACCACGAGCGCGGCGAGCCGGCGCGGCTCGGGGGTGATCACCCGCACGTGGTGCGGGTGCTCCTCGAGCAGGCTGCGGATCTCGTGCACCCGCCCTTGAGCGACGAGCTGGCCGCGCGCGATCAGCAGGACCTGGTCGGTCGTCGCTTCGATCTCGGGGAGGACGTGCGTCGAGAAGAGCACCACGGCGCCCGCGTCGGCCCGCCGCTTGATCTCGCCGAGGATCATCTGGCGCGAGCTCGGATCGGTGCCGGTGAGCGGCTCGTCGAGGAGGATCACCTCGGGATCGTGCACGACCGACTGCGCGAGCTTCACGCGCTGGCGCATGCCGCGGCTGTAGCCGCCGACCTTGCGCTCCATCGCCTCCTTCAGGCCGAAGCGCTCGAGCGCGTCGGCGGCGCGCTCCTTGGCCTCCTTGGCGGAGAAGCCGCTGAGCTCCGCGAGCGTGGCGACGTGCTCGAGCCCCGTGAGCTCGTCGTACATGGCGTCCGCCTCGGGGCAGAAGCCGATGCGCCGCAGGGCCTCGGGGTTGGCGAAGGGGCGCTTGCCGCAGACGAAGACGTCGCCGATGGCGGACTTCAGCTGGCCGGCCACGAGCCGCATGAAGGTGGTCTTGCCGGAGCCGTTCGGCCCGAGCAGACCCCACAGGCCCGGCCCGAGGTGCAGCGACACGTCCTGCAGCGCGGTGACGCGCCCGTACCATTTGGTCAGCCGGACGGCGCGGATGCTGGCGCCCTCGTCTTGCGACGGTGTGCTCATGTGATCACCTCGGCGTTGCGGAGCTGGCGCATCGCGAGCGAGAGCCCGCCGAAGACGACGACGGCGAGCACGGGGAGGGCGTGGTACCAGCCGAGGCCGTCGTCACGGCTCACCTTGAAGAGCGCGTCGCCGACCACCGCGAGGAGCGCCGGGATGGAGGCGAGCTTCAACCACGGCCACTCGCCGACCTCGGTGACGATGGTGGCGAGCACCCACGGGACGATGAAGAGCAGGATCCACGCGCTCATGGTCAGCGCGCGGCTCGTCGAGAACGCCGACACACCCACCGAGCCGACCGCGCAGACGGTGGCGATCAGGCCCGCGTGGATGAGGGCGGGCAAGAAGAGCCCGAGCGCCTCGAGCCGGCCGCCCTCGGGCGCGGCGCCGACGAGGATGAGCACGAGCAAGAAGCCGGGGATGAAGAGGATCGAGAAGAGCCAGATCCCGACCGCGAGCACGCGCCCGAGGAGGTACTGGGGAGGCGTGACGGGCTTGGCGAAATAGAAGGGGAAGGCCTTGAAGCTCAGGTCCTCGCTGATGGCGGACGCGCCGGCGCCGAGCGTGATCATCAGGCCGAAGGTCCAGAGCTGCCAGCCGTAGAGCGAGTGGATGAGGTCGCCGCCATCGAGCGCCTCGATCTCGCCCGCCATGCCCGCCTGGGCGGCCTGCTGCGAGAGCCACCAGTGGAACGCGACCCACGCCATCGTCAGGATCGGCGGCACCCAGCCGAGGAAGGCGGCGATCTTCACCAGCCACGAGCCCCACGCGCGGCTGAGGCCGTGGCGGAGCATCACCCAGGTGTTGTGCGAGGCGGGCAAGCGCTCGCCTTCGTACGGGCGGTAGCCGAGATCCCGGATGGTCATCGCCGGCGGACCCTAGTCGGAGGCGCGACGGAGCGCCACTGCCGCGCGATGGGGTCCGGGAGGCCCGCCAGAACGACTTGGCTCTCAGTTGAAGCGGTAGGGATCCTCGGACGGCGCCTCGGGCTCGGTCGGCTGCGAGCTCGGAGAGAGCGGCCCTGCCTGGTGGTGCACGAGCCGCCAGCGGCCGTCCTCCAGGGTGAAGACGTTCGTGGCGATCAGCTTCGGAGGCTGGCCCTCGTTGCCTTCGAGGCAGGTCACGTACGCCGACGAGCCGAGCACGTGCACCCGGACGTGGCTGCACGCGAGGCTCGGCGCCTGAGGGTGGCCGAGCAGCCCGCGCCAGCTCCGCAGGACCTCGGCCCGCCCGACGACGACGGTCATGCCGGGGTGCATGCAGGCGACCGGCGCGCGCTCCGCCCAGAGCCGCTCCATCGCGGCGACGTCGCGGTCGCGGAACGCGCGATAGAACGCCTCGTTCGCCGCCTTCACGTCATCCTCTACGGAGCTCACCTCGAGAGGGTAACGCGAGCGCGCGACTCTCGACCACGGCCATGAACTCGTGGACGCGTCTCGCTCGTTTGGGCGACGGCGCGCTGGTGTGCGTGGTGTGCGCGTGCCCGGCGGGCCGCGTTCACAAAGGCGCGCGGAGCTCGCCCCCGGCTCCATGACGCCTCGCAGCCGCCTCACCCAAGCTGGCGCGGGCGCTCGCGCTCGGCGCTGACCGCCGGTGACTCGAGGGTGTCCGTGAAGGGGAGGGAGGCGCGCTCTCCGGTCGCTCGGAGGCTCGCCGAGAGCCGTACCGTGAGCTCGAGGGGATCGTCGACGTCTCGGTGCCGCTCCGACTCCGGCAACGCCAGCGCGCTGGCGCGCTCTTCGAGGACGGGGATCACGAAGCGGCGCAAGTGGATGGCGTGCTCTCGCAGCTGGCGCTGCAGCGCGCGCTCGCGGCCGCGCTGCAGCGCGACCCCGGCGCCCAACCCGAGCACGACGCCTCCAAACGCCGCGAGGAGGGTTTCCCAACCGGCCACCCACGAAGAATACGTGGATCGTCCGCCCGCGGCACGTCCCTCGGGTCCACGGTGGCCCTCGCGCGCCATTCGGCGCACGCTGTGTCCATGCGAGGGACGATTCGGAAGCTGGGTATCGAAGGGGGCCTCTGGGCGCTCGTCACGGACGCGGGCGAGACCGTCGAGCTGCTCGACGCGCCCGAGGCGCTCCGGCGCGACGGCCTGCGCGCGGAGGTCGAGGGAGCGCGCGACGCGGGGGCCGAGGTGACGATCGGGATGGTCGGTGACGTGATCCGAGTGACTGGGTGGCGGCCGATCGATTGATTGATTGAGATAGAGCCACCGTTGCACGGCTCGGCAGCACGCCGAGGCTGAGCGCCCTGCCGGGCGACATGCCGAGCGACACGCCGCTCGACATTCCGATCGACGCGCCGAGCGACACCCCCGAGGTCGATGCGCGGTTGACAGCGCGGCGGTGGTGACCGAGGGTCCGGCCATGCTCGACGAGAGCGCGCTTCGCAAACATTTGGCCACCCTCGGCTGGGGCGCCGTCGACCACGGCGCCGCGACGTTTCGTTGCTCGCACGCCACCGAGGAGGGCGAGGTCGTCGTCTACCTCCGCCTGCAGGAGCATTGGCTCGTCGGCAGCGTCGTGCCCTTCCTCTCGACGAAGGGGGACAACTCCTTCGAGCTCGCGCGCTGGCTGCTGCGCATGAACCGCGACATGCACCAGGTGAAGTTCGCGTACGACGAGGACGGGGATGTGATCCTCACGGTCGAGCTGCCGACCGAGTCGCTCGACTACAGCGAGATCCGCGCCGCCCTCGAGGGGCTCGTCGCCCAGGCGGTCAAGCACCGCAGGACGCTCCGCGCGGCCGCGGCGAGCTGAGCTCGAGGGCGCCGACGCGCGCGCTCTTCTCCCCGTAGGCAGCGGGTCGCAGGCAGCGGCTCGCAGGCAGCGGCTCGCAGGCAGCGGCTCGAAGCCCGCGGCGCGCCTACCGTCACTCGCGGCGACGGCCGGGAGCCCACTCGGCGAAGCCGTCGGTGCGCGTCTCCATGAACCGCGCGAGGCGGTGGTAGTCGCTGCCGGGGCGGATGTATCGGATGGTCGCGAGCATCGTCTCGGGATCGATGAGCTCGCTGAAGGCCGGGTACCAGAGGTCGAGCTGGCCGCGGACGCTGACCATGTGCCCGTCGAGGCCCTCCTCGACCAGCGCGCGGTACGCGCCGATGCCGAGCTGGCTGCCGAGCATGACGTCGAAGGCGTTGGGCGCGGCCGAGCGCGCCTCGTACCCCAGCGCGACGCCGGTGAGCTTCTTGCGCTGGCCCGTGCGCTCTTCGTAGCGCTCCCCCGCGCGGCGCGCGGCCATCTGCGCGAGGCTGAGCTTGCCGTGCGCGACGTTGCCGTGCTGATCGCGCGGCGCGTCCTCGAGCGTCTCGGGCGGGAGGAGCTCGACGAGGCCCTCGGCGAGCACGATGGTGCCGTAGTGCTTGCCGCGCTTCTCGCGGTAGAGGATGAGGTCGACGATGCGGTCGGCGAGCCGCTCGATGCTGAGGTGACCGCCTTCGCTCAGGCTCGCGTCGACGTCCTCGGGGGCGACCACGAGGTTCGCCTCGCCCGCGATGCCGACCGCGTAGGAGAGCCAGCCGCTCTTGCGGCCCATCGTCTCGACGACGAAGTAGGAGCTCGTCGCGATGGCGTCGGCGCGGAAATTCTTCAGGCCGTGGGTCATCACGTCCGCCGCGGTGAAGAACCCGAAGGTGAAGTCGATGCCGAAGTAGTCGTTGTCGATCGTCTTGGGGACGTGCACGAGGCGCACGCGCCGCGCCTCTTCGGGCAAGCGCTTCTGCCACTCGTAGAGGAAGTTCGCGGTGCTCAGCGTGCCGTCGCCGCCGATGCTCACGAGGGCGTCGATGTCGAGGTCGACCAGCGCGTTGTAGACGTTGCGGAGCTTCGCGGTCTTCGCCGGATCGTCGAGGTCCGCGGGGCACATCACGCCGCGCCCGGGGTTGGCGCGGGCGGTGCCGATGAGCACCCCGCGGCTGTTGCGCAGCCCGCTGAAGTCGCGCGGCTCGAAGATGCGGTAGTGCTCGTCGGGCAGCAGGCGGCGCGTGACGGGGTGGTAGTCCTGGAGGTTCGAGTAGCCGTGGAAGAAGCCCACGACCTCGCGGCCGTCTTCGACGAACGAGCTCGCCGCCGCGGCGATCACCGCGTTCGCGCCCGGCGCGGGCCCACCAGAGAAGACGAGGCCGACCCGCCGCACATCCCGAGACTTCGTGCTCATCACCGGGGAGCCTACCTCGGATCGCGACGCGAGCCAGCCGTAACTCACGTAAGAGTTACGTTTTGGACATCTGTTGGAAAGAGGGGGGCCGTCGTCGGCGGGTGGGTGTCGAGGGCCGGGCGCGTGTCCTCGCCGAGGAGCAGCGACACGTAGCCCGTGGGTCGACTCGGGAGCGAATTTCGTCGGCCCGTCAGGGCGTCGATCCGAGGGGCGCTCGATCGGAGAGGGCGGCCGCGGCGGTCGGTCCGAGGTGGGACACGGGATCTCGAAGAACGGCCGTGAAGCGCTGGGCGAGCTGGCCCGCCTGGTGGCCGTCGAGTAGGCGATGGTCGAAGGTCGCGCCGATCGGCAGGACCGGCCGCACGTGGACCTCGCCATCGATCGCGACGGGCTTGTCCGTGATGGCGCCGAGGGTCAGCAAGATCGGGGTGCGCGAGAAGGGGACGAGCGGCGCGAAGCCGAGGGGCAAGCCGAACATGCCGACGTTCGTGACCATCGCGCTCCCGAACGAGTCGTAGGGGATGCCGACGGTGCGGAGATCGAGGCCCAGATCGTAGGTCAGCCACTCGGTCGTGCGCATCGCCGCGCCACGCACCGCGCTCGGCAGGCGCGCGAGGAGGGCCTGCGGCCGCCCGATGTCGCGGTCGCGGTGAGCGCGTACGCGCGCCGAGCGGTCGGCGAGCTCCGTCGCGATCTCGCCGACGCTCTTCTCGTTCGCGCGGCTCACCTTCGCGCCCGCCAGATCCTTGCCGCCGTCGAGCGCGATCTGGAAGAACACGTCCACGGTGTCGCGCACGTAGATGTGTCGGCCGCGACGGATGACCGCGTTCACGTCGGGGCAGGCGGCGATGGCGAGGGCGACGGCCTTGCCGACCAGGTGCGTGATCGTGACGTGCAGGGCCGTCGCCTCT
Organism: Myxococcales bacterium; assembly: GCA_019637115.1. Classification (GTDB taxonomy): domain Bacteria; phylum Myxococcota_A; class Polyangia; order Polyangiales; family Houyiibacteriaceae; genus JACKEH01. The sequence goes on along the minus strand of JAHBWH010000034.1, from coordinate 34,377 downwards.
CTCGCGCCCTCGACGTAGGCGAGCGCGTTCGTCGCGTCGAGCTCGAGGATCCCGTAGACGGTCGGGTCCGCCGGCCGCTCCCACGTATGGAGCGAGAGCGCGCGCCAAGCGCCGAGCCGACGTTGCTTGCGAAACCCTCCCATGACTCGATCGTGGGCGTGCCCGATGGGCGCGTCAAACGCGTGGGGCGGCGGGCCACCGACGCGGGTTCGGCCCGCCTCAGTAGGGGAGGCCAGGGACGTTCAGGCGGACGTGGTAGAGCCCAGGGTCGTCGCCGAGGGCGGTGACGTAGAGCGTCCTGCCGTCCTCTCCGCCGAACGCGACGTTCGTCGCGCCGGGCGCGTCGAGCTGCCCGATGCGCTCGAGGGCGGGGTTGAGCACGGTCACGCGGCCGCCGCCCGTCACGTAGAGGTTGCCGGCGCAGTCGAGGCCCATGCCGTCGAGGCCACCCGAGACGGCGGGCACGTTCATCCCACGACCAACCACCGCGCCGTCTGCGCCGAGGTCGAAGCGGCGGAGGCCGTTCTGGCCGCTGATGAAGAGCGACGACTCGTCGAGCGAGAGCGTGACGCCGTTCGGCTTGTTCGGGGCGCCGTCGATGGGCGTCACGCTCCCGTCGGGCGTCACGTGGTAGGCGCGCTCGGCCGTCTGCGGGCGCGTCGCTGGCGCCTGCCAGTCGGGGTCGGTGAAGTAGAGGTGGCCGTCGGAGCGGAAGGCGAGATCGTTGGGGCTGTTGAAGCGCGCGCCAGCGTACGTGCGCACGACGGGTGTCGGCGGCGCGCTCAGGTCGTCCCAGTCGAAGACGGAGATCGAGCCGTCGGCGTGGCGTCCGCCGTAGAGGCGGCCGTCGGTCCCGAGGGCGAGGCCGTTGGTGCCGGCGCTCGGCGCGACCACGGAGACGGATCCCTCCGCGACACGGTAGATCCGAGCGGGGGGCGTGGCGCCGCCGGGGAAGTGCGTCACGTAGAGCGCGCCGCGCGCCCACACTGGCCCCTCGACGACCGCCCAGCCGTCCGCGAAGCCGTCGCGGACCGGCACGCCGGGCACCCGCTCGAGGCGCGCGCCGTCGAGGGACAAGGTCAGCGACTCCGAGCCTGCGGGGCATCGGGGCGGCGGCCCGCCCGCGTCGGCGCCACCATCGGGGTCGACGTTGGCCCCGACGTCAGTGAGGTCTGCGTCGACCGGCGCGGCGTCCGAGGGCGCGGCGTCGGCTAGGGGGGCCGCGTCGCGCGCCGCGTCCGCGTCGCCGGAGGTGTCGTCGTCACCGCACCCGAGCACGACCAGAGCCATCGAGGCCAAGAAGAGTCGCTGCATCGAGGGACGGTACCATCGAGGGCCCCGATCGGGTCACGGACCCTCGACGAGGTGGGCGGCCGGACGGGGTGTCACACGTCCGTGCCATGCTGATGGCGATGAGCGCCCTCGACTTCGCGCACCCCTGCACGCGCCGCTGGTTCGAATCGAGCTTCGAGGCGCCCACCCTCGCGCAGTCGAAGGCCTGGCCGGTGCTCGCGAGGCGCGACGGTTGCGACGGCCTCGGCGACTCGACCCTGCTGCTGGCCCCGACCGGTTCGGGCAAAACGCTCAGCGCCTTCCTCGTCGCGGTCGATCGACTCTGCTTCGGTCCCAAACCCTCCGAGCCCGGTGTCCGGGTCCTCTACGTCACGCCCTTGAAGGCGCTCGGGGTCGACATCGAGCGCAACCTCCGCGCGCCGCTCGCGGGGATCCGTGCCGTGGCGGCCCGGGAGGGCGTGGCGGCGCGCGAGGTCTCGGTGGGGATCCGCAGCGGCGACACGCCCGCCGCCGAGCGTGAGCGCCTCCGCCGCGAGCCCCCCGAGATCCTCATCACCACCCCCGAGTCGCTCTACCTGATGCTCGGCTCGCGCGCGGGCGCGACGCTCGCGCGGGTCGAGACCCTCATCGTCGACGAGATCCACAACCTCGTCCCCACCAAACGCGGCGCCCACCTCGCGCTCTCGCTCGAGCGTCTCGAGGCGCTGCGCGCCGCCGCGGGCGCGCCCGCGCCGATGCAGCGCGTCGGGCTCTCGGCCACGCAGCGCCCGCTCGACGAGGTCGCGCGCTTCCTCGGCGGCTTCGTCGACGGCGCGCCGCGACCGGTGACGATCCTCGACGCGGGCCAGCGCAAGGACTTCGACATCCGGGTCGAGGTGCCCGTGGAGGATATGGCTCGGCTGGGGAGCGAGGCGGTCGGTCGCTACGACGCATCCCACGTCTTCGGCGACGTCCCGAGCCTCGACGCCGGAGGAGACGGCCGCGGGCCCAGACTCGGAGACGGACCTGGACACGGACTCGGAGACGGCCCCGGAGACGCACCTGGACACGGACTCGGAGACGGCCGCGGGCCCAGACTCGGAGACGGACCCGGACCCGGACTCGGACCCCGACACGGAGACGAACACGAACTCGGACCCGGACTCGGACCCCGACACGGAGACGAACACGAACTCGGACACGGACACGGACACGGAGACCGACACACCAGCGAAACCATCGACCCCGAAGGTGTGTCCACGCCCCACCGGCCGAGCCTCTGGACCGCCATCCACCCGCGGCTCGTCGCGCTCATCCGCACCCACCGCTCGACGATGATCTTCGTCAACAGCCGGAGGCTCGCCGAGCGGCTCGCGGCGGCGCTGAACGACCTGGCGGGGGAGCCGATCTGCCGCGCTCACCACGGCTCGCTCGCGAAGGACGCGCGCGCGGAGATCGAGGACCAGCTCAAGCGCGGCGTGCTCCCCGCGATCGTCTCGACCAGCTCGCTCGAGCTCGGCATCGACATCGGCGCGGTCGACCTCGTGATCCAGGTCGAGGCGCCCCCGAGCGTCGCGTCGGGGATCCAGCGCATCGGCCGCGCGGGGCATCAGGTCGGCGCGACGAGCCACGGACGCATCTTTCCGAAGTTCCGCGGCGACCTCCTCGCCTGCGCCGCGGTCGTGCGGCACGTCCGCGAGGGCCACGTCGAGGCCACCTACTACGCGCGCAACCCGCTCGACGTGCTCGCGCAGCAGCTCGTCGCGCTCATGGTCGAGCGCGGCCGCGTGAGCGTCGACGAGGCCTACCAGCTCGTTCGCGGCGCGGCGCCCTTCGTGGAGCTGCCTCGCCGGAGCTTCGAGGGCGTGCTCGATCTCTTGAGCGGGCGATACCCGAGCGAGCGCTTCGGTGAGCTGCGGCCGCGCGTCACCTACGATCGGCTCGCGGGGACGCTCACGCCGCGCAAGGGCGCGCGCATGCTCGCGATCGCGAACGCCGGGACGATCCCGGATCGCGGCCTCTACGGCGTCTTCTTGGCGGGGCAGGACAAGCCCATCCGCGTCGGCGAGCTCGACGAGGAGATGGTCTTCGAGTCGCAGCCGGGCGAGGTCTTCCGGCTCGGCGCGAGCTCTTGGCGCATCGAGGAGATCACCCACGACCGGGTGCTCGTCAGCCCCGCGCCGGGCGAGCCGGGAAAGATGCCCTTCTGGCGTGGTGATGGCCTGGGCCGGCCGCTCGACTTCGGTCGCGCGGTCGGCGAGCTGGCGCGCGACCTCGCCAGGCGCTCGGACCGCGACGCGACCGCGACGCTCGTCGCGCACCATGGCCTCGACGCGCTCGCGGCAGAGAACCTCGTCCGCTACCTGCGCGAGCAGGCGGAGGCCTCCGAGGTCCCGACCGATCGCCGGATCGTGATCGAGCGTTTCCGAGACGAGCTCGGCGACCACGTCGTCGCGCTGCTCTCTCCCTTCGGCGCGCCCGTGCACGCCCCGTGGTCGCAGGCCGTCCAAGCGCTGCTGGCGCGTGACCGCGGGCTCGACGTCGACGTCCTCTGCTCGGACGACGGCGTCGTCTTCCGTTTCCCCGACGTCGACGACCCGCCCGACGACACGTTCTTCCTGCCCGACCCCGACGAGGTCGAGGCGCTGGTCACCGCGCGTGTCGGCCAGACCTCGCTCTTCGCGGCGCGTTTCCGCGAGAACGCCGCCCGCGCGCTGCTCTTGCCGCGGCGGCGCCCGGGGCAGCGCACGCCGCTCTTCGTGCAGCGCAGGAAGAGCGCGCAGCTCCTGCAGGTGGCCTCCGAGATCCCGGACTTCCCCATCCTGCTCGAGACGTATCGCGAGGTGCTGCGCGACGTCTTCGATCTCTCCGGGCTCGTCTCGATCCTGCGCGACGTACGCGCTCGGAAGATCCGCGTGCGCTCGGTCGAGACACGGCAGCCCTCGCCCTTCGCGGCGGCGCTGCTCTTCCACTTCGTCGCGAGCTTCCTCTACGAGGGGGACGCGCCCCTCGCCGAGCGCCGCGCGCAGGCGCTGACGCTCGACCACACGCAGCTGCGGGCGCTGCTCGGCGAGCCCGAGCTGCGCGAGCTCCTCGACGTCGACGCCGTTCGCGAGGTGGAGCGCGCGCTGCTTCGCCTCGATCGCCCGCTCGCCTGCGAGGACGACGTACACGATCGCTTGCTCGCGCTCGGCGACCGGAGCCGGGCCGAGCTCGCCGGGGCCTCCGAGCGCGGGCGTGGCGAGGAGGGCGCGCTCGGAGCCGCGGCCGAGCTCGCCAAGGCGTCCGAGCGTGGGCGCGACGAGGAGGGCGCGCTCGGAGTCGCGGCCGAGCTCGCCGAGGCCTCCGAGCCCGATGGCGCGGCGCTCGGACCTGACGCGCTCCGCGCGCGCGCCGAACGAGGCGGCGGCGTGGGCCGTGACGCCGCGCTCGGACCTGACGCGCTCCGCGCGCGCACCGAACGAGGCGGCGGCGTGGGCCGTGACGCCGCGCTCGATGGCGCGCTCGACCGCTGGATCGCGTCACTCCTCGACGCGCGGCGGATCGTCGAGGTGCGCATCGCCGGCGAGCCGCGGCTCCTCGCCGTCGAGGACGTGGCGCGGTACCGAGACGCGCTCGGCGTCGTGCCGCCGCGCGGGCTGCCGCAGACGCTGCTGGAGCCCGCGCGCGATCCGCTCGGGGAGCTCGTGGGCCGCTACGCGCGCACGCACGGGCCCTTCGTCGCCGAGGCGTGCGCGGCGCGGCTCGGGCTCGGCGTCGCGCCCGTGCGGGAGGCGCTCGAGCGGCTCGTCGACGCGGGGCGGCTCACGAAGGGCGAGCTCTTGCCGCTCGCGTTGGTGCGAGAGCGAGGCCACGTCGGCGCCGTCGAGTATTGCGACGTCGAGGTGCTCCGGCGCATCAAGCGGCGATCGCTCGCCAAGCTACGCGCCGAGGTCGAGGCGGTCGACGTCGCCGCGTACCAGCGCTTCGTGCTCGCGTGGCACGGCGTGGGGAGCGCCCGCCGCGGCGTCGACGCGCTCGCGCAGGTGATCGAGCAGCTGCAGGGCGTGCCCATCCCCGCGAGCGACCTCGAGGCCCGCGTCTTGCCCGCGCGGCTCGCCTCGTTCGACCCGCGCGACCTCGACGAGCTCTGCGCGTCGGGGGAGGTGGTCTGGCGCGGCCTCCAGCCGCTCGGCGAGAAGGACGGCCGCGTCGCGCTCTACCTCTCGGACCACTATCCGCTGCTCGCGCCGATCGCCCGGGAGCGCGAGGAAGGCTGCGAGCTCGACGCCGCGCTCCGCGCGATCCTCGCGGGGCGGGGCGCGGTCTTCTTCCGCGATCTCGTCGCCGAGACGGGGCGCATGCCCGCGGAGGTGGCGGACGCCCTCTGGGATCTCGTGTGGTGCGGGGAGGTGACGAACGACACGCTCGCGCCGCTGCGCTCGCGGCGGGCTCCTACGCAGCGTGGGGCGCGCCCCGCGCGACGCTTCACGGGGCGCGGGGTCGTCGGGCCGCCTGGGACGGAGGGCCGGTGGTCGCGGCTTCCCGCGGCGTCGACGGACACCACCGCGCGGCTCGAGGCGCTCTCGACGCAGCTCCTCGAGCGGCACGGCGTGCTCCTCCGGGAGGGCGTGCACGCGGAGCTCCAGGCGATGGGGGTGCCGGGTGGGTTCAGCGCGGTCTACCCGGTGCTGCGGGCGATGGAGGACGTGGGGAAGGTGCGCCGCGGGCACTTCGTCGATGGGCTCGGCGCGGCGCAGTTCGCGTTGCCTGGCTGCGAGGACCGGCTGCGCGCGCACCGCGACGACGCCCGCGCCGAGCCGGCGCGGGTGCTCGCGGCGGACGACCCCGCGAACGTCTGGGGCGCGGCGCTCGGCTGGCCTCGGGCCGAGGCCGGCGAGCCGCCGAAGCGGCAGGCGGGCGCGCGGGTCGTGCTCTTCGAGGGGAGGCTCGTCGCCTCGCTCGCGCGAGGCGGGCGGCGGGTGACGACCTTCCTGCCCGACTCGGAGCCGGAGCGTGGGCGCGCCCTCCGCGCGCTCGCGGAGGCGCTCGGCCGGGGGGAGGGGCTGCCGAGAGGGCGTCGCGGTGGGGCCGGCGTGGAGCTCACGCACCTCGACGGAGAGCCCGCCAGCGCCTCGCGCCTCGCGCCCGCGCTGCTCGACGCGGGCTTCGTCCGCGCCGGCGAGACGCTCTTTCGACGGCTCGCGGCGGGCTGAGGACCTCCGATCCGCTCGCGGTGGCTCCGCGGCCGACCGCAGCACGCTCATGAACGCCTCCTCCCGGTCGACCGCTTCGCCGATCTGCCATCGGCTACTCCGCGACGCAGACACCGCCGCCGCAGTCGCGCGTGCAGTTCCAGACGCCGCCTTCGCTGCACTCGCAGCTCGACGGCGCGCGCCCGCCGCCGGGTCGACGACGGAGCGCTCGCCCTCCGGGCAGCCACGGACGTTACACCCATGCGGCAACGAGGCGGCGGCGGCGCACGCGGGGGTTGCGCAGAGGTTGCCCCAGCAGCACGCCTCTCTTCCTTGCCCGCGCACAGCGTAGCAGGCTCGGCGCGCGCCGCGTCAGGACGGGGTCAACTGCAACGACGCCGCGCTGCGTTCGCTCTGTCGCAGCCGCGGCTGCGCCGTCCAGGGCGACGGACGGTCCGCGACCTGCACGACGCGAGACGGCGCCACCGTCACGCCGCTGCCCTCGGCGGGGATCGTCCCCGCGAACGAGTGCCGGGCCACCGTGCAGGCGATCCAGGACGGCTGTCGCTGAGCGAGACGAGCGCCGACCGGTACATCCCGGCGCCGCCCTGATGAACGACCCTGGACCGCGATTCAGCTCCTCGCGCCGGCCCACGATCTCGGTCGCGGTCAGCTGGCCGCCGCGGAGGACCGAAGCGCCGAGCCGGTTCCCGCGGAGCGTCACGTTCTCAGCGGTCAGCGCGCCCGAGACGACGCGGAAGCCAGCCTGGAAGCCGTGGACGGTCACCCCCTGCACGTGCACGCGCCCACCCGACACGTGGACGCCGAGGCCACCCATCGCGACGTCGCCGCTGCTCGTCAGCACGAGGTTCTCGATCCGACCGAGGGCGCTTCGGATGACGAGGCCGTCGCTGCCAGCGGGGAACGTCAGGGTCATGTCGTCTCGGTCGGCACCGGTCCCGACGAGGTGGACTCGATCTCCGTCCGGGTGGCGGAGCTCGATCGGGTCCGGGCAGGCGAAGGTCCCGGGGGCGAACTCGACCCGGACGGTCGCGTTGCCGGCGATGCGGCGCGCGTCGAGGCGTCGGAGCGCGACACGGAGCTGCTCGCAGTCGCCGCCCGCCACCGTGATCGTCGTGTCGTCACGGACCAACAGCTGGTCGAAGGCGTCGAAGAGCGTCGCGAAGTTCTCGTTCACGTCGGCGGCCTCATCAGTGCGGCGGAGCCGAGGTCGTAGATGATGCGGCCGCGGACGGCAGCGACGACGCCGCGACTGGCGCGCGCGGGACGGCGCAGCGAGCGAGCCCCTCCTCGACGAAGCGCCAGACCTCCCGTGACTCGAGGACCTCCGCGTGCCCCAGCGGGAAGCCCGCCACGCGCTGGCTCTCGGCCTGCGCCTCGTCGCGCATCTGGCTCGACAGGTGCACGACGCCGTCCGAGGTGCGCCCGGGTTGGAAGAGGAAGACGAGATCCCGCTGGGCCTGGCGGGGACCCGAGCGCTCGAAGAGGCGCGACAAGAACGCGCTCTCGGGAGAGACGTCGTGCCAGGCGGGCGCGGTCGCGGGGGACCACCAGACGCCGAACGCGGCGCTCGGCACCCCGCCGAAGGGCGTGGCCACCGTCGTCAGCCCTCGCAGGTACGAGTCGTCCTCGTGCCGTCCGAGCGTGGCGCGCGCGATCAGACCGCCCATGCTGTGGGCGACCACGCAGAGGCCCTCGAAGTCGTGGCGCGCGTAGAGCTCGTCGAGCCCGCGCGAGAGCCACTCGGCGACGAGCTCGAGCGGCAAACCCGTCGGGTAGTGGACGAACCACGCCTGGTATCGGCTGCGGTCGAGCTGCTCCATCCACGGGCGCAGCTGCTGCGGGTGGCCCCCCATCCCGTACACGAAGAGGACGGGGACCCGGTCGGGGTCCCACGGCTCGGTGAAGAAGATGCCCATCGGGAAGCGCCGAGACCACCGGAGCGGCTGGAAGATGCCGAAGGCGCCGGAGTCCGCGCCGAAGCGCGGGTCATCCAGATCCGCGATCGTCCCGAGCTCGTACGGGCGTCGCAGGACGCTCTGTCGCCAGGGAGTCCGCGTGGGCTCCTCGATCTGCAGCTCGACGGGCTCGTCGCGCCACGGGGTGGCGGGTGATCTCCACTCGTCCGCGTCGAGGCCGAGCCCGCCGTCCTCGTCCACGAAGCCGACGACCGCGTAGCGTGCGGGGGGGACGGTGAACTGGAACGAGCCGGGCGCGAAGAGCACGGCGCGCGCGACGACCTCGCCCGGCGCGTCGGGGGCTCGCCCGGGCCGCAAGAGCTGCACCACGATCGTCGCCCCGTCCTCGACGGAGCGGAGCGCGCGCGTCGGGAGCTGGATCTCGCCCGTGATCGTGACGTAGCGCTCGAGCTTCGACGCCTGCCGTTGCAGCGTGTGGACCCGGTGGCAGCCGCCGAAGAGCAGCGCGACCGATGCGATGAGGCAGATGCGAGCGTGGCGGAGGGGCATGGCTTCGTCCGGGCGCGGGCGTCGTCGCCTGCTCGGAACATGCGGCTCGGCGTCGGCTGCGACATGTTGGTAATACCGACGTTCAAGAGCGAAAGTTCCGGTAGTGACGACATGCGAACAGGGCTCGATGCTGAGCCCATGATGGACCTGAAGCCCTCCGAAGTGCTCTCCCTCACGGATCGCGCCGCCTGCCTCCACGCGATGTCTTGTGTCGCCTGGGCGGATGGGACGCTCCACGTCGACGAGGTCACGGTCGCGCGCACCGCGGCGCAGGTCCTCGGGGTCGCGGACGCCCTCCGCTCCGAGCGGCTCTTGCGCCGCCAGCGCCTGCGACGTCTACCCGCGCACGCGATCAGCCCCGAGGGGCGCGTCGCGGTCTACGCCTCCGCGGTCTGGATGGCGCTGGCCGACGGCGTGCTCGACCGGCGCGAGCGCGACCTCCTCCGCGCGCTGCAGCGCATCCTCGAGCTCGGCGAGGAAGAGCGCGTGCGCGTCGAGGACAACGTCTATGCGCTCGGTGTCCGGTTCGTCGGCGGTTGGCGCGAGCGCTACGCGGGGATCCTCGTCCACCTCGTCGCCGAGGCGGGGGAGCCCTCGTGAGCGGCGTTGCGTCGCGGGTCGGCGCGGGGGCGTCGACGCGAAGCAGCGTCGCGGCGGTCGGCGTGACGCGCGTGGGCGCGCTCCGGCGCACGTCGCGACCGAGCTCGTGATCGAACGCGGCGCTGAGCGCTCAGCGCGGTCGGCGCGGTCGGCCCGGTCAACCCCCGCGGTCCACGTGATGATCTGCTTGGCGACGCTGGCCGCCTGGATCCGGGCGGAGGCTCAGGAGACCGGCGTCGCGACCTCGACCCGAGGCATCGAGGCGTCGGCCCCCAGGCCCGCGGGCGAGGGCGGGCGCGTGCGCCTCGAGGTCGAGCTCGACGCGGAGGGGCGGGTGGCCCAGGTCGCGGTCATCGGTCGGGCGCCCGCGCTCGTCGCGGCGGAGGCCATCCGCCACGCGAGCGCCCTCCGTTTCGCGCCCACGCCGCGCGAGGGAGGCGTGGAGCGTCGGCGCCAGCTCGTCGTCGACGTCCCGCCCGCGCGAGCGTCGACGTCCCATCCGCGCGAGCCTCCGCTCACGCCACCGCCTGGGACCGAGACGGATGGCGTCGCGCGCCCTCGCGTCACCGCGACCTCCGAGGAGGAGATCGAGGTCGCGGGTCTGCGGGACGTGCCGCGCTTCCACGCGGCGGACCTCCTCACGCTGCTCCCCGGCGCCGTCCTCGAGCGCCCGGGCGGCGAGGGGGCGGCGCCGACGGTGTTCTTCCGAGGCTTCGACGCCGGCGCCGGGCGCGATCTCGAGGTGCTCGTGGAGGGGATGCCGATCAACGAGCCGTCGAACCTCTACGCCCACGGGCATGCGGATCTGCAGTTCGTGATCCCAGAGCTGGTCGACCGCTTGCGGGCTCGCCCGGGCACCTTCGACGTCGCCCAGGGTGATTTCGCGCTCGCGGGGACCGTCGAGCTTCGCCTCGGGGCCGAGCGCGCGGGGCTGCGCGTGACGGGCGCGGCGGGCGAATATCGGCGGCGGCGCGCGCTGCTCCTCTGGAGCTCGGGGCGCGAGGGGCGGTCGTCCGGCGCGGACGACTTCGTCGCCTTCGAGGTGCAGACCGGCGCCGGGTTCGGGGCGCACCGCGCTCATTGGAACGTCCGGAGCCTCGCGCGCTGGGGGGGCGGCGGAGAGCGTCTCGGGTGGTCGGTCTTGGTGGGGAGCCACGCGCTCGCGTACGAGTCCGCCGGGCTCTTGCGCCAGGACGCCGCGGAGGCGGCCTGCGGAGACGGGATCGACGCGCTCTACGTCTGCGCGCACGACCCCACGCAAGGAGCGCGCGCTTCGCGGCACTTCATGCTCCTCGGGGCCCATCACCGCGCGGAGGGGCAGCGACTCGACGTGCGGGCTTGGGGGCAGCTCCGGAGGCATCGGGTACGCGAGAACACGACGTTCAGGCTCTTCGATCCGCGCGGCGACGCCCTCGACCTGCGCACCGAGGGGGTGGGGCTCGGGATGCGCGCCGACTACGTGGCCGAGCGATCGTGGCGGGGCGCGACGCAAGCGCTGGAGGTCGGGCTGCTCACGCGACACGACCGCGGTGAGGCGCGCGCGTTGCAGCTCGGCTGGGAGACGACGACGCCCTACGCCGTGGCCTTCGACCGAACCTTCGCGCTCACCCACGTGGGCGGGCACGCGGGAGGCACCTTCCAGGTCGGCCGGGTCGCGCTCCGAGGAGGCGTCCGCGTCGCTGGGTTCTCGTTCTCGACCGAGGACCTCATGGGGATCGAGGAGGAGCGCGCTGCATCGACCGACGGCGGCGCGGTGGCCGTGCTGCCGCGCGCGAGTCTCCGGATCGCGCTCTGGGATGCGGCGGCCTCTGCGCTCGCGTGGACGACCAGCGTTGGGCTCGGCGCGCGGCCGGCCGAGAGCTGGGCGCGGCAGGACGGCGAGCGCGCGCCGCTGACGAGCGCGCGCACGGTGGAGTCCGGGCTGCGGCTCTTTCTCCGGAGCTGGGAGCCTCCCGCGCACGTGGAGCGGACGTTCCGGGGTTTCGCCTTCGATGGGCGCCTCGGGACGTTCTGGGCGCGCGTCGACCCGGACCCGTTCTTCGACCTCCGCAGCGGGCGAGACGTGCTCGTCCCCGCGACGCATCGCTTCGGGGGCTTCCTGCAGACGCGCATGGTCTTCGAGGGTTGGGTCGAGCTCCGAGGGAGCTTGGCGTGGAACGAGGCCCACCAGGTGGACGACGACGCGAGCCCGCTCGCGCTCGCGCGCGGGCCTCGCGTGCCCTTCGTGCCGCGATGGGCGGGACGCTACGACGTCGTGCTCCGGCGGGAGGTGAGGCTCGCCCGCGAGCGCGCGCACCTCGGGGTCGCGGTCGGCGGATCCGTCCTCGGCCGACGGCCGCTCCCGAGCGGCGCGTGGTCGAGGCCCCTCAGCGTGCTGGACGCTTCCGTGCGCCTCGGGTGGCGCTTCTTGGAGCTCGAGCTCGTGGCCCACAACCTCTTCGACGCGCGCTACCGCGAGCGGGAGCTCGAGTACGTCTCGCGCCTCGACGACGCTCCGGTCGACACCTCGCGCCCCGAACGTCACTTCGCGGCGGGCCCGCCGAGGCAGGTCATGGCGGTGCTCTCGTTCGCCTTCGATTGGCGGCGGAGCGCCGCGGACGCGCCGCCCGCGACCGACGAAACGACCTCGCCGTCGGCGCTCACGAGGTAGGCTCGGGGTGCGACGCCGCGCGCGAGCAAGCGACCATGACGTTCGAGTGGCTCAACTACCATCACCTCCTCTACTTCCACCTCGTCGTGCGCGAGGGGGGCATCGTGCCCGCGGCGAAGATCCTCCGGCTCTCGCACTCGACGGTGAGCGGACAGATTCGACAGCTCGAGGAGAGCCTCGGGGTGCCGCTCTTCGATCGCAGCGGACGGCGGCTGGTGCTGACGGAGACCGGGCACCTGGTTCATCGCTACGCCTCCGAGATCTTCGGGCTCGGCCGAGAGATGATGACGGCCCTGCGTGGGCACGCGGTCGAGCGCCCCGCGCTGCGCGTCGGGCTCTCGAGCGCGATCCCGAAGCTGGTCGGGCTCGTCCTGCTCGAGCCCGCGCTCCAGCTCGGGCTGCGCCTCGTCTGCGCCGAGGATCATTTCGAGAGGTTGATCGGGCGGTTGGCGACCCACGATCTGGACGTCGTGCTCACGGACGCGCCGCTGCCGGCGGCGTCCGGCGTGAAGGCGTACAACCACCCGCTCGGTGAGAGCGACGTCAGCTTCTTCGCGACGGCGGCGTTGGCTCGGCGTCTGAGGCGTGGCTTTCCGAAGAGCCTCGACCAGGCGCCGCTCATCGTCCCGACCTCGGACGCGACGTTGCGCCGCGTCCTCGATCCTTGGCTCGAGCGCCACGGGCTCGAGCCCTCGATCGTGGCCGAGGTCCAGGACAGCGCGCTCGCCAAGGCGTTCGCGAGCGCGGGGCATGGCGTGCTCGCTGCGCCGACGCTCATCGCGACGCACGTGCGTCGTCGGTACGACCTGCACGTCTTCGGTCGGGTACGAGAGCTCCGGGAGCGGTTCTACGCCGTGAGCACCGAGCGGCGTGTCCGGCTGCCTGGCGTGGTCGCCATCTGCGAGCACGCGCGCGTGGCGTTACGCCCGCTCGAGGCCGCCTCGGGCGCGGATGAGGCCCGTCGGCCTTCGCGTCGGCGCTGAGCGCTCAGGCCGCGGACGAGCGCGGTCACGCTCGGTCAAGTGGAATGGTCACCTCGAAGCCGCACACGAGCGCGAGCCGACCGCTGGAGGAGGAGCAGCCCGAACCCGAAGACGCGAACTCGCTACCGATCGTGAGGGTCGCGGAATGGACGGGCCCGATGGCGTGGGTCACGAGGCCTACGTTGAGGGTTCCTCGGGGGCTCCGATCGGGCCCGGCTCCCATCAGCGCGTCAGTTCCCTGGCGCCGACGAACGTGGGCTCACGGAAGGTCGTATCCTCGAGGCGGTAGACCTTGCGTCGACCTTCCTGCTCGGCCGCCAAAGCGCCCTCCTCGACGAGCCGCTTGAGCACGTCCTGGGCGGTGCGGTCCGGGACTCCGAGCGTCGCGGCCAGCTCCTTGACGCTCACGACGCCTCGCGCGGCGACCGCCCGTAGGGTCTCCACGTCGTCGTCGGGCTCGCAGCGCGGGTCGCCGAAACAAAACGCCGCCCGAGGCCGGAGCTCTATCCGCCCGTCCTTACGGTGCAGCGTGGCGAGGTCACCGAGCGCCTTGCGAGCGCGGTGGTAGAGCACGTCGCGGGCGCCCCGATGGAGGTCGGCCAAGTCGGTGAAGCCATACACTCGACCGAACACGGCCGCCTCGTCATCGCTTCCTCGGAGGGCGAGCTCCGCCAAGAGCGCACCAACGCGGTTGCCCCCGTCCACGACCGGGAGTTCGAAAGGTCGCCCTGGTGAGAGTCGGCGCTCGGTGCCGTCCGGACGGACGACGACGAACGCGGCCGCCGCTCCGTGACGCTGTCCGAGGGCACCGAGATGATCGCACGATCGGCGACGGTGCGCCCAGGTGGCGAGTGGCGGCCGGAGCGTTGGCGCTCGGCGTCGGCCACGGCTGCGCGCTCAGTGAGGCGCGGGTGCTCTGGTGCTGGGGAAACAATGGCGCCAATCACGTCGACGCGGCGATCGGGACGGCCGTCGTGGTGCCGGCGGTCCCACTGGAGGGGACGTGGGCGTGGGTGGCCCTGGGGCGTGAAGCGAGCTGTGCGATCGACGAGGACGGTGCGGTCCATTGCTGGGGCGTCGACCTCCTCGACTGCGGCGCAGGACCTCAGCCCCCCGCGCGGGTGTGCGTCGTTCCCGATTGAACTCGTTCGCCTCTTCGCGGCGCCCGAAAGCGTAGCGACGGTGGGTTACTCGATTGGCCGTGGAGGTTGCCAAGACTCCTGTGGCAAGGACCCGGAACGAACTTCGGGTTGGGGCACTAGCGGTGCTTGGCGAAACTGACGATCCGTTAGCGCCGGTCCTCGGCGCCGCTCGGCGGCCCGACCGGCCTTCGGCCTATCTCTTCGAATATGTTCTGCATGTCCTTCGTCGATTCGGACCGCCGAGCGACGCCGAATCCTCGCCGGTACCGTTCCGCCGAGCACCACTAGCGCATGCCGGGTCGGGTCGTGTAGGCTCGGCCGTGGGGTGGCGACGAGTACACCGAGCGGCGCGCCGACCTCGTGTCGACCGAAGGCCGCGTCCGCGCGGCGCGTCTCAATCGGAGTTCGGGCGCGAGTCGTCACTTCGACTCGATGCGTCCCTGGGACGCGGCGCGCCACTCATAACCAGGGAGACGTAGGATGAATGTGCACAGCAAGTTGAGAGTCCTCGTGGTTGCGCCGCTCCTCGCGTGCGGCGGTCCCGAGCCCGAGTCGGCCCCCGCGTCGATCGTGTCCACTGGTGAAGAACGCGCGGCGCCGACCTTCGTCTTCGCGCCTGTCGGCGTGCTCGATGCCGACAACGACGGGATCGAGATCGCTGCGGACGGGGCGATGAGCGTCAGCGGGCGACCCTTCGGCCGCTGGAGCACCGACGGTGACTTCGTCGACGACGAGGGGACGTTGCGCCTGCAGGTCACCGCGGAGGGGGTCCTCCGCACTGCGGACGGCGTCATGCTAGCGCAGCTCGACGGCGATGCGCTCCGCGTCGGCGAGCACACCCTGTCAGTAGGCGCCGACGGCATCGTGCAGGGGGTGCCGGAGGACGCGCCCCCGCTCCGTCTCGTCCCCGCGGACTCGCCCGCGCGGCGCGTCGCGTTGGCGTCTCTCGGGATGTGGCTCTTCATCGTGGCAGCGGGCCCGGCCTCGATTCATGTGGAGAGCGGGCCGGGCGAAGCGGTCGACCCTCCCGAGTGACGTCCCCTGATCGGGCGGGTCTCGGGGCTGCCTCTCGCCCCCGCCGACCTCGCCCTGCTCGGAGCCGTCGACGCATGTCCTGGCGCGGGTTGTGCCAGTGGACCGAGTCACTTTGCCGCGAACTCCCCGAGAAGCGTTGGAGTTTCGTCGTGGCACGCCGCTCGCAAAGCGTCGTCGGATGCGAGGACGCGCACACCGGCGGTCTGCCCACCAGCTCACGCTGGTGGCGGCGCTGGTCGCGTCGGTCGCTGGGTGCTCGACGTCCCTCACGAGCATGCAGCCCGCGCGGCTCGTGCCCGCGGGGCACGTCTCGGCGACGAGCTCGATCCAGCTCACGCCGCCCACGGGGCTCCCCGGAGAGGTGCGCGAGGAGCTCGAGGGGCTGCGCGGCATGAGCCGGCGGCCGAACCCCGAGCAGGTGCGCGAGATCGCCACCATCGCGGGCGCGGCCCTGGCGCAGCCTCCTTCGGTCGACGCGCAGCTCGCGCTCGCCGTGGGGCTCTCGAAGCGCCTCGAGCTCGACGCGCGCGTGCGGAGCACGAGCGCGGGCGGAGGGCTCCGCGTCCAGTGGCTGCGCATGGCGCCCGGGATCTACGGCGCGCTCGGGTTGCAGCTCGACGGCTCGTTCGGCGCCTTCCCGCTCGACCGGATCACCGACCGCGCGCGGATCGAGCGCTTCCGGCGCTTCGACCTCGCCGTCCCGCTCACGGTCGGCTTCAGCCGCCGTTGGATCCACCTCTGGGCGGGGCCGAAGCTGGTTTGGTCGCGGGTCGCGAGCGACATCGCGGTCTGCCTCGACGCCCCCCGCGACGCGCCGTGCCGCGCCGAGGCGCCCCTGACGATGAGCGGCTCGGTGCTCTACCTCGCGGGACAGGTGGGCATCGCGGTCGGCTCGTCGCGCTTCTGGGTCGCGTTCGAGCTGACGGTCGCGCACGCCCGCGTGCGCGCCGAGGTCGACCTGCAGATGAGCGGCGCGTCGATGCGGGACGACATCGACGCGAGAGGCGCGGTGGTGACGCCCGCGCTCGGGATCATCTTGTGGATCTGAGCGCAGGCCCACGCGCCGGAGCGCTCCAGAGCGCTCCGTCTCGGGGGCTTCCTCGAGCGGGTCCTTTCGCCTCCTGCGTGGACACCCCACCGCCCCGCCCACGGTGTATAAGCTCCGTATGCGAATTTCGTTCATTCTCGTCTCCGCGTTGATCTCCCTCGCGTGCGGGGCGTCGCCGGGCGGCGGTCGAGGCGGGGCGCGCGACGGTGGCGGGGGCGGCGCGCCCGACGGTGGCGCGTCGGGCGAGGATGGGGGCGGGGTCGTGCACTTCGACGCGGGGCCGCCGCCGCCGTGGTCCGACGCGGGGCCGATGGTCGACGCGGGCTGTGACCTCGCGTCGCCGGTCGAGACGGCGATCATCGGCGACCCGCCCGACATGCTGCTCACGGTCGACATCTCGGGCTCGATGTGCCTCGGGGTCGGCCTCGTCCCGGGCGGCGAGTCGAAGATGTTGATCATGCAGCGCGCGCTGACCGACGTCGTCAGCGCGTTCGAGGCGCGGATCAACTTCGGGATGATGCTCTTCCCGTCGGACAACACCTGCGGCGCCGGGACCGTGCGCAACCCGATCGCGCCGCGGAACGCGAGCGCTATCACCACCACGCTGAACGGGTTGACGACCGACACCTTCTCTTGCGCGCTCCGCCATCAGGGGGCGACGCCGACCCACACGTCCATCGACGCGGCCCGCAGCTACTACGCGCCGCGCGAGGTGAACCCGATCGGGCAGTACGTGCTGCTCGCGACCGACGGCTTGCCGAACTGCGGCGCCCCGCTCCCGGACGGCGGCACGGAGGAGACGGTCGACGAGACCGTCGCCGCGATCGAGGCGCTCTTCGCCGCCGGGGTTCGCACGTACGTCCTCGGCTTCGGCGCGGACTTCACGGGCGGCGGGACGGCGCTGAACCGGATGGCCGCCGCGGGTGGCACGGGGACGCCCTACAACGCGCGCTCGGACGCCGAGCTCCGCCGCGCGCTCGAGATGATCGCGGCCGCGATCATCCCGCCGAGCTGCACCGTCGAGCTCTCCGGACCGACCCGAGACCCGCGGCTCTTTCAGGTGCGCTTCGACGGCGGGCCGCTGATCCCACGCAACGAAGCGCGAACGAGCGGCTGGGATTACGACGCGGCCACGAACACCATCACCTTCTACGGGCCCGAGTGCACCAGGCTCCAAGGCGGGACGGTCGTGAGCGTCGACGTCGACTTCGGCTGCCCGGGCCCCCTCATCTGAGCGCGGCGGTCGCGAGGTCACCCGACGACGACGCTCGCTCGGCGCAAGCGCGAGAGCTCCGTCTCTTCGACGGGCCCCGCGAGATCGAAGATGGGCATGTAGATGCCCGCGATGGTCGCGAGCAAGCTCGCGCTCCCGACGACGAGCGCGAGCGCGAGCCAGAGATGACGCCGAGGTACGCTCCTGACGCCGGCCCCGATCATCACGAGCACCGCGCCCACGCAAGACCAGAGCCAGGCCGCGGAGAGCACCACACGCGAGAAGAGGGGTAGCGCACCACCGAAATCGGCGAAGACCTCGCGCCAAGCCGGCGCCCAGAGCAGCGCCATGAAGACCAGCGCCGCGACGAGCGCGCCGTCGAGCCCGATCAGCAGCCACGCGACGGGGCCGAGTCGTTCGTGCGCGGGCGGGGATGGCTTCATCGTCGCTGCTCCTCGAGGTCGCTGCTCGGCGTGTGGGGGACGAGCGTCGCACCCCGAGCTACGTCTCGACGAGCGCGAACCTTCCATGAGCGGGCTCCCTCCGAGGCGTGGCCACCAGCGGACACGGGGGCGTGGCTGACGTGACTCGGGAGGCGTCGGGTTGCCCTCGGGTTTCCATGCTGGTCCGCGCGGTGCAAGCTCGCCCTGGGAGTTCATCAGGGAGGAACCGAATGCTTCGACGAACCATCATCAGTCTCGCGCTCTCGCTCGCCCTCGTCGTGCCCTTGGCGGCGCAGGAGGGGTCGGGGGGGCTCGAGGTCACCGAGCTCGTGCTCTCGACGGCGCTCGAGAACGGCGAGCCGGTCTCGCCGACCGAGCGCTTCTCGCGCTCGGACGGAACGATCTTCGCCACCGTCCGCCTCGCCAACCCGTCCCGCGAGGCGACGTCGATTCGTGTCGCCTTCGTGCGCGAAGGCGCGACCTCGCGTGGCTTCGAGCTGCAGGTGCCGGCTCGCCCGCGCTTCCGCACCGTCGCGCGCGGCGGCACGCGGGCGACCGGCAGCTTCCGCTGCGTCGTCTATGACGCCGAGGGCCGCGAGCTCGCGTCCAAGGCGTACGAAGTCGTCGAGTGACGGACGCGGGAGCCGCGCGGCTCCCCATGCGTGCGCCGACGAACGAGCCGTGGATCCACGTGGATCCACGGCTCGTTCGTCATGGCTCGTTCGTCACGAGGCCCGCTCAGGGCGCCGAGCGGTCGCCCGAGCGGCGGCGGAGCGCGAGGGTGGCGAGCAGGAGCAGGAGGGCGCCCGGTCCGTCGTCGCCGCGCAGCGTGCGGCAACTGCAGCCCTTCGGCGCGTCGGGCTCGTCGTCGGGGAACCCCGTGTCAGGGGAGCTGTCGGGCATGCCGGCGTCGGGGAGCTCGACGCCGGCGTCGGGGGTGACGGTCGAGGCAGCGACGCAGGCCTCGACCTCGGCGAGGCCGCCGAAGCAGAGGTCGGGGCGTCGAGCGCTCCCTGCGAGCGAAGGGTTGACGACGACGGCGATGACCTCGTTCGCCATCGACGCGTCGGCGCCTGGGCTCACGAGCGTGATCTCGTCGAGGCGGCGCAGCGCGAGGAAGAGCTCGAGGCCCTCCGCGTCGCCGACGAGCGCCGCCGTGACGGGTCCGCGCCCGGCGGGGGGCGCGACGAAGTAGTGCGCCGAGGCGTGGAAGACCCGCAGCGCGGGCGCCCGGTGCGGCAGCGTGACGGCCGTGGTCTTCACGAGCGGGAAGCGCGCGCCGTCCGAATAGGCGCGCGTGGTGTCGGCCCGCGGCCCCGTGAAGAGGTTCCACTCGGCGAACTCGCGGAAGGCCTCGCCGAAGGACGTGCCGTGGTCGAGCATCAGGAGCCCATCGAGCGCGGGCATCCACTCCTCGGTCTCGGTCCCCTCCCAGAGGGCGCGGATGAGGTCTGGCTCGTAGCGCTCCTCGAGGAAGCGAAAGAAGATGCCGGTGCCGTAGCTGAAGGGGTCGATGGGCCCGGGCAGCGGCCGGTCGATCGGGCGGTCGGTGTTGTCGAGGTAACCACGCGCGAAGTGCTCGAGGTCGCGCAGCGTCGCGTCGAAGACCTTGCTCGCCCAGACGGCGGTGCCCTCGCCGAGCACGCTGCCGCGGCCCGCGTGATACGCCGCCTGCACCGCGTGGAAGAGCTCGTGGCTCGCGAGCAGGCGGCTCGCGTAGGTCACCGTCGGGTAGCCGTAGCCGACGAAGTCGTTCTCCTGGACCATGAAGCCCACGCATTGCGTCGGTCGCGCGCCGTCGACCCCGCATGCGTCCGTGCGGAACGCGCCGTCGGCGCTGCCGCCGAAGTCGAGCAGGTAGACGTCGAAGCGGTCGTCGCCGCCGTTGTCGACGATGGAGGCATCGCTGAGCGGCGCGCGGAAGCCGAGCTCGCGATAGAAGGCGAGGACCTCGTCGTAGATCTCCGCGACCCGCTCCACGTGGTCGGGCACGCCCGACTCGTCGTCGTCGCGCGCGGGCACCGCGTGGACGCCGAGGCGGGTGAAGTGGACTCGGAACGCGCCGCCCGGAGAGGGGTGCGACTCGACGATGTCTTCCGCCTCGTAGCGGAAGAGCTCGGTCGTGCCGGGCGTGTCCGGGCGATCGGCGGCGGCCGTGTCGGGGGATCCGAGCGCTGCGAGCCACGCGAGCCCAGCCAAGGCGCCGAGCGCGCGCCGACGAGCGCCGTGGCGTCGGGGCCTTCGTGCGTGTGTGTCCTCGACGTGATCCCAGGCTTCGCCCTCGGGCGAGCGAAGGTGGCCACGACGTACGCGTGGCCCGCGCGCGCCGTCGGACGGCCGAAGGGTTCGCGCTCGAGATCCCTCGGGGGCGCTCACGGCGTCAGCAGCTCCCAGCGGAGGCGGATGTTGCCCGAGCCGTTCGGCATCGGCGCGCTGCCGGTCGCGTCGCAGGTCGCCTGCGCCTCGGGCTCGTAATAGGAGAGGACCGTCATCTTGAGCTGCCGGCCGTCCGCCAGGCGCACGATGTAGACGTTGTTCGTCATCTGGACGCAGCCAGGGTAGCGCCAGAAGCTCTGCAGCGCGGTGCCGGGCGACATCAGGCCCGATCCGTCGGGGACGAAGTCACACGTCGGCGTGAAGTACTCCTCGACGCGATAGTCGAGCCCCGCGGGGACGGCGTCGAGCGTGTCGTACTCGGTCGCCGCGCCGGTGCGGGCGGCGGAGACGCAGCTCGGGCCCGAGACGCCGCTGTTGAGGCGGATCACGAAGCGACGGAAGGCGATGTCCCAGTCCATCGAGCCGAAGGCGTCCTCGTCGCCGACGTCGACCCGCACGAGGCCCTCGTCCGTGAAGCGCGCGTAGACGTAGCTCAGCGTCGGGTTGAAGCCGCCGCCCGTCGCGTCGACGTGGGTGAGCCAGCCGTCTCCGTCGGCCGTGTTGGTGATCATCGCGGGGTTCGGCGGCGCGAAGAGCGCGAGCTCGAGCACCGACTCGTCCTCGCAGGGGACCGGGGTCGGCTCGGAGCACACCGGCTCGATCGTCATCCCGGCGTCTGGCTCCATCATGTCGGCGTCCATCTCGGTCATGCCGGCGTCGGTGTCGGTGGGCGCGTCGTCGTCTCCGCACGCGGCGAGGAGGGCGAGGATCGAGAGGAGCGCGAAGCCATGTCGAGAGGTCATCTCAGGCTCGTGCCTCAGTCGAAGGGCACCGTCCATCGTAGGCCGCCGCGAGCGTGCGAGGGCTCACGCTCGCACGCGTTGCTGCGCGCCCTCGAGCGCGTCGCCGAGTCCGCGTCCGCGCTGCGTCGGAGGTCCGCGTCCGAGTCCGCGTCCGCGTCCGAGACCGAGACCGAGACCGAGACCGAGACCGAGACCGAGACCGAGACCGAGACCGAGGCCGAGACCGAGGCCGAGACCGAGGCCGAGACCGAGACCGAGACGGAGACCGAGACCGAGGCCGAGACCGAGGCCGAGACCGAGCGTCCGAGTCCGCGTCCGCGTCCGCGTCCGCGTCCGCGCGCGCCGTCGAGCACGGGTGCGCGGACGTGAACGGGGCCCGTTCGTGGGCAGCTGGTCCCGTCGGCGTCGTCAGCCGGCGTCGTCAGCCGGCGTCGTCAGCCGGCGTCACTCGGCGGCTTCGGCGTGCGGGTCGAGTCGACCGAGCTTGCGCAAGAGGCGCTCGCCAGACTCCAGGATCTCGCGCTCGAGGGCGGCGCAGCGGAGCTCCGCCCGCTCGAGGTGCCGCTCGAGGTGAGGGCGACGCTCGGGGAAGCGGGTCGCTTGCTCGAGGAGCAGCTCGGCGATCACGACGTCCGTGAGGATCTTCGTGAGGCGCTCCGCGTGAAGCATCGCGAAGGCGAAGTCTCGCTTCGGGTCCCAGTTCTCGAGGAAGGCGCTCGGCCACTCCGTCATCGGCTTGCCACCGAGGCCCTTGGCCTTGTCGCCCGCCGTCCGGAGGACGAGGTGTCGCTGCACGCCGAACGAGAGGGACTGCAGCTTCGCGACCCGTCGGTCGAGCGGATCGCGCGCCGAGAGCGCGCGCCAGCGGGCCTGCGTGGTCTGACGCACGAAGCGGCGCGGGTTCTTCAGGATGCCCTGGAGCGTGTCCTTCATCGCCATGAGCGATTGGATCTGGCTCGTGCCCTCGTAGATGGGCATCACCATCGCGTCGCGGAGCAGCTTCTCGGCGCCGTACTCCACGATGTAGCCGTTCCCGCCATGGATCTGGACGCACCGGCGGCTCATCTCCACCGCCTTCTCGGCGCCGAAGTATTTGAGCAGCGGCGTGATGCGGCGCGCCTTTCGCTGGTGACGCTTCAGCTCGCGCTGGGCCGCCTCGCGCTCCTCGCCGCTGAGCCCGCCGTAGTGATCGATCGCGAGCTGGAGCTTGTGGGCGAACTCCTCGTGCCAGCACGCCATCACCGCCATCGCCCGAAGCGCGACGACGTCGGCCTCCATCTCGTCGAGCATGTCGGCGATCATCTCGTGGCGGTCGATCGTCTTGCCCATCGAGCGCCGCTCGGCGGCGTAGTCGCGCGCCTTGCGATAGGCCGCCTCGCACAGGCCGAGGCACTCGAAGCCGACGCCGATCCGTGCGTTGTTCATCAGCGTGAGCATGTAGCGGAAGCCCTCGCCGCGTTGGCCGAGGAGCTCGGCGGGCGCGCGCTCGAAGACGAGGCCGCAGGTGGCCGAGCCGTGGTGGCCCATCTTCTCTTCGACGCGGCTGAGCTTCACGTAGCGCTCGCGGGTTCCGTCGGGGCGGTCTTCGTAGGCCTTCACCAGGAAGAACGAGAGCCCCTTCAGGCCGGCCATCGGATCGTCCGAGCTGCCCGCGGGCTCCGTGCGCGCGATGACGAAGTGCCACTTGCCGTGGCCGGAGGTGATGAAGATCTTCTCGCCGGTCACCGTCCACCGGCCGTCCGCGTCCTGCTCGCCGACGGCGCGCAGGGCGGCCATGTCGCTGCCCGCGTCGGGCTCGGTGATGTCCATGCAGCCCCAGGCCTCGCCGCGCACGATCTCCCCGATCGCGTCGCGGAAGCGCGTCTCGAGCACGCGGCCGGTCTCCGGGTCGATCGTCGTGGTGCCCTCGCGCAGGGAGAAGAGGAGCAGGGCCATCGCCATCCCACCATGGAAGCCGTGGTGGGCCATGACGGAGACGTCGGCTCGACCGAGCATCTCGCTGTTCAGGAAGTAGACGAGCATCGGCGCGTTCATCCCGCCGAGCTCGCGCGGGACCGTGAGGCCGTGGAGCTCGAGGTCCGCGATCGTCTTCATGATGCGGTCGAGCTCCTTCGGGAAGACGACCTCACCGTCGGCGCCGAGGTGGACGCCCTGCGCGTCGATGGTCGCGGAGCGTGACGCGATCTCGTTCGCGGCGAGCTCCCCGACGAGGCTCATGACGTCGCGGTAGAGCGCGCGTGCTTCGGCGACGTCGCTCGGCCCTTCCGGGTCGACGAAGCGCCGCTCGGTCAGCTCGATGAGCCGATCCCACTCGATCGCGCGCTCGACGTAGAACTGAAGATCCTCGTTGTCCTTGTAGAAGCTCATCGTCTCACCCCTGCTTGCCGAATCTTCTTCGTGTTCCGCTCTTGCGGGCGGAAGATCGCCGCGCGCACGATCCGCATCAGCTCGACCTCGAAGCGCGCACGCGCGCGCTCGGGCGGCGCGTCGAGGAGCGCGCTCGTGGCGTCCATCACCGCGATCCCGCCGACGACGAGGTGCAGCACCTGCACCGCGTAGGCTTCGGGGTCCGCGTCCTCGTGGACGGCGCCGTCGGCCTTCGCGGCCTCGAGCTGCTCGGCCACGATGACGATCCAGGGCCGGACGTGGCGCGCGAGGAGCGCACGGAAGGCGTCGGGGCGGTCGAGGATCTCGCGGAGCAGCACGCGCGCGCGGTCGGCGTCTTCGAGGAAGAAGCTGGTGAGCGCCTCCATGACGCGCGCGAAGCGGTCGCGGCGCGGCGCTCCACCCTCGGACGCCGCGAGCAGCAGGCCGGGAAGCAGCGCGTTCCAGCGCGCGAGGAGCCGCTCGAGCACGGCGTCGCGGAGCGCGTCTTTCGAGGGGAAGTGGTAGAGCAGCGACGCCTTCCGGATGCCCACGCCGTCCGCGATGACCTGCAGGGAGGTCCCGCCGAAGCCCTGCGCGGCGAAGCGACGCGTCGCCTCGTCGAGGAGGCTGTCGCGGACCGAGGGCGTGGGGTCGTTGGGTGGCATGTCTACCGATTGGTTGGTGTCTGTCTACCATCTGGTAGGCAAGCCGCAACCCGCCCGCTGCGCCCTGCCCATCGGGGGCTCTGCGGCTCGCCGCCGGACGCGGACTCGGACTCGGACGCGGACTCGGACTCGGACTCGGACTCGGACTCGGACTCGGACTCGGACTCGGACGCGGACGCGGACGCGGACGCGGACGCGGACTCGGACTCGGACGTACGAGGGAGCGCGCGTCATCCGCGGGCGCTCGCTCGCCGCGCCGAGTTCTGCTTCGCGTCGCTCTCGGCGCCTGGTAGCGTCGCGCGCATGGACACCCTCGACCTCGGCGCCCGAAAGGCGGAGCTGCTGCGCCTCGGGTTTCGTGTGCTCGCCGAGGACGCGACGTCGTTCGTGGCCGTGCGCTCGAAATGGCACTGGGAGTGCATGTTCACGAAGCTCACGATCGTCGTGGTCGTGCGCCGTTGCGCGAGGGTCGACGCGGAGGGGATCGGTGAGGACGCGCGCTGGCTCGTCAAGAACGCCGACTCGCTCGACCCGAGCGGTCTTCCGGCCGGGTTCCAGAAGGGGCGCGTCTACCTCGCGGTGTACTTGGCCGATCACGTCGACGAGACCGCGTGGGCGCGCGCGGCGCGCAAGCCGTGGTCCGACCTCGGTACGTTCTTCATCCCCGCCGTACGCGACGCTCAGCGCGCCGTCTCTTACTCGGGGACGCGGATCTGGGGCGCGGTCTACTACCCCATCTTCCTGTTCATCGCGCGACGGCTGCTTGCGCCGTGGGAGCCGGCGCCGGCGAAAGAGCCGCTCAGCACACCGGGGCTCGTCAGCACCCTGCTCGTCCTGTTCATCCTGCTCGGCACCTGCGCGTGCATCCCGCTCTCCCTCTTGCTCGCGCGTTGAACGCGACGTGAGGGTGCGTCCCCCGCGGGCGGATGCTCCCGCGTCGAGTCGCTGGTCACGGCGCACCGCCACGCCTGGATCTCGCGATGGGCCTGCTCGTGCTCACGAGCGCGGCCGCGCGGAGGTCCCGACGTCACCGCGGAAGCTGGCGAGGTGCGGTAGAATCCAAGGTCGCGGAGGTGTCCCGATGCGTGCTCTCGTTTGCTCGTTCGCTTGTTTGCTCGCCAGCTGCGGTTCGTCGCCCGCGGACTTCGCCGGTACCTACACGATCAACCTGACCAACGGCGCCAATGAGTGCGGCGTGATGGGGTGGACGGTGGGCGAGACCTCGACGTCGACCATCGTGATCACGCAGCGCGAGGCCGAGGCCACGGTGGACGTGCAGGGGCTCGCGCGGACCTACCTCGACGTGGTGGTCGGAGCGCACACCTTCCAGGGCACGATCAGCGGCGACCATGTCGACGCCACGCTCACGGGGCGCGCGGGGTCCGAGGGCTCGTGCGCCTACACGCTGATGATCGACCTGAGCGCCGACCTCGAGGGTGATCTGCTGACGGGTGAGCTCCGCTGGTACGCGCGCACCAACGGCCTCCCCGAGTGCGGCGTCTACAACACCTGCACCAACCGGCAGGCCTTCAACGGCACGCGGCCACCCCGCGGCGGTTGAGCCCTCCGGCTCCTACGCGCCGCGTGGCATCGCGCGTTCAAGCGCCGTCGGCGTTCGCCCGGCGTCGGCGGGCGCGCTCGGCCGCGACGAGCCTGCGTGCGGGGCTCGAGTCCGCTGGTGCGCGTGCGAGTCCGCGCGCGGCGCTCGATTCCGCTGGTGCGCGCGCGAGCCCGCGCGCGGCGCGCGAGTCCGCTGGTGCGCGCGGCGAGCCCGCGTGCGGCGCTCGAGTCCGCTGGTGCGCGCGCGAGCCCGCCGTCAGCGGCTCATCAGGTAGGCGAGAAGCAGCGCGCGCTCGTGCTCGTCGAGGTCGACGCCGAAGCGGTGGCCGGGCTCCTCGCGGTCGCCCGAGAGCAGCTCCTCGAGGGACGCCACGGAGCCGTGGTGGAGGTACGGCCCCGCGTCCGCGATGCGCAGGAGCGGGGCGGGCCGGTAGCCTCCGGTGCCGCGCGCGCCGCCCGACGCGAGCTCGGGATCGGTCCCGATCTCGTCGAGGGGCACGAGCTCGTCGCCTCCCGCGACGGCGTTCGAGTGGCATCGCGCGCAGTGATCGGTGAAGAGCATCGCGCCACGCAGGCGGTCGTTCGTCCGGCCGTCGAAGGGCCGCGCGGGGGGAGGGGTGATGCTGTAGAGGTACAGCGTGAGCGCGAACATCAGCTCGCGCGGCGGGCGCGTCTGGTGATGGTTGGCCTGGATGTACTGGGTCTCTTGGCGAATCGCGAGCGCCAGCGGATCGTGGTGCTTCAGCGTCCCCGCTTGCGTCAGCAGGCGCTGGTCGCGAAGGCCCCAGAGGTCCGGGATCGCGACGGGGACGTCCGCCACGTCCTCGAGCACGTCGGCGCGACCGGGGCCCCAGCTCTCCCACCGCGCGCGCACCTCGTCCTCGATCGCCTGGCCGCGTCCCTCGTAGTACGCGACGCGGGCCTGGCCGTAGTCGAGGCGCCGGCGCGCGCGACCCTCGACGAGCGCGTCGCCCACGGGGGCGCGGGCGACGTGGCAGAGCGCGCAGGTGATGCCGACCGTGTCGCGTCCGTCGACGTCGCGCATCCACACGAGCCCGGGGAAGCTGCCGTCGGGGCCGCGCTCGACCCCGAGCGCCTCCGCGCGCGAAGCGTCGGTGAGCGCCGCTTGCCAGAAGGGCTCGCTGCGTAGCGGCAGCTCGTAGAAGACGCGGCGGCCGAGGGTGACCCACTCATCCCAGCGGCTCGGGCGCTCGCCCTCACCGAACGCCGGCGTCTCGTCGAGAGAGGGGCGCTCGCCGCTCGCGAGCTTCGTCGCCAGCTCGGCGTCGATCGCGCGCACCCGCGGCCGCCACTCCGGGAGGCTGTCCCAGCCGCGGCGGCCGTGGCCGTACGCGCCGAGGCGGGTCTGCGAGTAGAGGTTCTCGTGGTTCGTCAGCGACGCTTCGAGCGCGGCGCGGCGCGCGGCGGGGTCCTCGAGATAACGTGGCGCGTGGGCGAGCACCCAGTCGTTGGACCACGCCTCGAGGCCAGCGAGCGGGTCTGCTGGCGGGGCCGGGGGCTCGGGCGTTGGCGCGGTGCGCTCGCCGCTTCCGCACGCCACGAGGAGCGCGGTGAGTACGGCGGCGCGCCGAGGATCGCTTCGCATCGTCATCGAGGTAGCGTTGTCACGCGCCTCACCTCGGGTCGAGCGGACGCGCGAGGGCCGAAGCGGGCGGCGTCGCCCGCCCCGCGGATCGAGCCCAGGACGTGCATCGACGGGGCAGCGAAGACGCTGCCCCGTCGATGCGGTGTGGTGGTGTGGCGATGGAGACAGGTGGTCGTGGTCGTGGTGGTGGAGAGAAGCGGAGCGAAGTCAGGTGACGACCTCGGGCTCGCGGCTGGCCGGCGAGAACGAGAGGGTGCGCTCGACGCCGTCGACGAGGACGACCATCTCGACGCGGAAGCTCATCCCGTAGGTCGACCTGGAGTTGCCGCCGCCGATGGCGATCCAGTCCGGCGAGGAGGTCTCGTAGGAGACCTGCAAGCTCTCGCCCGGCGCGACGCGCTGATCCCACTCGACGTAGCGCTCGCCGTCGAAGCGGTGCACGCGGCGCGGATCGAGCGTGTCGACGACCGCGCCGCCCATCGTGCGGAGCCGGATCGACACGACCTCGAAGGGCACGCTCAGGTCGTGCTCGTCGGAGTCGATCGCGAGCTGGACGGTCGTGCGACGGCAATATCCCCCGCAGCCACCTTCGGCGTCGCAGAGCTCTGGCGCGAAGCCCACGCCCGCGTCGCTGGCAGCGGGCGGCGGCGCGCCGAGGCGCGCGTCGTCGTCGTGGCAACCCTCGCCGAGGGTCACGGACGAGATCGCGGCCTCGACGGCGGCATCTCGCGTGTGGTGCGCGGTGCAGGCGTGGATCGCCAGCGGAGAGGCGAGCGCGAGGACGAGCGTGGCGAGGTGGGTGCGCGACATGATCAGTGAGCTCCTTCTGCGCCATGGCCCAAAAGCACGAGCCGTGCCGGGCGTGAATTGCGGGAGTTCTGCGGCTTCGCTCGTGTGATGCGTGCCGACGTGTGCCGTGTGGGCGGTCGCGGCTCGTCGGGATCGTCGCGTGGGGGTGGCTCGTCGCGCAGGGGCGGCTCGACGCGCGGAGCGGTCCGTCGCGTGGACGTCCACGTGCGCGTGCGCGTGCGCGTGCCCGTGCGCGACCAGGAACGTCCGTCGGTTCCGCGGGGGATAGGAGCGCGCGAGGCTTCACCACAGTGAAGCGCTGCTTCGTCGCGCGACCCAGACACGGACCCAGACACGGACACTTTGGGCGCTTGCCGTGGCCGCGCCGAACGGCGGCTCAGGGGTCGAGGACCGGGGGCCGCAGCGTACCGTTTGGCGGGAGCTCCTCGCGGAGGGCGGTGGCTCTCGCCCCGTCCTCGTCGGCGCCTGCGTCATCGCCTCGCGCGCGCCGGAGCGCGGCGCGCGCCTCGAGCGTCGCCGCGAGCTCGCGCACGAGGCGCGGCTCGATGCTCTCGTCGAGGCGCCCCACCTGGCGGTCGAGCGCTGCGAGGGCGTCGTCGGCGCGACCGAGCCCGATGAGGAGCTCGGCGCGCTCTCGGCCGGCGCTCGCGACGCTCGCCCGCAGACGTGGCTCGACCGCCCGCGCGAAGCGGGTCTCGAGCGCGTCGTAGATCGCGAGCGCTTCCTCGCGCCGATCGGCGGCGAGCAGCGCGCGGGCTTCGAGCCGTGCGAGGCGATGTCGCGCGCGCGGCATCTTCTCGAGCTCGGGCCCGAGGCGCGCGCGCGCGTCGGACACCGCCGCGCGAGCGGCGTCGGCGGCGCCGCTGGCCAGGTGCGCGGCGGCGCGCGCGATGAGCACCCCCGCGAGCCGGCCCTTCTCGACCGGCGCGCGTGGGCGCTCGTCGACGATCCGCAGGAACGCCGCGTGGAGCTCGAGCTCCTCCTTCGGTGTGCGGCCGCCGCGCGAGACAGCGGCCCACAGCGCCTCGAGAAGCCGCCGGAGCTGCTCCATGCGCAGCGGCTTGAGCTCGATCGCGTTCGCGCGCTTCGCGGCGAGGCCATAGCGTCCGCGCCGGATGGCGTCGCGGATCTGCTCGAGCGCGGGCTCGATCTTTCGCGCGTCGTCGCCGAGGAGACGCGACGCGCGCTCGAGTCGGCGGATCACGTCCTCGAAGAAATACGGGTCCGGGGTCGCGGTGGCGGGGCGAACGGGCGCCCAGCGGCGGAGCTGATCGGCGTAGAAGGCGAGGGGATCCCGAGTGAGCGGGGGTGCGTCGACCTCGAAGACACGCAGGAGCTCGTCGAAGACCTGGTCGGCCGGCAGCGCGGCGTCGCTCTCGCCGAGTACGAAGCAGGCGTTCGGGTGCTCGCGCAGCCACGCGGGGAGCGCTTCGTAGGCTGCGCGGCTGTAGCAGAACCAATAGAGCTGATGGCGGAGCGCGCCGGCCGTCAGCCGCGCGCGGAGCGCCGTCATGATGACGTCACCCTCCCAGCCCGAGTAGCCGACGACCAGGGGGACACGCGCGCGGAGCAGATCGCCGAGCAGCTCGCCCATGCCGGGGCCGTCGCGCATGCCGCTCGCGCGCGCGCGGATCTCCGCGTCGGTGTTCACGAGGTCGTAGAACCAGTAGGTCCCGTGCACGTGCACGACCTGCGGATCGCTCGCGTCGAGGTCGACGCGCGCGCTGGTCGCGGGGTGGTCGCAGACGACGCTGGAGCGCCCGAAGAGCTGCAGAGCCCGGCTGACGAAGTCGTCGAAGTTTGGCGTGACGAGGAAGCTCGTGAGCGCGCCGTCGGCGAGCAGGTGCGCGAGCCGCAGGTTGGCGTCGGTGAGCGGCTTGCCCTCGATCGCGCCACGGAAGTACGCGCGGCGCTGGTCGGGGTCGGGGAAGGCCTGCTCGAGCCAGTACGAGTAGGCCCCGGCGGCGTCGGTCGGGGCCTCGCCAGTGGCGAGGCCGAGCGAGATCGCGCGTTCGCGGCAGGCCTCTTGGATCTGCCACGCGAGGGGAACCGAGGGGACGGAGATGCCAGCGCCGCAGACGAAGAAATACGGGCTCGGCGCGCCGTGGCGCGCGCGTGGCCGGGCCGCGCGGCGCGTTTCGCGGATGCGGGCAGCGGCGGTGCGGAGCGAGAGGAGCGTCATCGACGGGGGCACGCTCTCATGATCCACGGGGGTGTGTCATCGCGCGGGGCGGCGCACCGTGGTGCCCTTGCCCTTGCCGTTGCCCGTGTCTCTTCCGGGGGCTCTGCCGCACGCCAGGCGTTTGTCGCCTCGAACGAACCGCGGGAGCCGTGAGCCGATGCCGCGGAGGTGGTCACACAGAGGTCTCGCAGCACCCGCGCCTGGGCGTCATCGAGCGCGATGTGTCATGCGCGGCTCGTCGCTCACGATCATCGGCTCGCTGGGCGGCGTCTGCAGGATGAGTCGCTTGGGCTGGCGAACGTCGCGGTAGCCTTCACCGGGCGCGGTGGGGGCGTCGGGGTCGTGCTCCCAGCGCGCGCGCGCGAGCACGCTGACGCGCTCTCCGAGCTCCACCACCGCCTCCTGAAAACGCATCGTCTTGTTGAAGATGATGCCGCGGGTCGAGATCCCGTGCTCGTGGAGGAACGCCTCGATGCGGGGGGTCGGCTCCGCGAAGATCCCCGACTTGGCCTGCCCGTCGCGCTGGAGCAGGTGGGTCACGAGCATCGGCCGCACGATGGCGTGTCCGCTCTCGTCGCGGAGCGCGAAGTCGACGAAGGCCGTCCGCTCGAGGACCGTGTCCATCGTCTTGCCTCTCTGCTCGAGCACCGTGACGTGCCAGAGCACGCACGGGCGCCCGGTGATGGGGGCGGTCAGCACGGTCTCGTGGCGCTCGACCTGGCCGACGACGCGCACGTCCTCCTCGTGTGGGGCCGCGGCGAGCTCGACGATCGGGCTGCGTCGGAGCCGCGCGCGGATCCGCCGGGTCGTGGAGAAGATCCACCAGAGCGCGTAGCCGATCGTGACGAAGACGAGGAGGAAGAACGCGGACACCCCGAGAGAGATCACGAAGTCTTCGCTCATGCGCGCCCGAGCGTATCAGCTTCCTTCGAGGGGCTGTCGCCGCGGTTCGTTCGCTCGGCGTCCTCCGGCTCGCTGGCCAGTGGCGCCCCTTGCGTGCTGACGCGGGCGACCACGCCGACATGAGAGCGCCTCTCGTAGCTCCGAAGGCCCGTCGGGGGTGGGCTTCAGTGGCGAGCGTCGGGGGCCTCGGCCTCGGCGCGTCGGAGCGCGGTCTTGCGGAGCATCGCCCACGACCGAATCGGCTCCAGGTTCCCGGAGCAGACCTCCGAGATCTCGACCCGATGGATCGAGACGCAGCGGTGGCAAGCCTCACCCTCGGGGCCCGCGAGCGCGCGCAGGCGCGGGTGCCGCAGGAGCTCGGCGAAGGGGGTGTCCTGGACGTTGCCGAGCGGTCGCGTACCCCAATGCTGACAGTCCACGACGTCGCCGTTGGCCTCGACGGGCAACATCAGCTTCGGCCAATGGCATCGGTAGACCGGAGGCCCGGCTCGCATCATGTCGAGGTGCGTGAAGGAGTTGAGGATGGGGTAGCCCTCCCGCTTGAGCTCGCGCAGGGTCTCGAACGCGCGTGTGAGCTCCGCTTGGGTGGGGACGAAGCGCTCGATGCCCGCGTCGCGCTGGTCGGGCGCGCCAGCCTCTTCGCGGAGGGCGTTGTAGATGCCGAGCACGCCGAGGCGGCGCGTCCACCGCGCCAGCTCGCGGAGCGTCGCGGGGTCCACGTTGGCCCGCTGCAGAGTGCAGACCCACACGATGGGCTTGTCCGGCGCTCGCGCGCGGATCGCCTTCGTCGCGGAGACGATGCGCCCGAAGAGGCCGTCGATCTTCCGCAAGGCGTCGTGGGCCGGGGAGGGGTGGTCGACCGAGATGGCGATGCGGTCGATGTTGGGGAGCACCGCGTCGAGCTTCTTCTCGAGGAGGAAGCCGTTCGTGACCATGTTCGTCGCGAGACCCAGGCCGTGCGCGTGGCGCGCGACGCGCTCGAAGTCGCGGTGCAGGAGGGGCTCGCCGCCCCAGATGGAGACCCCAACGAAGCCCGCGCGTCGCGCCTCGGTGTAGAGCGCCTCGATGTGTGGGGTCGAGAGCTGATCGCGTGGGTCGTAGAAGTCCGGGTTCCAGGCGCAGAAACCGCACCGCGCGTTGCAGCGAGCCGTGAGGGCGTGGACGAGGTAGAGCGGGTGACCGCGGCCGAGGCGAGCGGAGATGAGGTTGCGGGTGACCTCGAGCGCGGTGAAGAGGTGGGTCATTGGGGGGCCTCTCCGTTCCTAGCGTGAGCGGCGTTCGGCTTTCGTGATCGCGATCAAGGCGTTGTCGGCGCGCCGGGCGGGCCCATACTCGGCGCATGGAGACGGTCGACTCGCTGAGGAGCTGCACGCTCGCGGAGCTCGAGCGCATCTTCCGTGAGGCGCCGCTCGGTCCGCGCCCGTCGGGGCGATTCGAAGGAGAGGTTCTCCACCGAGTCGACGCGGCCGCGACGCGGCCGACCGCCGAGCGATGGGTGATCGTGCCCTTCGAGCGGCTCCGCTTCGGCATCGACTTCGACCGCCGCGTGTGGTTCTTCGTGCATCCGCGTCTGCGAGTCGGGCGCTTCCGGGTCGAGGCTGGTCGTTCGCGTTGGCGCGACGCGGAGACCCTACGGCTGCGCTACGACGTCTCGAGGCTCCCCGTCCGCGGCCACCTCTACGACGAGGTGAAGCCGCTGAGCGCGGATCTCTGCCTCGGCCTCGGCGGGCTCGAGCGCGGGGAAGGCGAGGGGGACCTCTTCTTCTTCCTGCTCCGCCGCGCGGGATGAGGCGCGGCCAGTGTCCCCAACCCGAAGTTCGTTCTGGGTATCGGCGGCCTGGACGCTAGGGTAGCGGGGCGTCTGGGTCGGTGATCCACGCGGGCGGCGATTCGGCGTTGCTGCCCTCCCACGCAGTGCGGCGCACGAAGGCTCCGTTGCGCCACTGGAAGAGCTCGACGCGCCCGCGGCCCGGATGCTCGGCCGAGGGGCGGCGCTCGGTGAAGACGACCATCACGTCGTCGCCCCGAGGGATGAGCGCCAGAGTGGCTTCGCAGCAGGGCGCCCGGAAGCGGCCGACCTCTCGTGAGACGACCCCTCGGGTCTCGAGCAAGACGGGCGTCTGCGCGTCGCCTTCGGCGGGATCGACGCGCACGGAGAAGAGCACCGGCGTGCCGTCGGGGGCGCGCCAGCGTGCCTCGCGCAGCTGCGATCGGTCCCAGACCTGGATTCGGCCGTCGAGGCGCTCGGCGCCGCCGGGTGGGGCCGGAGGATCGGCGAGTGAGTCGACGAGGACGTTGCCAGTGCTCTCGTTGTAGACCTGCACCGCGCTCACCTCGATGGTGACGCCGCGTCGTGAGCCGACCGCCCACTCTCGTCCGACGCGGAAGACCATGCGCAGGCGGAGGCGTGCGGGATCGTTGCGGCCGAAGAAGCGCTCGGCGCGGTCGGGGGGGACGACGAAGAAGCGCTCGGCGAGCACCCCGACAGGCAGGACCCCGTCGCGCGGTGTGGCGGTCGTCAGCCACCCATCCGGGGTGCGGAGCACGAGGTCGGGGACACGGACGAGGAAGCCCTCGCGCACCGCCTCGTAGGGGCCGATCTCGACGTGCTCGGCCGCTGGGATCGACATCAGCCAGCTGCCGGTGCGGAGGGTGCGTTGGTCACGGCGTCGCGTCGCCTCGCAGGTGCGCCGGTTCGCGCCCTCGCAGGCCTGGAACAGCGGCGCGATGAAGCGGCGCCAATCTCCGGGCACCTCGCTCGCGCGCTCGGCGACGGCCGAGAACGTCCGCTGCGCCATCGCCGGCGAGGCCGCTCCGAGGAGCAGGACGAACAGCGTCGATGTCCATGCGCGCACGACGTGACCTCCGACGGCAGAGCCGAGCGGGTGATTCAACACCCGAGAGCATCCCATACCACGAAGCCCAACCAAGACACGAAGTCCCGCTGCGCTGCCCGCGCCGCTGCGCTGCCCGCGTCGCTGCCGCCCGCGCGCGCGCGTGGTCCGACCAGTCGCCGCAGCTCAGGCGTGCAGGATCTGCTCTCGGACCCCGGCGGC
>JAHBWH010000339.1 GCA_019637115.1 Myxococcales bacterium | reverse complement strand
GGAAGGCGTTCCAGACGCGAACGCGATGCGCATATCGATCCGTGACCATCAACTTTCCAGCACCGGCGAAGACGCCTCGGATGGCTCGCATCGTGCGCGCGAACTGGCGGACCGTCCCTACGTTGGGCTGGCCTATGGTGAGAAATTCCGTCGGTGCAAACGTGAGCGAGGCGGTGCCAAAGCTCGCGGCAGCAGCAAGCGTCACGACCTCCTCGCTCGTCGTTCGGACGAAGAACGCCTTGCTCGTCGCGCCCGCGTCGACGGCGATCATCGTCGGCGGCTTGCCCGACTCGCAATCCGCCAGAGTCGCGAACGCGCTCGTCAGAGCATCACTCGTGACCGTGACGTTCGACGCGCTCGGGAACCCCACGGGCGAGCCCGCGCTGTCGACCATCGCCAGCGTGAACGCTTCGCATCGGTTGCTGCCTGGCGAGACCTCCGGCGCCGTGATGACGAAGCGGACCTCTCCCGCGGCGTCGCTCGTGTTTGCGGTCGCGGAGTCCGTTCCAGCATCGCCGTCCGCGGGAGCCGACCCGCCGGATGACGGGTCGTCCGAGCACGAAGCGATCGCCAGCACGAAGAGGGCGAGCGCGGCGGCGACGAGAGCTGGAGTGCGAGTCATCGAGCGCAATATGCCTGAACCAAGAGCGCGCGCTATTGCCGTTTCGCGTGGTGAGCGAGTCACGGCACACCCGACATGTCGCTCGCCGGCCGGCGCCAATCGACCTCGCGACCGCTCGTCACCGAACTCGCTCCGCTCGTGTACGAGACATTGCGTTGACCGCCGATCAGCAGAATTCTTCGCCCGAGCGCGTATGTCATGCGCGTGAAATAGGAATTCCATGAGCAGTGTTTCGATCCCAGTCGCACGAGGTCTCCTCGCATTCGCGCGTCTCCTCGCGTTGAGCGTCGTGCTCGTCGCGGCGCTCGACTCCTGCTCCTCCAGCGGCGGGGAGACGGCACGCGACAAGACAGCAAAGCGTGACGGCATGACGCCCGCGCTCCGCGCGGCATACATCGCTGCGGTCCAGAGAGGTGCAGCGGCCGAGTACTACCTCGCGCCGACTCCCGACGGCTTTCGAGCGACGAGCTCCGCTCGGCTCCACGCACACTTCGACGCGCGCACCGTCGAGCTCGGCTCCGCTAGCGATCAGGCCACATGGCGCTGGCACGTCGAGGCAGCGCGCTGGGGTTGCGAAGGCGCGCTCGCTCCGGTCGAAACCGTGTCGGCGGCGCTCGAAGTCGACAAGAACCGCGCCACCTACCGTCGCCGCGGATTCGACGAGTGGTACCTCGTCGGCGGCCTCGGCGTCGAGCAGGGGTTCACCATCCACGCAGCCCCGGCGTGCCGTGACGGCAGCCCCACTCGCGTGCTCATCGAGCTCGCGCGGGACGGCTCGCTCGAGGCGACCGCTTTCGTTGGCGGAGAAGGCGCGACACTGCACGATCCGTCTTCGGGCAACGTCGTCGTCCGCTATTCCGATCTCTACGTCGTCGACGCGCGCGGAAGGGAGCTGCCTGCCGACGTCGTCGTCCACGACGGTGCCATCGCGATTCGCTTCGACGACCGCGGTGCGACTTACCCCGTCACCGTCGATCCGCTCATCGCGACCGAGCAGCAGAAGCTCGTCCCCGCCGTCGCCACAGACGTCGCCGACTTCGGCGCGTCCACCGCGGTGAGTGGCGACACCGTGATCGTCGGCGCACCGGGCTTCTCGAGCAGCATGGGAGCGGCGTATGTCTTCGTCCGGTCCGGCGCGTCGTGGACCGAGCAGCAGAAGCTCACCGCCGGCGACGGCGCCGAGGGAGACCGCTTCGGCTCGTCGGTAGCCCTCAGCGGAGACACGGCCGTCGTCGGCGCTTCCGGCCACGGCGACGACGGGCAAGGCGCGGCGTACGTCTTCGTCCGATCCGGCGCGTCGTGGACCGTGCAGCAGAAGCTCACCGCCAGCACCCCGAGCGCAAGCGCGGCCTTCGGCGGTGCGGCGGCGCTCACTGGAGACACTGCGGTCATCGGGGCCCCCGCCGAGTCGGGCAAGGGCGCAGCGTACGTCTTCGTGCGCTCCGGCACTTCGTGGAGCGAGCAGCAGATGCTCACCGCCAGCGACGGCGCGAGCGGACACGGCTTCGCCAGGTCGGTGGCCATCAGCGGAGAGACCGCCCTCTTCGGCGCCTACGGGGTGTCGTCGAACCGGGGTGCGGCATACGCCTTCGTGCGCACGGGCACCTCGTGGGCGGAGCAGCAGAAGCTCACCACGAGCGACTCCGCCGCCAACGACTTCTTCGGCTGGTCGGTGGCCCTGAGCGGCGACACCGCGGTCGCCGGCGCACACGTCAAGGCGGCTGCGATCGGGGCCGCGTACGTCTTCGTTCGGTCCGGCGCGTCGTGGACGCAGCAGCAGAAGTTGTCTGCGCCCGGCCCGTTCTCCGGCGACGCGTTCGGATCTTCGGTCGCGGTGAGCGGCGATGCGGCCGTCATCGGGGCGAGCGGCAAGGCATTGCTCACGGGAGCGGCGTACTTGTTCACGCGCGCGGGAACCAGCTGGACCCTGCAGCAAGCGCTCCCGGCCAGTGACGTGGCCAAAGACGACTTCTTCGGTGGCAACCTCTCGATGACTGCAGACACCGTCGTCGCTGGCGTGCCATACAAGTCCGCGAACCTCGGACAGGCCTACGTATTCGTCCTCAAGGACAATGGAAGCAACGGCTCGGCATGCTCGAGCGGCACCGACTGCGCGAGCGGGTTCTGCGCGGACGGCGTTTGCTGCAACACGGCATGCAACGGCGGGACCTGCGATGCGTGCTCCGTCGCTGCCGGCGCTCCGTCCAACGGAACGTGCGCCCTACTCACCGGCAACGCGTGTGACGACGGTAGCGCGTGCACGCGGACCGACACTTGTCAGGCGGGCACGTGCATCGGAGGCAACGAGGTCATCTGCTCCGCGCTCGATCAGTGTCACGAGGCCGGCGTCTGCGATCCCGCGACGGGCACGTGCTCGACCCCTACGAAGATCAACGGCTCCGCCTGCAACGACGACGACGCTTGCACGCAGACGGACACCTGTCAGGCGGGCAGATGCACTGGAGCCAACGCGGTGGTATGCACGGCGCTCGACTCGTGCCACGACATCGGCGTGTGCGCTCCTGCGTCGGGCGCTTGCTCCAATCCCACGAAGGCCGACGGCTCGCCCTGCGGCGGCGGGACCTGTCAGGCCGGCACTTGCACCGAGGGGTCCGCCGACGCGGGCGCCACCGAGGACGCGGGCGCGATCGAGGACGCCGGCTCCACCAGCGACGCCGGCTCCACCAACGACGCTGGCTCCATCAACGACGGAGGTTCGAGCACGGATGCGGGCTCGACCGCTGACGCCGGCTCGACCGCTGACGCCGGCTCGACCATCGACGCCGGCGCGTCGAAGGTCGATGCTGGCGCCTCGGTCTCCGACGCCGGCTCGACCCTCGCCGACTCCGGTGCTGGCTCGTCGGGCGCGGGAACCGAAGACAGCGCAGCCACGTCGGAGAGCGGCGACGGCGACGGCTGCGCAGTCTCGAGGGCGGGACGGTCCCGCGCGAGCGGCGGCGCTCTCGTCTTCGCTGCAATCGCAATCGCGATCGCACGGCGTCGCCGCCCCCGCGCTGAAGGGACACGCCCGAGCCAACGACCACGGCAAGCTGGGTGACGGTACGACCACGTCGTCCGGTGGTGACGCTCGAATCGGCGATGATGAACGATGCCTCGGGAGCGGAGCGCGCGCGCGCGATTTCACGTACGC
>JAHBWH010000338.1 GCA_019637115.1 Myxococcales bacterium | reverse complement strand
TTCTCGGGACCGTTCCTCTACTACCCGAGCCGCCGTCACATGCCCGCGGCGCTCCGCGCGTTCATCGATTTCATCGGGAGCGCCCGTGCGGAGCTGAGGCCCGTAAGGATGGACCTTCACTCCGCGAGCGGACGTCGTCGTTGACTCGGAGCTCGCCTCCCTCGAGCGAGTCGCCGAGGCTTTCCGCGGGAAGGTCGCGAAGAGCGTCGATCACCGTGCCCTGATCCAAGGAGACAGTTCCCGACCGAGAGAGAGCTCGGGCCGACCGCGTGGTATTCTCGGAGTCGGGCATGGGGGAGAACATCATCGATGGCAAGTACCAGCTCCTCCAGCAGCTCGGGCGCGGTGGAATGGGTGTCGTCCATGAGGCGAAGAACCTCCGAACGGGACGCCACGTCGCGCTGAAGCTCATCAGCTCGGAGTCGATGTCGAGGGACAAAGAGTCCCTCGTGCGCTTCCAGCGTGAGGCGCGCGCGGGCGGCACGTTGAGCTCCGAGCACGTGGCTCAAGTCCTCGACACGGGAGTCGATCCCAAGACCGAGAACCCGTATCTGGTCATGGAGCTCCTTCGGGGCGAGACCCTTCAGGAGCTGATCGGGCGGCTTGGGCCTTTGCCTCCCAGCTTGGTCCTCGGGATCATCGTGCAGTCGTGTTCTGGGCTCCAGCGAGCGCACGAGGCCGGAGTCATTCACCGAGACGTGAAATCGGCAAACCTGTTCGTCGCTCGCCGGGAGAACGAAGGACGGATCGTCAAGCTGCTCGATTTCGGAATCGCGAAGCTTCGAGCGGACCAGCTCTCCGCGAGCGACAACCACGGCCTGACTCGAACCGGCGCTTTGCTCGGCTCGCCCCTCTACATGTCGCCCGAGCAGGCGAGGGGCGACAAGACACTCGATGGTCGCTCGGACATCTTCTCGCTCGGCATCGTGATGTACGAGGCGCTCTGTGGCGTCACCCCCTTCGGTCACTGCGACACGCTCGGGGCGCTCATCCTCGCCGTCTGCTCGGAGAAGCCACGTCCCGTCCAGGATCGAGCGCCGTGGGTCTCGGACGCCAGTGCTGCGATCGTCGATCGAGCGCTCGCTGTAGAACGCGACGAGCGGTTCCAGTCCGCCGAGGCGATGGCGACAGCGATCCGTGCACTCGTGGCGGACACGTCGATCACCGAGGATTCCCTCACCGGAGTCTCGCCCGAGATGCGAACCGCGGCGGCGAATCGGGAACCGACAGCCGCGCCGTCCTCGCGCGCGAAGAGAGCGCTCACGATCACGCCGACGCGGCCTCGCCCTCGCTGGCTCCTTCCCCTCGGTGCAATGACCCTCGTGGGCGGCGGGGTGCTCGCCACCGCGCTGCGCGCTGGAAGCTCGAGCCCCGCGGCATCACCTCCGGTGAACAGCGGTGGCGTCGCAGCGCCGGCTCCGACGACGGAGGCAGCCGCGACCGCATCGGTGCCGACCGACTCTCGGGTCGTCCTGGTCGGAGTCACCGGTCCGGCGGATGTGAGCGTCGACGTGGACGGCGCGCTTGCGAATGTCGCCGATGGGAAGGTCGCGATTCGAGGCTCCATCGGGAGCGTGCACACGATCCGCCTGACGGCGGGCGGACGAGACACGAGCGCAGAGATCGTGATCGCCGACACCGGTCCTGTCCCGGCGAGAGTCGAGCTCGGGCCGCCGCGGAATACCGCGTCCCTTCCTCCACGGCGCGCGTCCGCTGGGACCACGTCGGCGAGGGCTGCTGCGCCGACGGAACCACCGACCGCCGAGCCGTCGGGCGCACCGACGATCAAACGCAATTTCTAACGTTGCCGGCGATCGGGTCAGCCCTTCGACGGCCGCGAGCGGATCCCGAGCGCGTCGATACGACTCGAGAGCGTCGTTCGCGCGACACCGAGCTCGCGCGCCGCATACGTGACG
Organism: Myxococcales bacterium; assembly: GCA_019637115.1. Taxonomy (GTDB): domain Bacteria; phylum Myxococcota_A; class Polyangia; order Polyangiales; family Houyiibacteriaceae; genus JACKEH01. The sequence continues at coordinate 1,881 of JAHBWH010000338.1, read as the reverse complement.
ACGCCATCGCAGGCCGCGAGTGTTTCCCGGATGAGCATGGTCTCCTCGTCGTCGAGGTTCGCTCGCTCGGACTGGAGCGCTTGCCATCGCGTTCCCGGCGCGTCCCCGGACGAACGGGGAGGTCGCGGTACAACCGCGGTCGAGCCCAGATCGCGAGCGTCGAGGTGCTCGGGCGTCAGGGTCGTTCCAGCGGGCGCGCTCGCCACGGCGCGCTCGCGGGCTCGCTCGATCACGCGTTCGAGTTGCCGGACATTGCCGGGCCAGGTGAGCTTTGGCGACACGAGCAGCTGACGCAGCTCGAGAGAGAACGTCCAGGTTCGTGAAGGATCGACGCGGCGGAGGACGCGTTCGGCGAGCACTGGAATGTCTTCGCGGCGCTCGCGCAGCGGTGGCATCTCCAGCACGAAGTGAGCGATGCGGTGATAGAGATCCTCGCGAAGCCGGCCTTCTCGGATCGCCGCCATCGGGTTGCCGTTCGTCGCCGCGATGATGCGGACGTCGGATTTCTTCGGCTCCGCCTTGTCGTATCCGAGCGGACGGAAGCTGCCGAACTGGAGGAAGTCGAGGAACAGCTTCTGCGCATCGATCGGGAAGTTCAGGAGCTCGTCGAGCACCAACGTTCCGCCGTGCGCGAACTCGACGAGACCGACACGGCGACTGTTGGCTCCCGAGTAGGCGCCGCGCTCGTGGCCGAACAGCTCGGACGTGATCGTATTCAGATCGTCGCTCGCACCGAGCATCACCCGCACCACCGGCCGGCGGTTGGCGTGCTCGGCGATCACGTGGGCGAGCATGGTCTTGCCGCTGCCCGACTCGCCCAGCACCAAGATCGGCGCGGGCGAGGCGATCGCGATCTGTACTTCCTTGCGTAACGCTGCGAGCGACGGGAAGCCGAGCAGGTCGTTGTAGGACACCGGCCGGCGCGCCTCGACGCAGTTCGCGCGGGCTTCCTCGAGCTGCTCGCGCACCTCTTGCCGACGAGCATGTTGTTCGAGCGCGAGACCGAACACCGTGGCCGCGGTCAGGAAGAAGTCGACATGGTGCTCGTCGATGATGCGACGTCGATCGCGGAAGTCCACGTAGAGGACGCCCCGGACGGACGACGTCGCGGTCGAGAGCGGCGCCGCGAGCGCACCGACGATTCCGAGCGACTTCGTGCTCCTCGTCAACGTATCGGCCGCCGGATCGAAGCGTACGAAGTGATCGGTCTCGAGGGCCTGGCTCACGATGGTTCGGCTGATCTCCTCGCGTTCCAGAGGATCGGCAGCGCGGCCCTCCCGTCGGCCCATCACGGGCTGAAGGACACCGTCCTCTTGCACCAGGAAGACGACGCCGCGATCCGCACCGAGGAGCTCCGCGATCGTATCGAGGCCGTCGGCCATCACGGCGTTACCGTCGAGGACCTTGCTCAAGCGCGTGAGCAGGTCGCGGAGGTGTCGCCACATCGTTTCGTGGTCCAGACTCATCCCAGACATCGCGCTTGGTGAGGACCGTACCACGGCCCGACCTCATTGAACGTCGGCTACCCGCGAGAGCGGTCGCTCGTGTCGGCCCGCCGTCTCCGTCCCGCCGCGACCAGCGCGATCAACGCCACGCCGAGGCACGCGAACGATCCGGTGGAGCCTTCGCCCCGGACGGAGCAGCCTGCCGAATCGTCCGTGGGCGACGGCACGCACTTGCCGCTCGGGTCGCAGATCGCCGGTGCCACGCAGTCGCGTACGGACGTGCAATTCTGGCGGCAGGCGCCGTCATCGTCGCATTTGTACGGCGTACAGTCGTACGCCGTTCCATCGGCTCCCTTCACGGTGTGATCGCCATCGCACGATCGGCGGACGCACGCGTTCGCCTCCGCGCGGCACTCGCTCCCTTCTTCACACGACG
>JAHBWH010000337.1 GCA_019637115.1 Myxococcales bacterium | reverse complement strand
GCGCGACCGAGCGGCGCGTTCTGCTCGCCGCCCTCGCCGGCGCCGAGGGACATCGGGAGCATGCCGATGATCATCGCCGCCGCCGTCATCAGCACCGGGCGGAGGCGCGTCATCCCCGCGGCGAGCGCGGACTCGGTCGCGCCCCTGCCGAGCTTGCGCTGATCGTTCGCGAACGTCACGACGAGGATGCTGTTCGCGGTGGCGACGCCGACGCACATGATCGCGCCCATCAGCGCCGGGACGCTCAGCGTCGTGCTCGTGAGGAAGAGCATCCAGGCGATGCCCGCGATCGCTCCGGGGAGCGCCATGAGGATGACGAACGGATCGAGCCACGACTGGAAATTCACGACCATCAGGAGGTAGACGAGCAGGACGGCGAAGACGAGGCCGTAGCCGAGGCCGCGGAACGACGACTCCATGCTCTCGACCTGGCCCTTCAGCTTCACGACGGTGCCGCGCGGGAAGGTCGGCTCGAGCTCCTTCACCGCGGCGTGCACGCCGGCCGCGACGGAGGCGAGGTCCGCGCCGTCGACGTTCGCCTGGACGTCGTAGGTGCGCGCTGCGTTGTAGTGCGTGACGTTCGCCGGAGTCGTCGAGCGTGACATCGTCGCGAGGTTCGAGAGGAGCTGGGGCGTTCCGCCGTCGTTCGTCGCGAGCGGGATCGACCCGATCGCCTCGAGCGAGTGGTTGTCGTACTGCGGCGTCGAGACAGCGACGAGGTATTGCACCCCGCGCTTCGCGTCGAGCCAGTACGTCGGCGTCACCTGCGAGCTCGATGACAGCGACACGAGCAGATCGCTCGCCACGTCGCGCTCCGTCAGCCCAGCTCGCTGGGCCATCGTGCGGTCGACCTCGACGCGCACGTTCGGCTCGTGCGGGACCTGCGCGAGGTGCACGTCGGCGGCGCCGGGCACCTTCTTGATCCGCTCGACCAGCTTCTCGGCGAGCGCCAGCGTCTCCTTGTCGTTCGCCGGAGCGCCGACGATCTGCACGTCGATCGGCGCGGCGAGACCGAAGTTCAAGACCTGCGTCGAGATGTCGGGCGCGAGGAAGAAGAACGTCGTGTCCGGATACGTGAGCTTGAGCTTCTTTCGCAGCGCCCTGACGTAGTCCTCCGTCGGGCGGTGATCGTGCTTGAGCGCGATGAAGATCTGGCCGTCGGCGGGGGAGATGAGCGCGCCCTCGCTGAGCGACAGGTTGATGCCGCTGTACGGCGTCCCGATGTTGTCGAGCATCGTCTCGATCTCGCCTGGCGGGATGACGGTCTTGATCGTCTCCTCGATCTGCGCGAAGCGCTTCTCGCTCTCCTCGATGCGCATCCCCGGCGGGCCGCGGACGTGGAGCTTCACGAGCCCGGCGTCGATGGTGGGGAAGAAGTCCCTGCCGATGAGCGGGAAGAGCCCGAGCGAGAGGCACACGAAGCCGAGGAACGCGAAGGTCGTCGTCTTGCGGCGCACGAGCGCGAGCGCGAGGAGGCGTCCGTAGCTCGTCCGGAGACGCTCGAAGCCGCGCTCGAACGCCGCGAAGAAGCGACCGGCGATGCTCCTCGGCGGGCCGTGGCTCGGGTTGGCGTGCGCGTCCGCCTCGCCGCGGAGGAGATAGCGCACGAGCGTCGGCACCAGCGTCCGTGACAGCACGTAGGACGTCAGCATCGCGAAGACGACGGCCATCGCGAGCGGCACGAAGAGCGACTTCGCCGCGCCCGTGATGAACGCGACGGGCACGAAGACGATGCAGATGCAGAGCGTGGAGACGAAGGCGGGCGTCGCGATCTCCTGCGCGCCGTCGATGATCGCGCGGAAGAACGGCTTCCGCTGCGCCATGTTGCGGTGGATGTTCTCGATCGCGACGGTGGCGTCGTCGACCAGGATCCCGACCGCGAGCGACATCCCTCCGAGCGTCATCACGTTCAGCGTCTGCCCGAGCGAGGCGAGGACGATGATCGACACGAGGATGGAGAGCGGGATCGACACGACGACGATCAACGTGCTCCGCCAGCTCCCGAGGAAGAGCAGGATCATCAGCGCCGTCAGCGCCGCCGCGATGACCGCCTCCTTCACGACGCCGTCGACGGCGGCGCGCACGAAGAGCGACTGATCGAACAGGAGCGAGACCTTGAGGTCGCTCGGGAGCTTCGCCGAGATCTGCGGCAGCATCGCCTTGATGCTCGCGGCGATGTCCATCGTGCTCGTGTTGCCGTTCTTCAGGATCGACATGAGCACCGAGCGCTTGCCGCCGACGTGCACCATGTTCGTCTGCGGCGAGGCTCCGTCGCGCACGTTGGCGACGTCGCGCACGTAGACGGTCGTGCCGCGGACGTCGCGGACGGGGAGCGCCGCGATCTCGGCGAAGGCCTCGGGGCTCGCGTTGAGCGCGATCGAGTACTCGTTCACCCCCATCTTCGCGGTGCCCGTCGGCAGGACGACGTTCTGGCTCGCGATCGCCATCGTGACGTCGCGCGGGGAGAGGCCCCACGCGTAGAGCCGCTTGGCGTCGACGTCGACGACGATCTGGCGCTGCTTGCCGCCGTAGGGCCAGGGGATCTGCGCGCCGCGGACCGTGGCCATGTCGGCGCGGACGAAGTTCGTGCCGTAGTCGAACAGCTCCTGCTCGCTCAGCGAGTCGCTCTCGAGCGCCGCCTGGAGGATCGGCACGTTCGACGCGCTGTAGCGGATGATGAAGGGTGGCGCCGCGCCCGGCGGCATCATCCTCACGGCGGACTGGGAGATCGCCGTCACCTGCGCGGTCGCCGCGTCGATGCTCACGCCGGGCTGGAAGAAGATCTTCACGATCGCCGTGCCGCGGAGCGACTGGCTCTCGATGTGCTCGATGTCGTTCACGGTCGTCGTGAGCATGCGCTCGTAGTTGGTGACGATCCGCTTCTCCATCTCCTCGGAGGAGAGCCCGTCGTACTTCCAGATGACCGAGATGACCGGGATGTCGATGTCCGGAAAGATGTCGGTCGGCATCCTCACGATCGTGAAGATCCCGCCGATCAAGATGAGCATCGCCATCACGATGAACGTGTACGGGCGACGGAGAGCGATCCGGACGAGCCACATGCGCGCGAGGTGAGATGACGGGCGTCACGTTCGCGATGCGCGCCGCCTGCGTCCAATATATCGAGGGCACGCCTGTGATACCCTGAAGGTATCGTGGAGCTACGTTACCTGCGGTACTTCGTCGCGGTCGCCGAGGAGCTCCACTTCGGGCGGGCCGCGGAGAGGTTGAAGATCGCGCAGCCGCCGCTCAGCCGGCAGATCCAGGCGCTCGAGAAGGAGCTCGACGTCGCCCTGTTCGATCGGTCGCGGCGCAAGGTCGAGCTGACCGCGGCCGGCGCCACGCTGCTCGAGCACGCGCGGCGCGTGTTCGACGCGGTCGAGCTCGCGAGGCGGGAGACGGGGAGGGCGGGGCGCGGGGAGCGCGGGCGGATCGCGATCGGCTACCCGTCGTCGCTCGCCTACAGCGGCCTGCCCGAGCTGCTCCGGACGTTCCGTGCGCGCTTCCCCGACGTCGAGGTCGTCTTGTCGGAGCTCGCTCCGCAGGCGCAGATCGACGCGCTCCGTGATGGCCGCCTCGACGTCGGCTTCGTCCGCGCGCCGCTCGACGAGCCCGGCCTCGCGTCGCTCCTCGTGCGTCGGGAGCCGCTCGTCGTCGCGCTGCCGGCCGAGCACCCGGCGGCGGCCCGCACGCGCATCCCGCTCTCGGTCCTCGCCGAAGAGCCGTTCGTGTCGTTCCCGCGGTCGCGCGGCCCGGCGTTCTTCGATCACCTGATGCGGCTCTGCCACGACGCGGGCTTCACGCCGCGCATCGTCCAGGAGGCG
>JAHBWH010000336.1 GCA_019637115.1 Myxococcales bacterium | reverse complement strand
TCGCCAAACCCGACGAGCCCCGACCGCAGACTCCCCTTCCACGAGATTCGATGACCACGCTCGCCGATCACGAGGCCCTCGCCACCCGCGTCTGCTTTGACGTCACCATCCCGGAGGACGCCCTCCGCGCGCTGGCCGGTTCGGGTGGCGCCCTGGCCGAGGAGCGCTGGCGCGTCTACCGCGAGATGATCCGCGCCCGCCTCCGCAAGGTCGTGCGCGCCGCCCTCCCGCGCGCCGTCGAGGCCCTCGGCGAGTCTCGGCTCGAGGCGTACTTCGCCGCGTGGCTCGCCGAGGCGCCGCCCGACACGCGCTTCTTCCGCGAGGTGCCGACGGGCTTCGTCCGCCACGCCGAGCCGAGCCTCGACGCCGACGAGGCGCAGCCCTGGCTCGGCGACCTCGCGCGCTACGAGCTGGCACGATGGCGCGTGCTCGCCGCGCCCGACGCCGAGGGCGAGGCGCTCCCGCTCGCCTTCGAGCTCGCGCCGAAGCTCACGCCGGCGCTCGAGCTCCTCGACGTGCGCTGGGCCGTGCACGAGCGCGCGCCGTCACCTCGCGCGGGCGGCCCCACAGCGGAGACGACGAACCGTCCACGCGGTCCCGGGGTCCCCTCGGCCGAGCCCCGCCCCGAGGCCACCGCCACCTCGAGCGAGACCGCTCCCGCTCTCGAGACGGGCCCTGCCTCCCCTCGCCCCCACGCCACCTCGCTCCTCATCTACCGCCGCGCGCGCGCCACCGAGGCGCACGCCCCGCCCCGCTTCGACGCCGTCACGCTCGAGCTCAACCCGCTCGCCCGTGACCTGCTCCGCGCCTGGCGCGACGAAGGCGACGCGCCCCTGACGGCGCGTGTTCAAGCGGTCGCCGCCGCCCGTGACACCGCGATCGACGAGGCCTTCATCGACGGCCTCGGGACCCTCCTCGAAGACCTCCTGAGCCGAGGCGTCGTCCTCGGCAGCCGAAGGTGAAGCCCATGACCCGACTCCTCCTCCTCGCCCTCGCCTCCCTTGCGTTCGCCTGTGGCGGCGACGCCACGAGCGACACGACGACCCCGACCGACGAGACCTATACGACGAGCGGCGGCGACGACGCCGACTACGGCAGCCCGCCCGCGCCAGACTACGGCGACCCCGACATGGACGATGGCTACTGAGGCTCAGCCGTTTTCGCAAGCCGCCCTGCCAGACGGCGCGCAGCGAGTGAAGCGAGCAGAGGCTCGTGGGAGGGGGCCCCGCGAGGCTTCACGCCCGTGGGGGACGGGCTGGCGACCTGGCGACAGCCCCTCAAAGGAGCGGAGTTTTCGCAAGCCGCCCTACCGGAGGGCGCAGCTAGCGAAGCGAGCAGAGGCTCGTGGGAGGGGACCCTGCGGACCTTCACGCCCCGTGGGAGAGGGGCTGACGACAGCCTCATAGGAAGCTGACGCAGCCAACTCGCTGAATCACCGTTCAGCTTCGTGTACGCTTCGGGCATGAAGAAGCGTCGCTACCTCTTCGAGGCCGAGGCCCACGAGGCGCTCCGGGCCGAGATCCGGAAGTTCTCGCGCAACGAGATCGCCCCGCACGCGCACGCCTGGGATGAGGCCGAGGAGTTCCCGCGCGAGCTCTACGCGAAGGCAGGAGAGGCCGGCATCCTCGGCGTCGGCTACCCCGAGGCGGTGGGCGGCGACGGCGGCGACCTCTCCCACGTGCTCGTCGCGGCCGAGGAGATGGTGCTCGAGGGCAAGAGCGTGGGCACCTGCGTCGGTCTCGGCAGCCACGGGATCGCGCTGCCGCCCATCGTCTCGTTCGGCACGCCGGCGCAGAAGGAGCGCTTCGTCGCCCCCGTGCTCCGCGGCGAGAAGATCGCCGCGCTCGCGATCACCGAGCCCGGCGGCGGGAGCGACGTCGCGGCCCTCCGCACACGCGCCGTGCGCGACGGGGACGACTACGTCGTCGACGGCGCCAAGACCTTCATCACGAGCGGCACGCGCGCCGACTTCGTCACGACCGCCGTGCGCACCGGCGGCCCTGGCCACGGCGGCATCTCGCTGCTGGTCATCGAGCGGGGCACACCGGGCTTCCACGTCTCGAAGAAGCTGAAGAAGACGGGCTGGTGGGCGAGCGATACCGCCGAGCTCACCTTCGAGGGTTGCCGCGTGCCGGCCGAGAACCTGCTCGGCCGCGAGAACGCGGGCTTCGTCGCGATCATGATGAACTTCGTGACCGAGCGGCTCTTCCTCGCCGGGCAATGCGTCGCGATCGCCGAGCTCGCATACCGCGAGACCGTCGCGTACACACAGCAGCGCGAGGCCTTCGGCAAGAAGCTCACGGGCTTTCAGGTGACGCGCCACAAGCTCGCCGACATGGCGAGCCGCATCGCCGCCGCGCGCGCGCTGACCGGCGAGTGCGTCGCCCGCTACCTGAAGGGCGAGCAAGACGCGGGGCTCGCGGCGATGGCGAAGAACACCGCGACCGACGCCTGCGTCGCGGTCTGCGATCAGGCCGTGCAGCTCCACGGCGGCTACGGCTACATGCGCGAGTACGTCGTCGAGCGGCTCTATCGCGACGCGCGCCTCTACCCGATCGGCGGCGGCACCCGCGAGATCATGAACGAGATCATCGCCAAGATGGAGGGCTACTGAGCCCGCCTCAGAAGTAACCGAGCACCGCGGTGATGTTGTCGCTTCCGCCGTTCTCGCGCGCGAGCGCGACGAGCGACTCGACGCAGGGCGCGACGAGGTCCGGCCGGACGACGTGCATCAAGCGCCCCTTGATGTCCGCGTCGGGCACCTCGCCGTAGAGGCCGTCGGTGCAGAGCAGCACCTTGTCCTCGCGCTTGAGCTCCACCTGGTGCAGCTCGACGCGGAGCTCCTCGTTCGGCGTGCTCGTGCTCACGCAGTTGGTGAGCACGCTCGCGAAGCGGCTCGAGCGGGCCTCTTCCTCGCTCATCACCTTCATGCGCACCATCTCCTCGGCGAGGTTGTGGTCGCGCGTCAGGCGGAAGAGCTCGCCCCCACGGAGCAGGTACGCGCGGCTGTCGCCGACGTGGACGAGGTAGAGCATGGGCCAGACGAGGTAGCCCATCGTCAGCGTGCTGCCCATATCGCCCGTCAGGCCCTTGCGCCGCGCGACCTCCTGCATGCGCTCGTGGCTGCGCTGCACCGCCTTCGTGAGCCCTTCTGCGAGCGCGCGCTCGTCGGCCGCCGAGCTCATCCGCAGCCACGGCAGCATCGAGAAGGCGTATTGGAGCATCGCGTCGACGACGACCGCGCTCGCGACGTCGCCGCTCACCTGACCGCCCATTCCGTCGGCGACCATCATGAGGCGACCGACGGGGTGGTCGACGTGACGTGTTCCGTCGTTGCCCGCGTAGCCGCATTGCTCGACGAGCACGGAGCGCTCGAGCCGCGCGACCACGAACTGATCCTCGTTGCGCTCGCGTAGGCAGCCGACGTCCGTCGTCCCGAAGATCGTCGCTTCGCCCGCGACGTCTTCGACATCGGGTCGTGCCTCCCCCGGCCGCCGGAGGAACTCCAGCGTCTTCTTCACCGACATGCCCGAAGCCTACCAGGCAACGCGGCGCGGCGGCGCTCAGAACGCTCCTCACCCGCACCGGAGGACGCGCCCACAGGTCCGCGACGATGGGGCGTGGCCCGCCGAGGCGCCCACGAGAAAGCACCAGGGGTGCCCACGAGAATGGGCGCCCGACGGTGCTCACGAGATTGGGCCGAGAGGCGGCCACGAAAAAGGGCGCCCGAAGGCGCCCTCTCTCACTCCGCGAAGGGAGACGTCACTCGCCCGCGGCCGCGTACGAGTGCGACGCGCGCCGGGGGATCGAGCTCTCGTCGACGAGCATCTCGAGCTTCTCCTCGGCGTAGGCGCCGAGGCCGGT
>JAHBWH010000335.1 GCA_019637115.1 Myxococcales bacterium | reverse complement strand
GCGAGAAGCTCACCGTCGCCCTGATCATCGTGATCTTCGTGCTTACCGTGAAACCGGCCGGCCTGTTCGGCCGCGTCGTCGTGAAGAGGGTCTGACATGCCCGCATTCCCCAAGAAGTGGCTGTGGGGCCTGCTCGCCGCGGCGTTCCTGATCCCGCTGCTGCGACCGGTGCTGCCCGACACGGTCTCCGACTACCGGCTGTTCCTGGTCAGCACCATGATGATCGCGGCCATCGCCGTGCTCGGGCTGAATCTGCTGACCGGCTTCAACGGCCAGATCTCGCTGGGGCACAGCGCGTTCTATGCGGTCGGCGCCTATACGGCGGCGATCCTGATGGACAAGCTCGACATGCCTTATTACGCCACCCTGCCGATCGCGGCCGTGGTCTGCTTCATCGTCGGCTACCTGTTCGGCCTGCCGGCGCTCAAGCTCGAGGGCCACTACCTGGCGCTCGCCACCTTCGCGCTGGCGCTCCCCCTGAGCGGCTGCGACGTGAACCCCTTCTGCTTCGAAAACTGCGGCGAGGAGGTGATCGTCGACGCGGGGCCCCCCGACGCGCGCGCGGACGCGCGGCCCCCCGATGGCTGCATCCCGATCGGCGAGGAGCTCTGCAACGGGCGCGACGACGACTGCGACGGCCTCGTCGACGAGGACTTCGATCTCGAGGGCGACCCGCGCAACTGCGGGACGTGCGGCTCCGAGTGCGTGCTCCCGGGCGCGTTCCCAGGCTGCGTCGCGGGTGAGTGCACGGTCGACGAGTGCGAGGTTGGCTTCCACGACCTCGACGGCAACCCCGTCAACGGCTGCGAGTACGAGTGCCAGAACACGGGCCCCGAGATCTGCGACGAGCGCGACAACGACTGCGACGGGGCCGTCGACGAGGGCTTCGACCTCGCGACGGATCTCGCGAACTGCGGCCGCTGCGGCAACACCTGCGTCTACGCCAACGCCTCCGCGCAATGCGTCGCCGGCGAGTGTGGCCTCGACGCATGCAACCCGGGGTTCGTCGACCTCGACGGTGACCCCGACAACGGCTGCGAGTACCGCTGCTCGGGCATGATCGGCGCCACGGAGACCTGCAACGGCCTCGACGACGACTGCGACGGCCGGATCGACGAGGGCTTCGACCTCATGACCTCGCCGCTGCACTGCGGCGCGTGCAACCGCGCGTGCGCGTTCGCGAACGCGACCTCGAGCTGCGTCGCGGGCGTCTGCGGCATCGCCGCGTGTGCGCCGGGCTTCCGCGACCTCGACGGAGATCCTCTCACCGGCTGCGAGTACGCCTGCACGCCGACCGGAATGCCCGATCGCTGCAACGGCGTGGACGACGACTGCGACGGGCGCGTCGACGAGGACGACCCCGCCGTCGGGACGACCTGCGGCACGAGCGTCGGCGTGTGCTCGCCGGGCGTGACGACCTGCCAGCGCGGCGCGCTCGTCTGCGTCGGCGGCTCGGGGCCCCTCCCCGAGCTCTGCAACGGCCTCGACGACGACTGCGACGGCACACCGGACAACGGCGCCCTTCCGGGGGTCGGTGATCGCTGCGGCGCGACCAACGTCGGCCGCTGCGAGTACGGCATGCTGGTCTGCTCGGGCGCCGCGGGGCTCACGTGCGGCGGGACCTTCGTCGGCCCGATCGGAGAGGTCTGCAACGGCGTCGACGACGACTGCAACGGCGCAGCCGACGATGGGCTCGTCCCGCCCGCGCCGGGCGCGGTCCCGAGCTGCGCCAACCAGACGGGCGTCTGCGCGGGGCGCGTCCCGAGCTGCCGCGGCGCGGCCGGCTGGGGCTGCGACCTCCCACCCACCTACCAGACCACCGAGTTCCGATGCGACGGCCTCGACAACGACTGCGACGGGAGCGTCGACGAAGGTTGCCTCGCGCCGATCGGCGGAGACGTCCGGCTCGACACCCACACCAGCCCGTCGCAGCTGAACTCGCTGCGCCCGGTGATCGCGACCGGCGCGGGCGACCTCGTGTACGCGGCGTGGATGGAGACGACGCGCGACGGGAGCACCAGCCGCCCGCGCGTCATGTTCGCGCGCAGCACGAACGGCGGCGGCACCTGGAGCGCGCCGACGCGCCTCGACACCACGAGCGGCCCGGTCTTCAACCCGCAGCTCGCGCCGACGGGCGCCACGAACGTGACGAGCGTCTGGTCGGACTTCCGCGGCGGCACGAGCTACCGCGAGATCTTCGCGTCCCGCTCGACCGACAGCGGCGCGAGCTTCCCGGCGACGAACACGAAGGTGAACGCGAGCGGCCCGACCGCGACGACCGACAGCTTCGGCGTCCACCTCGCGGTCAGCGGCAGCAACGTCTACGTCGTCTACGAGAGCTTCGAGACCTTCCGCCGGCGGCAGGTCTGGTTCTCGCGCAGCACGAACGACGGCGGCACGTGGTCGACGCCGATCCAGCTCAGCCCGGCGACCATGGCGTCCGACTACGTCGCCGCCACGCCCCGCGTTGCGGCGAGCGGCACGCGCGTGCACGTCGTCTGGCGCGACAACCGGAGCGGCGGCACGGACATCTACGTGCGCTCGTCGACCAACGCCGGCTCGGGCTTCGGGGCCGAGCAGCGGATCGACCGCGGCGATCTCCCTGGGCAGTTCGCGAGCTTCGACCCCGCGATCGCGGCGAACGACGACAACGTCTACGTGATCTGGGTCGACAACCGCGACGCCGGCTCGCTCGACATCTGGATGAACCGGAGCATCAACGCGGGCGGCGCGTGGCTCGGGACGGCCGTGAAGCTCGATCAGGATCCGCTCCCGAACGACTCGATCCAGCCGCGAATCGTGGCGCTGAGCGGCGGACGCGCGATCGCGGCGTGGGTCGACTACCGCTCCGGCTTCCCGGACATCTACACGACGCGCACGACGACGGCGGGCATGACCTTCGCGGCCCCCGTGCGCATCGACACCGGCAGCCCGGCTGGCGCGAGCGCGAGCCTCGCGGTCGCCCTGGCCGCGAGAGGCGAGCTGGTGGGCGCCGCGTGGTCCGACGACCGCAACGGGTTCACCGACATCTACGCGAACTTCAGCCTCGACGGCGGCGCGACCTGGCAGCCTCAGGACTACCGGATGGACAGCAACGGCCTCGGCGCCACCGACAGCTTCCAGCCGGAGGTCGCCGTCGGTGCGGGCCGCGTTCACGTGATCTGGACCGACCACCGGCGGGGCAGCGACTGCCCCTTCGCCGGTTCGGTCACCTGCCCGAACGCGGACATCTTCTACCGGCGTCTGGCGGCGCCCTGACGGGCGCCGACGCGAGCCGGCCCCGGACTTGGACTCGGACGCCGTCGGACTCGGGTTCGGACTCGGGTTCGGACTTGGACTCGGACTCGGACGCTGTCGGACTCGGATTCGGGCTCGGGTTCGGACGGTTCGCCGTCTGGTCGCGCACGCGCACGCGCACGTGGACGGGCACGTGCACGTGCACGGGTATGGCTGACGGGGTGCTCGGTCGCTGATCGTCGTCGCATCGCGGACGCCGTCGGTCGCGGTCCCGAACGCCGCCCCCACGTCGCGTCGGAGGCTGAGCCCCGACGGCCTTCCGACCCGCCCGCCGAGCGCAGCGCCTGAGCGCGGAGCGGGCAAGCCCATCCTCCGCTCCGGAAGACCGCCGCACCCTCGACACGGGACGTTGCCACCTCGCGAACGTTGGACCCTGCGAGCGCTGTCGTGCGCGCAGCTCACGACGGCGCTCGCCTCCGACCCTACTTTCTATTTCCAGGCGTGATGTCCATCGAACGTCCGAAGGCGCCGGGCGTGCTTCGCCGTCCGAGGTCGCTCGCACGAATCCGGGATTGAAGCGTCGTCGTCCGAGCCTTGTGGCACCGGGAGCACCGCGAGTCCCACGACCGAGACCGGTACCGGGAGCCCCGAAGGTCGCTCGAACGGATAGGCGGGGGAGGACA
>JAHBWH010000334.1 GCA_019637115.1 Myxococcales bacterium | reverse complement strand
GTGTCTCGCTCGGCGGCGGCGCCTCGCGTGTCGGTGTCTCGCTCGGCGGCGGCGCCTCGCGTGGTGGTGCTTCGAGTGGTGGTGTCTCGCCTGGCGGCTGTACTTCGCCTGGTGTCTCGCTCGACGGGGGGTCGCGCGGTGGTGTCTCGCTCAACGGCGGCGGTTCGCGCGGTGGTGTCTCGCCCGGCGGTAGTGCTTCGCTCGGAGGGGCATCGGTCGGCGGCGGCGCCTCGTACGTTGGCGAGTCGCTCGGTGACGGCGCCCCCCGTGTCGGTGTGTCGGCCGGAGGCGCCTCCCCTGCCGGCATGCCGCTCGGGGGCGACGTGCTGCGCTCGGGCACCTCGGCGGCGTCGCTCGCCTCGCCGAGGAGCGCGTCGAGGCGCTCGCGCAGCCGGTGCGCTTGTCGCGCGATCACCTCGAGCGCGGCGCGCGTCTCGGCGAGATCCGCGTCGGCGTCCATCGCGCGCTCGGTCGCGTACACGAGCGTCGCGAGCGGCGTGCGGAGCTCGTGCGCGATGGCGCGGAGCAGCGAGCGCTCGAGCGGCGGGGGCTGCTCGGTCATTCCGCGCGGACGGGCTCGCACGTGAGCTCGGAGGCGAGCGGCTCACCCGGCGCCGCGAGGTCGGCCATCGCGGGTGTCGCGGGCATCGCGTGCGTGGTGACGCCGCACTCGACGTGCATCACGACGTAGCCGTTGGGCGCCTCGGCCTGCGGGGTGGGCTCCGCCGTGACGACGACCGCGAACTGATCCGAGGGTGCGTCGATCACCAGGCGTGCCGCGTCCGCGCGCGGGTCGTAGTCGAGCGGGCCGGCGCGAAGGTAGGTGCCGACGCCCTCGGGGCGCAGCCACGCGAGATAGACGGCCTCGTCCTCCGGGAGGTAGCTCGCGGGATCGGGGGCGCGCTCGAGCGCGATCTCGACGCTGGGGTGCTGTGGGCCGGCGGTCGTGGCGGTGTTGGTCTGGGTGCTCGCGCCGCCGCAGCCGACGAGGCCGAGCGCGAGCAGGAGAGTGGTCATACGAGAGGTCATGCGTCGTAGAGATCCAAGTCTCGTGCCAGAGGGGAGCGCGAGTCTCGCGTCTGCGAGTGAGGCGCGCGTGCAACGGTGCGGTGATCGTGCGCGCGCGACCGGACCTACACAGCGGTCCTGCGATTGGCCGGACGGCGAGGGGAGCTTCTCACTCCGCCTGTGCTCCCTCGCCGTCCCAGCGGTCGAGCATGCGGTAGAGCGTGCGGCGGTCGACGCCGAGGATCTTCGCCGCCTGCGTCTTGTTGCCTTCGACCGCCTCGAGGACCTTGTGCGTATAGCGGCGCTCGAGCGTCGCGAGCGTCGGCATCTCGGCGGGGGTGTGCGCGTCGAGCGCGAGGCGCGTGCTCCGCGCCTGCCGGACCTTCTCGGGCAGATCGTCGACGGTGACCTGCTCGAAGCGGGCCAGCGCGACCGCGCGCTCGAGGCAGTTCTGCAGCTCGCGGACGTTCCCGGGCCAGTCGTACTCGAGGAGCCGCTCGACGGCGGAGTCCGTGAGCCCGTGCACGTCGCGGCCCGATTGCTTCGCGTATCTCTCGAGGAAGTGGTGCGCGAGCAGGAGCACGTCGTGGCCTCGCTGGCGAAGCGGCGGCAGGTGAATGTTCACGACGTTGACGCGGTAGAAGAGGTCCTCGCGGAAGCGCCCCGAGGAGACCTCCCGCTCGAGGTCGCGGTTGGTCGCCGCGACGACGCGCGTGTCGAAGCGCGACTCGCGGTTCGAGCCGAGCGCGCGGACGGTGCGCTCCTGCAGCGCGCGCAGCAGCTTCGGCTGCATCTCGAGCTCCATCTCGCCGATCTCGTCGAGGAAGAGCGTGCCGCCGTTCGCTTCGACGAAGAGACCGTCGCGGTCCGTGCGCGCGTCCGTGAAGGCGCCGCGGACGTGCCCGAAGAGCTCGCTCTCGAGCAGGTTCGAGGGCATCGCCGCGCAGTTCACGGCGACGAAGCGACCCTTGCGGCCGCTCCGTCGGTGCAGCGCGCGCGCGACGAGCTCCTTGCCCGTGCCGCTCTCGCCGCTGATCAGCACCGTCGCGTCCGAGTCGCCGACGCGGTCGACGAGATCGAAGACACGGCGCATCGCGGGGCTGCGGCCCAAGATGCCGAAGTCGTCGGAGACGTCGAGCCCGCCGACCTCGTCCCGCAGCCGGCGCACCTCCGCGTTGAGGGCGCGGTGCTGCGCCGCGCGCCGGATCGCGGCGAGCAAGGGCTCGGACTCGAGGGGCTTGGTGAGGAAGTCGTACGCGCCCGCCCGGAGCGCGCCGACCGCGGCGTCGACGCTGCCGAAGCCCGTCAGCACGATGACCGGCAGGTCGGGGCGCGCGTCGACGATGCGTCGGCAGAGCTCGAGGCCGTCGTCGCCGCCGAGCCGCAGATCCGTGATGACCACGTCGAGGGGCTCGAGCTCCTTCGCGAGCTGCAGCGCTCGCTCGACGCTCGACGCCTCCACGACCTCGTGTCGGGCGCGCGCGAGCAACATGCCGAGCAGCTGCCGCGCCTCGCCTTCATCGTCTACGACCAAAATCCTCGCCAAGCTCGTCTCCTCGGTGCGGGGGTACGGCCACGAAGAAAGCGACGAGCGTGCCACGCCGTGGGGCAACCCGCCGCACTCGCGAATTCTCGCGCCCGAGGTCCACGGCCGGGGACTCGGAGCGCATTCGTTGCGTGGCATAATGCCACGCGTGTGGCGATTTTGTCGTCACGACGGCGAAGAAGGAACCATCCCCGCGTGGTTGTTAGGATCGGACGATGGCGCTCGCTGACGCAGCCCTTGCACCGCGATCGGTCCGTGGCATGGCCGGCCGACGCCGCGTGGCCGGTCGAGAAGGCGCGGCCGTTCAAAACCGCGTGGCCGGTCGAGACCGCGTGGCCGGTCGACACCGCGTGGCCGGTCGTGCGGCCGGTCGACGCCACATGGCCGGTCGAGACCGCGTGGCCGGCCGACGCCGCGTGGCCGGTCGAGACCGCGCGGCCGTTCGACGCCAGCTGGCCGTTCGACCCCGCGTGGCTGCCCTACGCCGCGTGGCCGGTCGACTCCGCGCGGTAGGCCTGCTCGTCGTGCTTTGGCTCTCCGGCGCGCCCTCCCTGCTCGCCGCGCAAGCCGAGGCCGCTCGACGCTCCGCGAGCGAGGGTGCCTCCGCGAGCGGGGTTCCCTCCGGCACCGAGCGTGCCTCCGCCAGCGGGGGGGCGCCCCTCGCGACGGGGCCGGAGGGTTGGCTCGGCACCTTCGTGGTCCGAGAGGCCGGCGCGCAGGCGTTCGATCCTCGGCGGGACTGCGCCCCCACGTGCGCGCTCGTGCGCAGCGAGAGCCCCCGCCTCGGGCTCGCGCGGCTCGCGGCTGGGCGCCGGCCCCTCGAGCTCGCCTTCGTCGCCCACGCGCCGCGCCAGGGCGCCTTGAACCTCTTGGTCGGCCTGCGAGGGCGCCTCGAGGTGCGGGTCGACGGCGAGCTCGTCGGCGCGCTCGAGCGGGCGACCGATCGCGAGGACGATCGGCTCGTCGAGGTGCCCCTCCGCGTGGGCGCGCAGGTCGTGGTGCTCCGCGCCGAGCCGCTCGCCGAGGGGCCGTGGACCCTGCGCGTGCGCGTGCTGGACGCGCGCGGCCGCCCCGGCCCCGGCGACGTCCGCCTCTCGCTCGGCGTGCCGGATCCTGGCGGCGACCCGGAGGTCGCGGTCGACGAGCGCCACGAGCTCTCGGTCGCGGGGGAGGTCGCGACGGACGGGCGCCTGAGCAACCACGCGCTCGCCGCACACACGCCAGTGGCGCGCCTCGCGGTCGGGCTGCCCGCGGGCGGGATCGCGCGGCCGCGCGCGGTGCGCGTCGGCGCCCGCGACGAGGCGCTGGTGCCCACGGGTGGCGTCTTCTCGGCGCCGCTCGAGATTCTCGTGCCGCTGCCGCCCCGCGGCGGGCTCGACGTGTCGCTCGAGATCGGCGGCGCGCGGCGCGCGGTAGGCGGGGGCGTGCAGATCGACCGCCCGCTGCTCGCCGC
>JAHBWH010000333.1 GCA_019637115.1 Myxococcales bacterium | reverse complement strand
CACTCCACGGAGCCCACCGGATGCCCCAGCGCCGGAAGGCCCCACTGCGCCCCGAGCCTCGCGTGACCCACCTCGGCCACGCCGAGGCCGAAGTGCGTCCGTCGCCCGACGCGCCCCGCCGCGGGCGAACACGACGCCCGCGCCCGCGCCGACCCGCGCGAACCGCAGAGCGAGAACCATCCGCTCCGACTGAACCACGCGCTCCGCGCGCTCGAGGCAGTCCTTCAGTTCGCCGCTGGCGTCGTCGGTTCGCCGCTGGCGTCGGTTCGCCGCTGGCGGTTCGCCGCTGGAGGCCTCCGCGCCTCGGTTCGCCGCCCTACGGCGCCTCGGCTCGTCGGTTCGCCGCCGCCCCCCGGCGTCGCCGCCGCGCCGCGAGGCAGTCCTTCGGTTCGTCGCCCCTGCGCCGCGAGGCAGTCCTTCGGTTCGTCGCCCCTCCGGCGGTTCGTCGCCCCTCCGTCGGTTCGCCGTCGGTTCGCCGTCGGTTCGCCGCCGCGCCGTCGGTTCGCCGCCCCGCCGCGCGGTTGGTTCGTGCGTTGGTTCGCGCGTTGGTTCGCGCGTGCTGCGGCCTAGTCGGCTGAGCCCAACGCGCTCTCGACGAGCGCGAGGAGCTGGCCGGGCGTAGCCAGTCCTCCGACGCGAAAGGCGTCGCCTTCGGCGCGCCACCCGCGCACCTCGCGCGCACGCCTCGTGGACGGGCGGCCGTCTTCCTCGCAGCGGACCCGCGCGAGCTCGTGCTCGTCGGCGCGCTCCACCGCGATGCCGTCCTCTTCGGTGGCGGCCTCGACGTCGACCTCGAGCAACACCCGCACGTCGCCCTTCGCCAGGAACCCGAGCGTCAGCCACCGCTGGCGGTAGACGAGCGCGAGCTTGCCCCGGCCCATTGGGCGCTTCTCGTCGGGCGCGTCGGCGTCGTAGGCCATCAGCTCGAGCTCCAGCGTGAGCGGCGCCGCGTCGTCGATCGGGAGCCCGGCAAGCAGCGCGCGCGTGACCTTCACGCGCCGATCGTCAGCAAGCTCGGGGTCGAGCGCCGAGGCGATCCAATACGCCGCGAGCACGACGAGGCCGACGAGCGCCATCTCGGCAAAATGGCCGAGCGCGAGCAACAGCGTCGCGAGCGCGAGCCCTGCCGACGTGACGGCGCAGCCGACGCGCTGACCGAGGGCGTGGCGGCGGCCTCGCGCCAACAACCGCGCGAGCGCCGCGTCGGCCTCCGCGCGCGGAGCGACCAGCGAGAGCTTCGTGCCGCGGAGCTCGTTCATCCCAGTCTGCGCAGCTTTCCGTCGGCCGCCGGTTACCGCTCACCCCTCGTCGCAACGCAGGAAGCGCGCATAGACCCCATCGGTGCTAGTGAAGACCAGCGCGTAAGTACCGTCTTCGTGCCGCGCGAGGCTCGCGAGGGAGGCCGGGCCATCGTTTGGCCCGCGCACCACGACGGGCTCCCCGAGCTCCACCCCCGCCTCGCCGGGGATCGCGACCCGCAGCACGATCTCGCGAGGCGCCTCGCGCTCGCGCGCCGTCGGGCGGTCGGCCGCGAAGACGACGCGCCGCGGCGCCGTCGCCGCGCTCACGTGGAGCGCGCCATAGCCCGCGCTCGGCACAAGCGCCGTCGTCTCCGGCTGGCGATCACCCTCGCTCCACACCAGCCCCACGGCGGTGGCAGCGGCCTGGCCGACCGCCGTATAGCCGACCAGCGTGCGCTCGCCGATCACCCCGCCCGCCAGGAGCGCAGGGTCGTACACGTGGCTGACCGGCCGGAGCACGCGCACCGGCGGCGGGTCGGTGGTGATCTCCGCGGTCAGGATCGCCGAGGTGCCCGCGTGCGGGTCGAGGAAGAGCAGCGCCGGCGGGCCATCGGCGCGAGCGGCGAACGTCGGCGCGCACGCGCCCATGCCGGGTTGCGTGAGGTCGTGGCGCCACGCGGGCTCCCCGGTCGGGTCGAGCGCGGTGGCCATCAGGCGCATCGGCTCGTCGGCCGGCGCCTCGGTCCACGCGATCACGGGGCGGCCTCCGTGCACGCCCACCGCTGGGCTGAAGCGCTGATCGGCCGGGTGACCGAGCAGCCGCCACGCCTCTCGGCGCCCGCCGAGGTGCACGCTCGCGAAGCGTGCGTTTGCAGCGCCGTCGGTGATCGCGAGGCCGACGTGCCCCGCGTCGAGCGCGCCGAGCCCCGGCGCCGCGCGTCGAACGAAGCGCGCGCCGATCTCGAGCGACTCGCGCAGCACCGGCCGTGGCAGCCCCGACGGGCGCACCGTGACGAGCCAGACCTCTTCGTCTTGGCTAGCGCCCTCGATGGCCACGCCGTCCGGACCCACGTCGACCTTTGGTGCGTACCCCGCGATCGCGAAGCCGTCGGCCCCGACCGCCACGACGCGCGCCGGCCCAGGCACCGCCCACAGCCGCTGGGGCGCACTCGCGAAGGGCGCGCAGCCCCGCGGGGGCGGCTCGACCATGGCCGCCACCGGGAGGATCGTGGCGTCATCGCCGTCGACCTCGTCGAGGCCCGCGAGGGGATCGAGGTCGCGGGGCGCCGAGGGCGCCGGAGTCGGCGTAGTGGGCGCGGCCGTCACGGTCGTGGTCGTCGCGTCATCGTCCCCGCACCCCACGACGGAGACGAGCGCGAGCGCGAGCGCGAAGGAGGACATCGAGGGCACGTGGGGTCGCACGGTTCGTCGCACGGGGCGATGCTTCGCCCAGAGCCCGGCGAACGCAAGCGGCCAAGCCCTCATCGAGGGCACGTGGGGTGCACGGTTCGTCGCACCGGTGCTTCGTCGAGAGCCCGACGAACGCAAGCGTACGGTCCGACGCACCGAGCAGTACTTCGCCGAGAGCCTGACGAACGAAGCGCACGGTTCGTCGAACCGAGCGGTGCCTCGCCGAGAGCCCGACGAGAGGGAGCCCGACGAACGCAAGCGGCCGAACCCTGGGCGGACGCCTCACATGAAGGAGCAGGCCGCGCTCGCACGCTCTCGCAGCGCCGCGCAGGAGGGATCGGGGCTGTCGAAGTACTCGCCGAAGAAGTCGTGGCAGCCGACGCGACGTCGGCAGTCGAGGTAAGCACGCACAGCGGGCTCGCACTCTGGCTCGGCCCCGCGGGTCATCGTGTGCTCGACCTGACCGCAGAACGCCTCCCAGTACGTCTTCGCGGCGTCCACACGACCCGGGACCACCTCCGCGAGCGACTCCGCGCACGAAGCGTCACCGCCGCACTCCGCGTTCACCCAGCCGTCCACGTAGCGGTCCAAGGAGCACGCGGCGACCTCGCGGAGCACCACCTCGCAGCTCGTCTCGTCCCTGGCCTCGTCGGCGCCAGCGCCAGCGCCTTGGACCTCGCGCGTGTCAGAGGCGCTCAACGAGCTCCCGCCACAAGCGACGGCGCAGAGGAGCACCGCCGCGCCTCGAAGCGCGCCCCATGCTCGCGGCAGTCCGCGACCTCCCCCGTGCAGACCGTTCACTCGCGAGACGCTACGACTCGCCGCGCGCGTGAGCAACAGATGTAATATTCTAGGCTCCAATCCAGCGCTTCGCGCTCGCTCGGGGCCACTCGTCAGGGGCTTTCGAAGAGCCCCCTCGGCTGCGGGAGCAAGCTCCTCCGCCTTCACCCGACAACGCGCGCCTCCGGCGCGTCCACGGAAGCGCGGCCCGCGCTCGGCGCGCGAAGACCACGAAGGCGAGCCTTGGCGCTCGCGGCGCGAGGACCTCGAGGCGGTGGCTCGCACACGCTCCGCCCGAGCTCAGGGCGCCCGGTCCTCGCAAGCGCGCAGCGCGAGGAACGACGTCCAGACCTCGTCGCCTCGCTCGCGCGCGTCGATGGCGCGGCGGACGGTGTCCCAGGCGTGCGTGAGCCGCATGCGCAGCGCGAGCGCCACGCGCGCCTCGTCCACGCGCGCCTGCGCGGCGACGAGCGCCTCGTTCGCGTCGCGGTGCTCGCGGCCCTCCTCGCTCTCGTCGAGGATCGCGACGATCGCGCGCGCGTCGCGCTCGAGGCTGGTCGCGAAGCCGGCGTGCCAGGGGTCATCGATCGTCGGGAAGCGCTCGAGCAGTCGGAT
>JAHBWH010000332.1 GCA_019637115.1 Myxococcales bacterium | reverse complement strand
CGAGCTCGAGAAGATCAAGACGATCGGCGACGCGTACATGGTCGCGGGCGGCGTGCCCGCGCGGCGCGCCGATCACGCGGTCGCCGTGTGCGAGATGGCGCTCCGGATGCGCGACGCGCTCGCCGAGCTCGCGGCGGGGATGGCCGAGCCGATCGCCGCGCGCATCGGCGTGCACACGGGGCCCGTGGTCGCCGGCGTGATCGGGAAGAAGAAGTTCATCTACGACGTCTGGGGCGACACCGTGAACACGGCGAGCCGCATGGAGTCGCACGGCGTGCCAGGGGCGATCCAGGTGAGCGAGGCCACGTACCAGGCGACGAAGGACGCCTTCGAGTACGAGGAGCGCGGGGCGATCGCCGTGAAGGGCAAGGGAGAGATGACGACCTACCTCCTCGTGGGGCGCCGTCACGCCGAGCCCGAGCGCGTCGCGTCGCTGCCCTCGCAGCGCTCGGCTGGCGGGTGAGCGATCAGACTCGGGTTTCGCCGTTACGCGGCACGAGGAGGTGACGAATCGTCGGGCGGCGCGCGAAGCGCGGCCGATTCGCGCAAGTCATCGGAATAGCAGCGCGGATCAAGAACGTCGGAGCGCATGAGCGCGCGCTGAGCTGCACGGAGCACGTCGATGAAGGCGAAGCCTCGCTTGTGCGAGTACCAGGGGCGATAGGGAGGAGCGGCAATGTCGTTGCCGTAGGTGCCCCCCGCGAACCAGAGCACGAGAGTCGAGTAGAGGAGGCCGATGAGAGGCGCGGTTCGGAGGACCGCTTGCTCCGCTCTCGCCTGCGAGTCAGCGAAGCCGAGATGCTGCTTGGCATCGCGGAAGAAGACTTCGATGCCCCACCTCCCCGCGTACGTCTCGAGGATGGCCTCGACGCTCAGGGTCGGGTCGGTCGAGAAGAACACCCGTATCGGGAGCTGTCCCGTCGTGCACTCGACAACAACGATGCGAAGTAGGCGCACTCCCATGGCGCGGTACCACTGCGCATCGACCGTCTTGTAGCGAAGGCGTGTCACCTTTCCGTAGAGGAATGCGTGGCCGACGTTCCACGGCGTGCGCGCGTCGCGCGCGAGCTTCTCCGGCTTCCGAAGTACGTCGCCGCGCTTTCGTCGCCGACCCGTGCTCCGGTAGTGGCGCGCCGTCGGCAGTGTCGTGAGGACAGCATCGGGGCGCATCGCACCGAAGAAGATGACGTTGTCTGGAGTGGCGCGCGAAAGCGTGTCGTTGCAGTACGCGCTGTCCGCGGCGACTTCGAGACGGCGCCCGTCGCTCCATCCCACGACGAGATCGAGCATCTCGCGCGCCAGTTCCGTCTTCTTTCTGTACCGAGCGCGCCGCCGCTCGCAGTCCTTGATGTTGCGATAGAGGCGAAAGAGGACTGGTAACGCCCAAGGCCTCGTCGAGAACGGGACCCGAACGAGGATGGCGAGGACCACCCAGCAGTGGCCAAACACGAAGATCTTCTGCCTCCTCGTCGAGCGCACCGGGTCGAGGTGGTTACCCAAACCGAAGATCTTCGGCCCCTTCTTGATCGCCAAGGTGTCGTCGAGCACGACGCGAACCGGCCCTCTCTCCGCCAACAAGATGCGCCGGAACACCTGCTCGCCGACCGCGTCGACGCTCCACCTGCCGCGGGAGAGGAAGCGGTGAAAGGCTGCCCAATGACGACGCCGTGCCACGTCGGTAGCGACGAGCGCAGCCGTCACCGCGTGGGGGCCTTCGGTCAGCACCCAACCGCTGAGCAGGATGACGAGACGAATGAAGCTTGGTCGAGTGAGCGCGGGCCGGAAGCAGTCTTCCCAGACCGCGCGCAACCTGCGATCGTGCATGCGCGTGGCTCTTTGTTTGAGAACGTGTGGTAACGCCTCTGTACAAGGAGCCGCGCGTCATTAACAGCCCTCAAAAGGGCGAAACCCGAGTCAGAGCACGGGCAGCGACACGGTCATCGCCGCGCCGTGGTGCACGCGCGTCACGGCGAAGTCTCCGATGCGAGCATCCTTCCGCCTCTGGCCTCGGACCGTCAAACGTAGGGGCGTGGACGGATCGGTGGTGAGCGCGGCGATCCGATCGCTCGAGAGGACGACCTTTCCCTTCGTGGCCTCGACGTGGCAGTTGACGGTCACCCCCCCCTCGCCGCGGCGCTCGAGCTGGACCCACACGTGGTCGGCGGCCTTTGGTGCCCAGCTGACCTCGAACGGCTGGCCGACGACGACGAAGCCTGCGGGCGACGTCGTGAACTCGGGGATGTCGGCGGGCATCACGGTGAGCTCGAACGCCGGCACGATCGCCCCTCCCGCCCCGACGCGGATGGGGACGTCGAGGGCGAGCGGGCTCGTGCCCCCGGACAGCGGCTGCATTGGGTACCCGGTGCTCTTCCCGTCGGCATCGAGCTGGTCCTCGAGCTCTGCAGAGCGACTGCCTGCCGCGACCACGATGGGCCCTGCGCCCGTGTTGCCGTAAACGCCTCCACCCTCCCCATCGCGAAGGACCGTGCAGCCGTCCGCCTGCGGCAGCGCCCCTCCGGACGGGCCGGGGGTCATGAAGACGGCGAACGCGGAGGTCTCCGCGCCCGCCGGGGTCGTGACGATGATGACGCCGACGCCTGTCGCCGAGCTCGCGCCGTCGGGCTTACCCTCGCCGCCGTCGCTCACCCCGGAGTCGACAGGCTGCTGGCGATCGCGCGGGGCGCTCCCGTCCGGCTCGCCGCTGCAGGCGACGGCCGCGAAGAGGACAGCGGCGACGAACGAGCCGTGAGGGCGAGCCATGGCGTGCACGATCGCCCGAGAAGCACGCGTCGCGCCAGCCTGCTCGAGCTTGATCTCGAGGGATCTCGGTCGGCTAGGCGCATCGCCGTCGCGGGCGTCAATCCGCTAGCGCGCACCGTTACGGCCCTGTCGCCGGCGCCGCGCGTCGCCACCCTCCCGGCGGGGTGAGCCGGTCGAGCGCCCAGCGGGGGCCTCGGCGGTCGATGCGTCGCTCGCGATTGGATCAAATTCAGAGCACGGGGAGCAACACGGGCGGCGCGGTGACGGTGTGCATGAGCGCCACGGCGAAGTCCCCGACGCGGGCCTCCCGTCGCCTCTCGGCTCCGACGTGGAGCTCCACCGGCAGGGCCGGATCGGTGGCGACGGCCGCGATTCGGTCACTCGAGAGGATGATCTTCCCCCTCGTCGCCTCGACCCGGCAACTGACGGACCCGCCGTTGGGGCCGCGCGCTTCGAGCTGGACCCACACGTAGTCCGCGGACTTCGGTGCCCAGCGGATCTCGAACGGCTGGCCGACGACGATGAAGCCCGCGGGCGACGTCGTGAACTCGGGCTCGTCGGCGGGGAGCACCGCGAGCTCGAACGCCGGCAAGGTCGCCCCTCCGGCGCCGATGCGGATGGGCTCGTCGAGCGCGAGCGGGCTCGCCACGTCGGAGAGCACTCCCGACGAGTACCCTAAGCCCCTGCCGTCGGCGTCGGTAGCGAACTCGAGCTCCGTTGAGCGAGAGCCTGCCGCGACCACGATCGGCCCAGCGCTCTCGTGGACGAAGGGGAGTTCGTAGCGCGGGTCACTTCTGTCGAGGACCGTGCAGCCGTCCGCTCCCGGCGTCGGGCTGTAGGGGATCGGCCGCATGAAGGCGGCTACGGCGGAGATGTCTCCGTCCGCGACGGAATGGATCGAGATGAAGCCGACTCCCGTTCCCGTCGCCGGAGCGGGGGGATCGTTCGCGCGCTCGCCGCCGGCTCGGCGGCGTCAGGATCCACGGGGGGCGGCGGCTCGTCTTCGCGTGGCGCGCTCCCGCCGGTCTCGGCGCTGCAGGCGGCGCCGGCGAGGAGGAGGCCCGCGACGAAGGATCCGTGAAGGCGGGCCACGACGTGCATGATCGCCCGAAAAGCACGCGTCGCGCCAGCCTGCTCGAGCTCGACTCTCGAGGGATCTCCGTCGGCTAGGCGCATCGCCGTCACCCTCGTCAATCGGCTAGCGCGCACCGTTACGGCGCTACCGCCTACCCGGCCCGCCGCGCGCCTCAGCCCTTGAGGGGCGGGGTGAGCCGGTCGAGCGCCCAGCGGGTCGCGTTGGGG
>JAHBWH010000331.1 GCA_019637115.1 Myxococcales bacterium | reverse complement strand
GACGCGGACACGGACGCAGACACGGACGCGGACGCGGAGGCGGACGCGGAGGCGGACACGGACGCGGAGGCGGACACGGACGCGGACGCGGACACGGAGACGGAGACGGACGCGGACACGGAGTCGGCTCAGTCGCGCACCAGGACGGGCGCGGGCACGGTCGCCGGCACCGGCACGAGGGCGGGCAGCGCACGTTCGTGGTAGGACCCGGCTCCATGTGGGTGCTCGGCATCGAGAGCTCTTGCGACGAGACGGCCGCGGCGATCGTGGACGCCGCGGGGAACGTGCGCGCGGACGTCGTCGCCAGCCAGATCGCGGAGCACGCCCCCTTCGGCGGCGTGGTCCCCGAGCTCGCCGCGCGCGCGCACCTGCGCGCCGTCGTCCCGGTCGTCGAGCGCGCCCTCACCGCGCTGCCTGGAGGCCTCGCCGACGTCGGTGGGATCGCCGTGACGCAAGGCCCTGGGCTCGTCGGCGCGCTCCTCGTCGGCCTCCAGGTCGCGCGCGCGATCGCGTGGGAGACCGAGCTGCCCCTCGTCGGCGTCAACCACCTCGACGCCCACCTCCTCGCCGTGCAGCTGCGCCTCGGCGACGGCCACGTGCCCGTCCCCTACCCGTTCGTCTCGCTGCTCGCGTC
Organism: Myxococcales bacterium; assembly: GCA_019637115.1. Classification (GTDB taxonomy): domain Bacteria; phylum Myxococcota_A; class Polyangia; order Polyangiales; family Houyiibacteriaceae; genus JACKEH01. The sequence goes on along the minus strand of JAHBWH010000331.1, from coordinate 3,436 downwards.
GGGGGGCCACACCGCGCTCTATCGAGTCGACGCACCAGACGCGATCACGCTCCTCGGGCAGACCCGCGACGACGCCGCCGGGGAGGCCTTCGACAAGGCCGCGAAGCTCTTGGGGCTCGGGTATCCGGGCGGCCCGGTCGTCGACCGGCTCGCCGCTCAGGGAGATCCCACAGCGCTCGAGCTGCCCCTGCCGATGGCCTCGCGCAAGAACCTCGACTTCAGCTTCTCTGGGCTCAAGACCGCGCTCGCACGTCACGTGGCCGACCACGGCGTTCCATCGAGCGAGCGTGAGCTCGCCGACGTCTGCGCGTCGTACCAGCGCGCCCTCGTCGAGGTCCTCGCGCGCAAGGCGGTCGCCGCGTGTGTGCAAGAGGGCATCCCGAGGTTGACGCTCGCGGGCGGCGTCGCGGCCAACCGGGGCCTGCGCGCGCGCGTGAAGGAGCTCGCCGCGGGGCGCCACGGGAAGGTCGCGACCGACGCCGGCCCTACGCCGGTCGAGGTCTTCGTGCCGGTCCTGCGCGCATGCACCGACAACGCCGCGATGATCGCCTACGCGGGCGCGCTCCGCCTCGCGCGGGGTGAGCGCGACACGGACCTCTCCCCCTTCAGCCGCGACCCGCGCCGCGAACGCGGGAAGTTTCGCCGCGACGGCACCCTCGTCCGACGATGAGCGCGCTCGTCACGCAACCCGCGCGCGCACCGCACGACAACCAGGACGGCTGACGTGGCGAGCGAGAAGACCGAGGAGGCGACCCCCAAGAAGCTCCGCGAGGCGCGGCGCAAAGGCGAAGTCGCGAAGAGCCGCGACCTCCAGGCCGCGGCGGTGTTGCTCGTCGTCGCCGCGGCGCTCTATCTCACCGGCGCGCCGCTGAAGGAGCACCTCGCCGAGGGGATCCGCCTCGCGCTCCGCGCCGTCGAAGACTGCGCTCGCGGCGAATTCGCGCCGCGCGCGACGCTCGAGGCCATCGCGGGCCTCGCCGCGCTCGGCGTCGCGCCGCTGCTCCTCTCGGCGCTCGTCGCGGGCGCGGGCGTTGGTTTCCTGCAGGTCGGCGGCCTCGTCGCGTTCCGCGCCGCCGCGCCGAAGGCCGAGCGCGTCGACCCCATGCGGGGTTTGAAGAACCTCTTCTCCCAGAAGCAGCTCGTCGAGCTCCTCAAGGGGCTCTTCGCGATCGGCCTCGTGAGCTACGTCGTCTGGTCGATGCTCGCCGGCCACCTCCGAGGCGTGCTGGGCCTCGCCGCGCGCGACGCGGCCGCCGCCCTGGAGGGCACGGGCGCGCTCGTGCTCGGCCTGATGCTGCGCGTCGCGGGCGCCGTGCTCGCGCTCGGCGCGGTGGACTTCCTCTACCAGCGGTGGCGCTTCCGGCAGGACCAGAAGATGAGCAAGGACGAGGTGAAGCGAGAGCAGCGCGAGGACGAGGGCGACCCGCACGCCGAGCAGCACCGCGATCGGCTCTACCGCGAGCTCGTCGAGCGAGACGCGCTCGCCGAGGTCCGCCACGCCGACCTGCTCGTGACCAGCCCCGGCGAGGTCGCCGTCGCGCTGCGTTACGACGCCGAAGCGGACGACGCGCCCGTGGTCCTCGCCCGCGGGCGCGAGGCGTTGGTGGATCGCTTCGGCTGGACCGCGCAGCTCGCGGAGGTGCCCATCGTCCACGACGCGCGGCTCGCGCACGCGCTCTGCGACCTCGGCGAAGGGGAGGAGATCCCCGAGCGCCTCTACGAGTCGGTCGCCGTCGCCCTTCGGGAGGCGTGGGCCGCGCGCGGGGAGGACGCGAGGTGAGCGAGGATCGCTACGTCGACGTCGCCTTGCCCGTGCCGCTGCGGCAGACGTTCACCTACCGCGCGCCCGCCGAGCTCGGCGCGCTCGAGCTCGGCCATCGGGTCGCGGTGCCCTTCAGCGGGCGCAAGCTCCCTGGCATCGTGGTCGGCCACCGCGACGCGCCGCCCGAGGGCGTGAAGAAGGTCTTCCGCGTCGCGGGGCGCCTCGAGGATGTGCCGGTCTTCCCCGCCGAGCTCCTCCGCTTCCTCGAGGAAGCGGCGAAGTACTATTTTCACCCCCTCGGCGAGGTCCTCCGGGCGGCTGCGCCCGCGCTGCCGAAGGACGCGATGGCCACCCTGCGCCAGGGCGGCTTCCTCGGCGCCGACGAGGCGCTCCCCGGTCGCGCCGTGAAGACGCGGACGGAGACCTTCGCCCGCGCCGCGGGGGTCGAGGTCACGACGCGGCTCGGGCCACGCCAACGCGCCGCGCTCGCGCTGCTCGAGGAGCGCGGCGAGGTCGCGATGACGGAGCTGCGCGAGCTGCTCGGCGGCGGCGCGCGCGCGACGCTGCGCTCGCTCGCCGACAAGGGCCTCGTCACCCTCGAGGATCGCGAGGTCCTCTCGGATCCCTTCTTCGGGCGGGCGATCGAGCGCGACACGCCGCCGCCGCTCACGGCGCCGCAGGCGCTCGCGGTCGAACGCATGACCGAGGCGCTCGACCATGACGGGGGGACCTTCCTGCTCCACGGCGTGACCGGCTCGGGCAAGACCGAGGTCTACCTCCGCGTCATCGAGGCCGCGCGCACACGTGGCCGCGGCGCGCTCCTCCTGGTGCCCGAGATCGCGCTCACGCCGCAGCTCGTGCACCGCTTCCGCGCCCGCTTCGGGGACGGCATCGCCGTGCTGCACAGCGGCCTCGGCGAGCGCGAGCGCGACGAGTTCTGGCGCCGCCTCCGCCGCGGCGAGCTCGTGCTCGCGGTCGGCGCGCGCTCGGCGCTCTTCGCGCCGGTCCCCGACCTCGGCGTGATCGTCGTCGACGAGGAGCACGACCCCTCGTTCAAACAAGAAGAGGGCTTCCGCTACCATGCCCGCGACATGGCGATGTTGCGCGCGCACCGCGCGGGCGCCGTCTGTGTGCTCGGCAGCGCAACGCCGAGCGTCGAGTCCTTCCACGCCGCCACGAGCGGCCGGACGACGCTGCTCTCGCTGCCCGAGCGCGCGACGGCGCAGCAGCTCCCCTCGGTCGAGATCGTCGACCTCAAGGGCCACCGCCCGATCGGCCAGGATGGCCCACGCGGCGGCGCGGCGCTCTTCCTCACGGGGTCGCTCCTGCGGCGCCTGAACGAGTGCCTCGGCGCCGGGGATCAAGCGATCCTCTTCTTGAACCGTCGAGGCTTCGTCCCCGCGCTCCGCTGCTTCGCCTGCGGCGCCGGCGTCGAGTGCCCCTCGTGCAGCGTGACGCTCACGGAGCACCGGCGCGTCGCCGAGCTTCGCTGTCACTACTGCGACTATCGCGCGCCCATCCCCGACCGGTGCCCCACCTGCGGCGCCACGGAGCTCGAGCCGGTGGGGCTCGGCACCGAGCAGCTCGAGCAGGCCCTCGTCGAGCGCTACCCCGAGGCGCGCGTCGCGCGGCTCGATCGCGACACCGCCACCGGGCGCACGGTCGAGGCGGTGC
>JAHBWH010000330.1 GCA_019637115.1 Myxococcales bacterium | reverse complement strand
GGAGGCCGAACGGGAGGCGAGCGAGCGGGAGCGCGAAGCGGTCGCGGCGCTCGCGTCGGCGCGCGCGCGCGAAGAGTCGCTCGCCGAGCAGGTCGCGCGGGTCGATCGCGAGGCGCTCCGCCGAGCCGTGGACGACGCGCAGGCGCGGCTCGAAGGCGCGCCGGCTCCCGCGACGAAGGTAGACGAAGCCGCGCTCGACGCGGCGCGTGCCGCGGCGCGAGCGGCCCAGCGCGTGCTGGACGACGCGAAGGAGCAGCTCGATCGTTTCCAAGGGCACCTCGAGCAGAGCGGCGGGGCGCAAGCCGTCGAGCGCGAGCGGGAGGCGCGCGCGGCGCTCGCGATCGCGCGCGCGAAGGAGCGCGAGATCGAGGTGGAGTACGAGGGCTGGCGCCTGTTGCGCGACGCGCTCCGCGACGCGGAGAACGCCGAGGGGCAGCACCTCGGCGAGGTGCTCGCCCCGCGCGTGAAGGCGCGCTTCTCGGACCTCCTCGAGGCCGCGGGGGGCGACGTCGAGCGTTACGCCGCGCTCGCGCTCGACGCGCACCTGCGCACCCAAGGGCTCGTGGCGTTCGGCGACGCGCGCGGGACGGAGGCGCTCAGCGTGGGCACCCGCGAGCAGCTCGCGCTCCTCTTGCGGCTGAGCATCGCCGAGGTGCTGGGAGCGCCGCTCGTGCTCGACGACCACCTGACGCACACGGATCGAGCGCGCGCGGCGTGGTTCCGCGAGACGCTGCGCGCGGCCGCGCACGAGACGCAGCTCCTCGTGCTCACGTGCCACCCCGAGGTCTACCTCGACGCCGGCGAGCGGCCGGCGGAGCGCGCGTGGGTCGATCGCGCGGCGGGCCTGCTGCGCGCGATCGACGCGACCCGGATCATCGAGTCCTGACTCGCGTCGCGCGGAGGTGGGTCGTGAGCGATCTTCCGACGGGGGCGCCACGACGACGGACGATCCGCTCGCGCGCTCCTGTATGATGGCTCCGCGATGCAATACGAAGAGCTCAGCCCGGACGAGCAGATCGCCCTCGTCGGCCTCGTGCGCTTGATGGTGCGGATGGACGGGGAGCTCAGCCCCGCCGAGGTCTTGGCGATCCAGCGGCTCGCCAAGGAGATCGGCGCGACGCGCTTCTGGTCCGCGATGACCGAAGTGCAGGCCATGGAGATGGACGAGCTGTCGAAGTACGTCCTGCGGGTGGAGCGCCTCGAGGTCCGCGAGTGGATGTATGGCGTGCTCGTGGGCATCGCGGCCGTCGACGGAATCGATGTGGCCGAGAGCGAGCTGCTCGCGTGGGTGATGGAGATCTGGGGGCTGAACGACTGAGCGCGCCGGCAGCTGCGCGTCAACCCTCGCAGGGCCCGCGGTGCGCGTAGGGCGCGGGCGGGCACGTGCCGCTGCCCTCGTGGCGCTCGCCGTCGCAACCGCAGTAGACGACGAGGTCGCGGGTGCAGGGCCGGAGGGGCTGGCACGTCCAAGCCACGTCGCAGCCCTCGGGCCCGAAGCACATCTCTTCGTCGCCGCAGTCCGCGTTCGACTGACAGGTCCGCCCCTCCGCGGGCGGCGCATCGGTCGCGTCGTCGCGGATCACCTCCACCGTCGTGTCGCCGTCGGTCTCGCGCAGCGTCTCGCCACCCGAGGAGCTCTGCGCGCCGCCGCCCGGCTCGGGCTCGCAGCCGACCGACACCACCAGCGCGAGCAGCACCGCTGCGATGTACTTCGTCTTCGTGTTGCTCATTGTCCGCGTGCTCCTTCGGCGACGATCCGCGCGGACCGAATGTAGTCCAAGTTGGGGAAGTCGCTGCGAAGATACGTGTTGCCCTCGCGCTGGATGCGGCCCTGGTCGGGGCCGCGCCCGCTCGGCGCACCCTCGCCGTACCCCGAGAAGAGCTGCTCGACCGTGCGCATGTCGCGGACGCGCCCGAAGGGCGAGAAGCCCATGCCGTCGAGGCGCGAGTTGTCCGCGTAGTTGATGAAGAACTGGGTCGAGCGGCTGTTCGGGAGGCCCGTCTTCGCGTAGCTGACCATCCCGCGCGTGTTGCTCTCGACGACGGGGTCGTCTTGGATGTTGGCGTTCTGCCAGACGGTGTTCATCGCGGGATCGCCGTGGATGCCGATCTGGGCCATGAAGCCCTCGATCACGCGGAAGAACGCGACGTCGGTGTAGTAGCCCGCCTTGACGAGGTTGTAGAAGCGGTCCGCGCCCTCCGGCGACCAGGCGCGCGTGACGTCGATCACGATCGGTCCCTTCGTGGTGTCGACCCAGACCGTGAAGGTCTCGGGTGCCCGCTCGTTGAGCTCGGCGGGTGTGCGCAGGCGCGGGTCGGGCGCCGGGGCGGGGTCGGTCGGCTCGGCGACCTCGGGGAGGTCGGCGGGCGCGGGCGCGGGCGGAGGCGGCTCGGGCGTCGGCGCGGGCGCGGGCCGTTCGGCGGCGGCCTCACCGCGGGTCGCGTGCCCTTCGTCGGTGGCCCGAGGCGTCTCGAAGCGGGGCTCGGGGGAGCGGCACGCAGCGAGGGCGAGGCCGAGGATCAGGAGTGATCGGAGCGTCATGGCGGCCGAGCATAGTCCACCTCGCGCCGGGGTCACGCCCGCGCGCCCGCCGCGTCTTTCGTCCCGCGGCGTCGACGTGCAGCCGACACCGCCCGCGCCGACCCTGCCCGCGCCGACCCCGTCCGGCGAGGAGCTCCGTCGCGTCGTCACGAGGGGGACGAGCGACCGCACCGCCGCCGTGGATACCCGGTTCGAACTTTCGGGCGGAGGTATTAGGATCCGCCGCCATGAGCACGCACCCGTTCGAGGGCCTCCGCTTCGACCAGCTGATCGACCTCCCCCGCGCGGAGCTCGAGCGCGTCATGCGTCACGGCGCGACCCCGCGGAGCGAGTCGCTCGTCGGCTGGGAGTTCCGCGGGTACAACCCGCCGCTCTTCGCGCGGATCCTGGGGTTCCAGAAGTTCGTGAAGGGGTTCTTCCGCGAGGGCGAGAAGGTCGCCGGCTACAACCTCTTCGTCGACCGTCCGCGCGGCGGGCCCGGACGACCTTGGGTGCCCAAGAAGGGCGGCGCCCCGTCCACTCGCCACGGCTTCTACGACGTCGTCCCCGTGCGCCCGGGTCGCTACGGCGACTTCGAGAACGCGGTGCTGCTCGACTACGGGAGCGGCCGCAACGCCCCGTGGAACCCCGAGTCGCGCATCCGCGACTTCCTGGTCCAGGTCGATCCCCACAACCCCGACCTCTACCTCGGCAAGGCCTACCTCGATCTCGGCGCCAACCGCGTCTTCTCGAATTTCTTCGTCCTCGACCGCCTCCGCCGCGCGCCGGGTTGAGCAGGGCCCGTCGCCAGAACACGCCGGTGCCGGCTGCGCACGGCGCTTTGCGCCGCGCGCGCGACGGACCCATATCCGGCCCATGAGCACCGCCGACCCGGTCGACGCTCGCGCCCGCGAGGACCGCACGTTCTTCCTGTTCAACGCCGTCGTCTCCATGGCCGCGCTCGCGCTGTTGGCGTGGCTTCTCCTGCTTCGACGCGGCGGCGACGGGTCGGAGCTCGATCTGCGCTTCATGCCCAGCGTGAACGCGATCCTCAACGGCACCGCGGCCACGCTCCTCACGGCCGGCTGGGTCGCCATCCGACGGGGCCACCAAGGGCTCCACAAACGGCTGATGGTCGGGGCTTTCGTCGCCTCGACGCTCTTCCTCGTCGGGTACCTCGCCTACCACTACGTCCACGGCGACACGCGCTACGTCGGCGAGCACCGAGGCGTCTACCTCTTCGTCCTCTTCAGCCACATCGTGCTCTCGATCCCGGTGGTGCCCTTGGCGCTGAGCGCGTTCTACTTCGCCTGGAGGCGCCGCTTCTCGGCGCACAAGAAGATCACGCGGGTGCTCGCGCCGATGTGGCTCTACGTCTCGGTGACGGGCGTCGTCGTCTACTTCTTCCTCCGCGGCGCCGCCCCCGCCATCGGCTGAGCGCCACACTCCGCTCGGACGATCGCGGCCCAGGTCGCCTCGGTGCGACCGGCTTGGAGTCCGGTTGCGAGTCCCGGTCGCCGCCGGTCGCCGCCCGGCCGGTCTCGGTCTCGGTCCCGGTCCCGGTCCCGGTCTCGGTCCCGGTCTCGGTCCCGGTCTCGGTCCCGGTCTCGGTCCCGGTCTCGG